>NZ_LEKS01000009.1:0-178854 GCF_001027725.1 Flavobacterium sp. ABG
GGAACAGGTCCTTATACAGTAGTCTATCAGGAAAATGGTGGTGCCAATCGTACACAGACTAATGTTACCAGTGGTACTGCTTTTACAACTTTTACGACTCCGGTTACGAGTTCTACGACTTATACTTTAGTTTCTGTAACAGGGGCAGATACCTGTGTTCGAAGCTCCGGCTTTACCGGTGGTTCGGCGACAATTACGGTCAATCCACTACCACAAGGTAGTTTAACAGCCAATGGTCCGTTTTGTGCGACGGGAGCTGGGCAATTAACTTTTACAGCAACCGCGGGTACAGGTCCTTATACAGTGGTTTATAAAGAAAATGGCGGAGCAGATCGTACGCAGACTAATGTGACCAGTGGTGTTGCTTTTGCGACTTTTACCACTCCGGTTACAACTTCTACAACGTATACTTTGGTTTCTGTAACCGGAGCTGATACTTGTGTTCGAAGTTCAGCATTTACAGGTGGTTCTGCTACTATCACAATAATTCCACAACCAACTGCGCCCGTTAATGGAGGAATTACTGATCCAACATGTCTAACGCCGACCGGTACGTTAGTTTTAAATGGATTGCCCAATATGAGTAATTATACGATAACGCAAAGCGGTTCTTTCCCCAATACTTATGCGGGAGGTGCTGGGCCTGATCCAACAACATATACAATTACCGGACTTGCACCCGGAACCTATAATTTTATTGTTCAATATAGTGGTAGTTGTGCTTCACCACCCTTATCGAATATAGTTATAAATCCACTTGTAACAAATACTTACACTATAGCAGGAGGCTGGTCGGGTGGAACACCAACAATAAATCATAATATTATCTTTGCTGACGATTATGCGACAACAGGAGATATAAACAGTTGTACCTGTAAAGTAAATGCAGGGAAAAAAGTGACCATAAATGCATTAAACACGCTAACGGTAACTAATGCATTAACTGTTGATTCAGCACCGGGAACGGAATTACTGTTTGAGAATAATGCAAGTTTAGTTCAGGCAAATGATAATCCGTTACTGAATTCGGGCTCTATTAGTTACAAACGTACAGGTAAACAGATTTTTATATACGATTATATTTATTGGTCAACACCGGTGAGTCCACAAAAATTAGTAGATGTGTCACCCTTAACGTTATCCGATAAATATTTTAGTTTTAATGGAACAAACTGGGTGATGACCAGTTCCAATACCGAAATGATAATTGGTAAAGGTTATATTATTCGTGGACCTCAAAGTTATTCAAATACGGTAAGAGCCGATTATACAGCTCAATTTGTTGGCGCTCCAAACAATGGTGCTTTGTCCGGAGAAACAATGGATGCGGGTAACTTTTATTTAATCGGAAATCCATATCCTTCTGCTTTGGACGCGGATCTTTTTTTACCTGCAAATTCTTTTCTGGATGGAACTATCTTTTTCTGGACTCATAATACGCCTATAGGTAGAGTAGGGCCATATAAATACAACGCAGATGATTATGCGAGTTATAATGTTGTTGGAGGTGTAGCAATATCTGCAAAAAGTGATCCCGGGCATACGGATAATCCGGCTACGGATGCCGGGGTTAAACCAACGGGTAAAATTGGGGCAGGACAATCTTTTTTCGCCACAACGGTTAGTGCCGGAACGGTCGCTTTTACTAATGCAATGAGGTTGGGGGGTGCGGATAACAGTCAGTTTTTTAAAATAAAAAATACTTCAAAAAATACCGATTTAGAGCGACACCGCATATGGCTTGATCTGGAAAATGAGGAAGGAGCATTTAAACAATTGCTGATTGGTTATGTAGAAGGAGCAACAAACGGTCATGATAATAGATTTGATGGTGTAACACTTGACGGAAATCCGTTTTTGGATTTTTACAGTATTAACAGTAACAAAAAATATGTTATCCAAGGGCGTGCGCTGCCTTTTTTAGACACCGATACAATTCCTTTGGGATATCGTTCTGCAATTGTAAGTGATTTTACTATTTCTATAGATGATTCCGATGGGAATTTGGTACATCAGGCCATTTATATCGAAGATAAAATAACCGGACAAGTACATGATTTAAGAGAAAGTGATTATAAGTTTTCAACCGGAATAGGTGTCTTTGACGATCGTTTTATATTGCGTTATGTCAACAAATCATTGGGAGTTGGCGAGTTTGAAAATAAAGGAAAAGAGATTATTGTAAGCGCAAAAGATAAAATAATCAATATCAATGCTTCTGAAAGTACAATTAGTGAGATTCTTATTTTTGATGTAAGCGGAAACATGATTTATAAAAAATCAGCGATTAATGATCCGGCTTTTCAAATTGTAAATTTAAAATCTCAGGATCAGCTTCTTTTTGTAAAAGTTAAGTTAGAGAATAATACAGTATCAATTAAGAAAGTGATGTTTTAAAAGTTAAAGCGAGTGCGATGACTTGTTTTTCTTGCAGAGTCGCAGTATTGCAAAGAATCAAACTTTGCGTTTCTGCGACTTTGCGAGGAATAATTTTCAGGTTCAAAGGTACAGAGGCAGAGTAAGATAAAGGTTAAAAAAACTTTGAAACTCCTTTATAGTTAAAACAAGTATTCTAAATACCTTCCTAAATAAAGATTTCTCTTTGTCAGACTGAGCGAAGTCGAAGTCAGACAAAGAGAAAAAACTTTGCGTTTTCGCGTCTTTGCGTGATTATTCAAAAACACACACTTTATTAATACTGATGAACGTAACAAGGGAAGATCCTTCCTTAGTCAGACTTGATACAATTGTAAAATTTGTAAATAGAATCAGATCTTGAGATTTTCCTTTCTCATTTTCCTAAATAAAAAAATTGCTTTTGACCTTAAGCCAAAAGCAATTTAAAATAGTATTTGAGATTTATAAAATCTTTATGTTAAACTTTTGCTTTACCTGAAGCTTCAAGATTTCTTTCAATGCTATGCCCCGGTCTTGACCACTTTGGTTTTTCACCCAGTGGGACAAATTGAGAGTCAGCTGCTTCAACCGTTTTTGGTTGCGAAACTTTTGTAAAAGGTTTTTGTGGATTCAATCCTAATAATTCGAACATTTTCATGTCTTCGTGAACATCAGGGTTTGGTGTTGTAAGCAATTTATCTCCGGCAAAAATAGAATTTGCTCCGGCAAAAAAGCACATTGCCTGTCCTTCGCGGCTCATATTGGTTCTTCCTGCAGACAAACGAACTTGTGTGTCCGGCATTACAATTCTTGTTGTAGCAACCATACGAATCATTTCCCAGATTTCAACAGGTTTTTCATCTTCCATAGGCGTTCCTTCCACGGCAACCAAAGCATTAATTGGCACAGATTCCGGTTGTGGATTTAAGGTAGAAAGCGCTACAAGCATTCCTGCTCTGTCTTCAATACTTTCGCCCATTCCAATAATACCTCCGCTACAAACCGTAACATTGGTTTTACGAACATTTTCGATCGTTTCTAAACGGTCTTCAAAACCACGGGTTGAGATGACATCTTTATAATATTCTTCAGAAGTATCTAAATTGTGATTGTAAGCATATAAACCAGCTTCTGCCAGTCGTTGTGCCTGATTTTCGGTGATCATACCCAAAGTACAACAAACTTCCATGTCCAGCTTATTGATGGTACGAACCATTTCTAATACCTGATCAAATTCTGCTCCGTCTTTTACGTTTCTCCAAGCAGCTCCCATACAAACACGAGATGATCCGCTTGATTTAGCACGCAAAGCCTGAGCTTTTACCTGACTTACACTCATTAAGTCGTTTCCTTCAACTCCGGTGTTATAACGCGCAGCCTGTGGGCAATAACCACAATCTTCAGGGCATCCTCCCGTTTTAATAGATAACAGTGTAGATACCTGTACTACGTTTGGATCATGGTTTTGTCTATGAAGTGTTGCTGCTTCATACAGCAAGTCCATCATAGGTTTATTATATATTGCGATTATTTCGTCTTTTGTCCAGTTGTGTTTCGTAATGCTCATTGATACATTTTTTTGATGCTCCAAAAGTAGTTAAATTGTTCTAATCAACCAATGATGTGTTCTGTAAATGAATATTTGATAGGCATTTTCAAAAAAGAAACACTCTAAAATCATAGAATTATATTTTTTTATGATTTTAGAGTGCTAAAATGTTTGTTTTACTTTGAAAAATTAATCGGCTACATACTTGTTATTCCAGTATAACATCATCATTAAAGTGACGATTACCGACGATGCGATCCCTTCAAACAATAAACAGATACAGTAAGTTGGTACTGAGGGATTTCCTCCAAACATAAAAGTCTCTGATAATGTTTTAACATAGGCATCTCCACCTCTTGCATAACTATAAACTAACAGCCCGAAAACGCTCATTGCGACACCAACTACAGAGGTTGCCATCGCAGAAACGGCATTCGAAACAAAGTTGGTTTCTCCTTCGTGAAGGTTCATTCGCATGGTTTTATTTACGCCATAAAATATAAAAAACACATTTAAGGTTCGTAAATAGAATAAATGGGCTAAACCTAATACATTCATCAATAAAAAATAAACGCCAATTCCAAGGAATATCAAAAAACCGTTGGTTATTTCTTTAGGTAATTTCATAATGGTTATTTTTAAAGAAGTTAATAGTAAGCGATTGACAAACAGAGTTGTATATCAAATTTACTAAAAAAATAACTACGATGATTTAAAAACGATAAAAAGTATAACAGGAGTTTCTAAAGCTGATTGATAAAAGCTAAAGCATTTGTTTTATCCTGATTGAGCTGCTCTTTGAGTAAGTCAACAGAGCCGAATTTCTGTTCTTCGCGAAGATAAGTTAGTAAAGAAATTTCTATTTTTTTACCGTAAATATCAGCATCAAAATCAAAAAGATGTACTTCTATGGTTTGTTTGTCCCCGTTTACAGTGGGGTTAAAACCGATATTCATCATTCCAAAAACGATTCTTCCATTATGGAATGTTGTCTGAACGACATAAACACCATTTTTCGGGATTTTTTTATAATCTTCCTTAATATGGATGTTGGCTGTCGGGAATCCGATTGTTCTTCCGAGCTGTTTTCCTTTTACAACTTCACCACTTAAAAAATAATTATAACCTAAATATTCGTTGGCCAAAGTGACATGACCTTCGTCTAAAGCCTTTCTGATTTTGGTCGAACTTACCGAAACATCCTGAATTTCCTGAGCCGTAATTTGTTCCACTTCAAAACCATATTCTTTTCCAAAAGCAATAAGATCATCAATATTGGCCGTTCGGTTTCTGCCAAAGCGATGATCGTGGCCAATGATTATTTTTTGAATATGAAATTGATCTACTAAAATAGAATGCACGAATTCTTCGGCAGTTAATCTGGAGAAGCTTTCGTCAAACGGGTGTATTACCAGATTTTCAATTCCGGTTTGCTCCAGAAGTTTTGTCTTTTCAGCAATGGTATTCAATAGTTTTATTTCCGATTTTTCCTGCAGTACCATTCTGGGATGCGGAAAAAAAGTAAGCACTAAACTTTCGTATTTTCCATTTTCGGTGTTTTGAGTAATTCGTTCCAGAATTTTTTTATGACCAATATGCACACCATCAAAGGTGCCAAGAGTTAAAATAGTTTTCTTGGTTGACCGAAAATCGTTTATAGAATGAAAAAGCTTCAAAGCAAATTATTTAAGATGCTGCAAATTTATACTATCTATTTTAAATTTGATACTCAGCTCAATTGATTTTTTTAATGAAATTGAGTGTCTTTTTGTGAAAAGAGCAAGAGTCATAGGTAAAAAAGGAAAAATCACTTTATTAATGTAGGAATTCACTACACGTATGGAAGCGAAATTTTAATTTAATTAGCTTATCTTTGATGTCTAAAATATACTTTTGAATTTATGAAAAAACTACTACTTTTTATATTGATTCTTTTTTCTAGTGCCGAAATCAATGCGCAAAGCGATGTTTTATGGCAAAAAGTAAGTTCAGCTTCTAATCTTGGTAGAAAAGTAACGGCTGATGATTCAGAAAAAATGTATTTTAAATTAAACTCAGATTTTCTGAAGACAAAGCTGTCCACTACCACCGATAAAAAAGCAAAAAGTACTACTACTGAAATTACTTTTCCAAATTCGAACGGAGTTTTAGAGCGATTCTCTGTTTGGGAGTCATCGAATTTTGATCCTGAACTGCAGGCAAAATATCCGGACATTAGGGCATATGAAGGTAATGGGATCGATGATAAATCAGCAAAAATTCATTTTAGTGTTTCTCCGGACGGAGTACAATCTATGGTACTACGCGCAGAAAAAAATCCCGAGTTTGTAGAAAAGAACCCGGATAATAAAACGCAATATGTTGCTTTTGCTTCAAAAAACAGTCTTTCAAAATCAACTCTGATTTGCTCTACTAAAGAATCTACAGCTAATAAAAAAACAGCTAATAAGGCCAGTACTGGAAAGAGCAGTTCAAATAATAAAGTTTTCAAAACATTGCGATTGGCTCTGTCATGTACGGGAGAGTATACCACTTTTTTTGGAGGGACAAAACAAGGTGCATTAGCAGGTATGAATGCTACTTTAACAAGAGTTAATGGTGTTTTTAACAGAGATCTCGCCATTAAAGTAATTTTGATTGCGAATAATGATGTCCTTATTTATACGGATGCGAATACGGATCCTTATTCAGTTGCTGATGTAGGTGCTGAAGGAGCTTGGAACCAGGAAATTCAAACTACGTTAACCAATGTTATTGGTAATGACGGTTATGATATCGGACATTTATTTGGTGCTTCGGGCGGAGGAGGAAATGCTGGTTGTGTAGGTTGTATTTGTACGAATCCTACAAGCTCTGAACCATTAGGAAAAGGGAGTGCTTATACTTCGCCTTCAAATAAAAAACCTCAAGGAGATACTTTTGATATTGATTTTGTGGTTCATGAATTTGGACACCAGTTAGGAGCCGAACACACTTTTTCGTTTGATGGCAGTCAGAGAACAAATGTTAATGTAGAGCCCGGTAGTGGTTCTACAATTATGGGATATGCCGGGATTTCTAAAGGTTACGATGTGCAAAACAGATCAGACGATTATTTTGCCTATGTTAGTATTTTGCAAATTCAGAATGTGCTTTCAACTGCGAATTGTGCAGTGAGTTTACCTTTAACCAACAATCCGCCAACGATAAGTGCGGGTCCTGATTATACCATACCAAAAGAAACCGCCTTTATTCTAAAAGGAACAGGTTCTGATCCGGATGGAGATACAGTGACGTATTGTTGGGAGGAAAATGATGTTGCAAGCATTACAGCTGGAGAGACCAGTATAGCTTATCCGACTAAACCGGATGGACCTTTGTTTCGTTCTTTTTTACCGGTGACGTCACCAATTAGGTATATGCCTCAGCAAAATGATGTTTTGAACAATAAATTAACATCTACGTGGGAATCCGTTTCTTCTATAGCAAGAACCTTGAATTTTACTTTAACGGGGCGTGACAATGCTGCTCAAGGCACAGGACAGACTAATACGGACGCGATGGTTGTTGTTGTGAATGCTAACGCAGGTCCCTTTGCAATTTCGTCGCAAAATACAGACAATATCGGTTGGATCAATGGAAGTCTGCAAACGATAACCTGGACGGTTAATAATACAAATACTTTAGCGGGTTCTTCCAATGTTAATATCAAACTTTCTACGGATGGGGGATTGACATTTCCAATAACCTTAGTATCAAATACGCCAAATGATGGTTCAGAAACCATTACTGTTCCTGCTGATCTTAAGGCTACCGCCTGCAGGTTATTGATCGAGCCAACTGCTAATATTTATTATGCTGTAAATAGTAAACAGTTTGCAGTAGGATACAACACTGTTGCAAATACAAATACGTACACTTTTGCTGCGCCAATTGTAATTCCGGATAACGATTTGGTATATACTACAAGAATAATTACGGTGTCTGCTCCTACAGGGAAAAATACGATTACGGCAGGATTAAACGATGCTGACAGTGCTGCTAAAAAAACAGTGACTACTGCTGATGGAGCTGAAATTCTTGATGTAGATTTGAATATTAATTTTACGCACTCTTTTTTATCCGATGTTCAGATAAGTATAAAGAGTCCAAAAGGGACGATAGTTCCATTGTTTGATGGTGGTTGTGGCAGTACTTCAAACACCTTGTCTTTAAAATATGATGATACAGGTGCTGCCCTTTCTTGCGGAGCAAACACCTTGCAAATCGTTGTTCCTGTAGGTAAATTAAGTGCATTCAATAAAGAGAGTCCTTACGGAGACTGGACTTTAATGGTTCGCGATATTGATGTCGGAAAAACAGGAACTATAAATGCTGCATCGATTACAATTAAGACTCAAAAATTTACTTTAGGAACGGACAAGGTTGAGGCGCCTATTGATTTTGTTCTTTATCCAAATCCAAATAAAGGTAGTTTCACGATTCAATTTTTATCCGAATCAGGTTCAGGAATTAACGTTTTTGTAAATGATATTTTGGGAAGAACTGTTTATTCAAACTCTTTTGCAGGATCGGCTATTTTTAATCAAAACATTCAACTTGCAAATGTGTCTTCAGGGATTTATCTGGTAAGTGTTATTGATGGTAACCGAAAAACCGTTAAGAAAATAGTAATCAATTAAGGTAAAATCTTTTTAACCTAAACGGGACTACTATTCGAAATTTAAATCAGTATTGGCCCGTATTTAATCTGTTTTTTTATTTCGTACAAGGTCTTTTTTTGAGCTTGTAGGGGTAAGACATAAATTAAGATACCTACAAGGTCAAGAAAAGACCTTGCAGGAAAATAGGAATGCTTGAAAATAAGTAGTTTAATAATCAAACTTGGTTTTTTAGTGTGCGATTGCCATACAGACAATGCTGATTTTTGCGCCCGGAATTTTTAATAAGGCCCGGGAACAAGCCTCCAGTGTCGCTCCTGTGGTAAGAACATCATCGACAATTAAAAAGTGTTTATAATGGTGTTCTTCTGAAAAACGGACATCAAATATATTTTCGATATTCTCTGAACGTCCGGAAAGATTCTTTTTGGACTGTGTTTTAGTGTATGTTTTGCGGTATAAAATGGTATCATCATAAGGAATGGATAAACTTTCGGCCAAGGCTTTTCCAAAAGTTGTGACCTGATTATAACCTCTTTCTTTAAATTTTCGTTTGTGAAGCGGAACCGGAATTATCGTATGGAAAGGA
Organism: Flavobacterium sp. ABG; assembly: GCF_001027725.1. NCBI lineage: Bacteria > Pseudomonadati > Bacteroidota > Flavobacteriia > Flavobacteriales > Flavobacteriaceae > Flavobacterium > Flavobacterium sp. ABG. Next base: position 9,176 of record NZ_LEKS01000009.1, read on the forward strand.
CTTTCTAATGGTAGTTTCTTCAGATCTTCGGCGTACCAATGCCCTAAAACAGTTCCAATTTCTTCCTGTGCCTTGTATTTTAAATTGTGAATGAGTTCCTGAACGATCCCTTTTTTATTGAAATATAGAAAAGTGGAAGCATGCTCGATAGCAATTTTTCCGTAAAATTTCTTGACCGCTTCATTTTCAGGATCTAAATGATATTGCGTAAGCGGTAGTTCATGACGGCATTTGGTGCACAAAACAGATTCATAAGTCATTAAAACGCTGTGACATCCGGCGCAAACTTTAGGAAAAAACAGGTCAATAATATAATTAAACACAAATAGAAAGAATTTAGTTACAAAAATAACGAAATCAATCCCTCAAACTTTATTATTTTTCTTTTTTTTAATGGTACTTTTTATATTTTTGCATCACTATGGCAAAACAAGAAGATTTATTTAAGAATGTGGTTTCGCACGCAAAAGAGTACGGATTTATTTTTCCGTCAAGCGAAGTATACGATGGATTGAGTGCAGTATATGATTATGCACAAAATGGCGTCGAGTTAAAAAAGAATATTCGTGAATATTGGTGGAAATCAATGGTTCAGATGAATGAAAATATTGTCGGCTTAGATGCTGCAATATTAATGCACCCTACGACCTGGAAAGCTTCAGGCCACGTTGATGCCTTCAATGATCCGTTAATTGACAATAAAGATTCGAAAAAAAGATACAGAGCAGACGTTTTGGTTGAAGATCATGCTGAAAAGATCAATCTGAAAGCCAAAAAAGAAATCGAAAAAGCAAAAGCTCGTTTTGGCGATGCTTTTAATGAAGAAGAATTTATTACCACTAACGCACGAGTGGTTGAATATCTTGCAAAAGAAAAAGAAATTCGTGAAAGACTTGGACGTTCTTTGGGTAATGGTGATCTGGAAGATGTAAAAGCTTTAATCGAAGAATTGGAAATTGCTGATCCTGAAACAGGTTCCAGAAACTGGACAGATGTAAAGCAATTTAACCTAATGTTCGGAACTAAATTGGGAGCTTCTGCAGAATCTGCAATGGATTTATATTTACGTCCGGAAACGGCTCAGGGTATTTTCGTGAATTTTGCCAATGTGCAAAAATCAGGTCGTATGAAAGTTCCTTTTGGAATTGCTCAAACGGGAAAAGCCTTTAGAAATGAAATTGTGGCAAGACAATTTATCTTCCGTATGCGTGAATTTGAACAAATGGAAATGCAATTTTTTGTACGTCCGGGTGAAGAAATGCAATGGTACGAACACTGGAAAACAACACGTTTGAACTGGCATTTATCTTTAGGACTAGGAAAAGAGAATTACCGTTTTCACGATCATGAAAAATTAGCACACTACGCTAATGCGGCGGCTGATATAGAATTTAATTTCCCTTTCGGATTTAAAGAATTAGAAGGAATTCACTCTCGTACAGACTTTGATTTAAAAGCGCACGAAAAATTCTCAGGAAGAAAATTACAATATTTTGATTCTGAATTGAATGAGAACTACGTGCCATACGTAGTAGAAACTTCAGTTGGTTTAGATCGTATGTTCCTGGCGGTTTTTGCAACTTCATTGCAAGAAGAAACTTTAGAAGATGGTTCTACAAGAACGGTTCTAAAATTACCGGCAGTTTTAGCGCCAACAAAAGCAGCTGTTTTACCATTAATTAAAAGAGACGGTTTACCTGAAATTTCTAAAAAAATCATCGAAGATTTAAAATGGGATTTCAATGTAGCGTATGACGAAAAAGATGCAGTAGGGCGTCGTTACAGAAGACAAGATGCTTTAGGAACTCCGTTTTGTATTACAGTAGATCATCAGACTATCGAAGATGAAACGGTTACGATTCGTCATAGAGACACCATGAAACAAGATCGTGTTAAAATTGCTGAATTAAGAGCCATCATTGAGAACGAAGTTTCAATGAAAAACTGGTTAATGAAGATGTAATTTTTCAAATAGAAATATAAAAATCCCAAATTCCACATCAGGAATTTGGGATTTTTTTTAATTTAGACCTTGTATTTCATCGGACATATTGGTATTTTGTCTTTATGTTTTAACATTTGTTGGTAATGTATTAACAATGAAATGTTTATGCGTTTGTAATTCGTAGCTTTAATTGTAGATAGAATCAAGACATTCCGATATTGAAAAAGTATTCGTATATTATTATTGATGATGACACTGAAAGTATTTTGAAAACCAGAACTGTTGCAGCTGGTTTTTCGGACTTAACTTTTGTGGGATCAGCTGTGAATTACCAACAGGGATTAAATCTGATTTTGCAACACAAACCTTCTCTTGTCTTTTTAGAAATTGATCCTAAAGACCCTTCAAGTAAGTTATCGCTTTATTTTATCAATGAATTGTACCGGTATTTATCGATTATTCCTAAAATAATTATTACCACTTCAAAAACAGAATGGGCCTATGAAGCAATTCAATACGGTGTTTTTGATTATGTACTGAAACCGGTTTTGGAGATTGACTTGCAGAAGCTTATTTTAAAATTGAATAAAACCACTTTGGTGACAGAATTAGTCCGTACAAGAAATGATAGCTCTGCTCCGGTTTGCGCTCCCGCTAAGGACTGCGAGAAACCGCTTGTTATTTGTATAAAGTCATATGGTGATTATCGTTATCTCAATGCAGAAGATATCATCTATTTTCAGGCCGATAATAATTCAACAGACATCTACCTTAATACAGGTGAAATGATAACGGCTTTTAAAACGCTTAAACATTTTGAGAATGTTTTATCCTATCCTTTTTTCCGAATTCACAACAGTTATATCGTTAATCGGAATTATGTGGCACGCATTCATAGCGGAAACTCAGTTTGTTACATAAAAAACACGGCAAAAAAGATTCCTTTCTCTAAAACATACAAATCAAATGTTGATTTAATAATCTCGGATTTTAGTATAGGGAATTATTTAGAGGTCTAAAAATTAAGTGTTTACGTTGATTTGGTATCTGTTTACTATCAATTGGGTATGTTTCACCACAAACTAATTTTTTTGTGCAATTTTTTTTTGGTTCCGGGCTTAGTTTTACACCGTGGTTCTTTTCTAATTAATCACATGCCCCAAATAAAAACATAAACTAAAAAAATCAAGATCATGAAAAAAGCAGCTCTAACAATCGGATTATTATCTTTAGTAATGGTAGTAACTTCTTTTACTACTCCGGACGAAGTAAACAATGCAGCCGATACAGATGTAAACATTATCAACCCAATAGACGGTACTTCAATGGGAAGGCGTAAGAGTGATGTTAACGGACATGAAATGCAAATGAATGTAAATGCGAATCAATCCGGGAGTTTTACTACAGATAACCAGTCAACACGTGCGAATGTGAAATTGGATTAAAAAAAATAAAAATACAAGAGAAGGCTGTCAATTTTTTGACAGCCTTTTTTTTAGCCTATAGTTTTAGTATTTTTGATGAAATTCAAAGACACTATTGAAAAATAATTACTTAATATTATTCCTTCTCTGTATTGTTTTTTTTGGCTGTACCAAGAAAAACAAAAGCGATAAAAATGTCAATTTATCAGAAGATAGTCTTGCCACTTATTTATCACTGGCAAATGATATCAACCTGCCTTTTAACTACAAACAAGGGTACAATAAGAAGGCTTTTGCCATTGTTATAAATCAGAAAAATGATTCGCTTAATAAAGTTAATCTTTTTAAAATTGCCAATCGATATTATAACATGAGTGATTGGGTTTCTTATCTTGAAACCACAGAATTAATTTTAGATCGGTCAAGAAGCTCGCGGGATTCGCTTAATATGGCTAAAGCGTATAGTTATCTGGGAGATTATTATACGGTACATGCTGTTACAGACAGTGCCTTTTTGAATTATTTCAGAGCAGAAAAGGTGTATTTGAAAATTAACGATCACTATAATTTGGCCAAGACTTTTTTAAGCAAAGCAACACTTCAGTACAATGAAGGTGATTATTTTGAAAGTGAGATCAATATTTTTAAAGCACTCCGGATTTTAAAGCAACAAAAAAATGTGAACGACCTGCTTTATGATTGTAATAACTTGCTTGGCATCTTATATAATGAAAGGGAAGAGTATCGAAAAGCGCTTGAATTCCATCAGAATGCATTGCGTATTCTTGCAGATAAATCAATTCCTGCGGACTTTCAGTTAAAAGCAACCTCATTGAATAATATCGGGTTTGTTAATTTAAGAATGCGCAATTACAGTAAAGCAAAAGTATATTTTATAAAAGGTCTTGAAGAGAAAAATCTATTCAGGGAGAATACCATATTGTATACCATTATATTAGATAATCTGGCGTATTCTAAGTTTAAATTGCAAGAGTCGGAAGGACTTCCGGGACAGTTTTTTAAAGCATTAAAAATTAGAGACAGTATTGGGTTAAAATCGGGCGTTGTGTTGAGTAAAATACATTTGTCTGAATATTATGCTTTTAAGAAAGACACTTTTAGAGCAATTCAATATTCTAAACAAGCACTGGTTTTGTCGCGTAGTTTAAAAAAAATCAGAGATATCCTCGAAGCGCTGAAACAAATAGAAGTAGTGGATCCTAAAAATGCTTCTGTTTATACTAAAGAATATATCCGATTGAACGACCGAATGTTGAAGGCGGAACGAAAAATGGGAGAGAAGTTCTCCAGAATTGAGTATGAGACCAATGAAATAAAAGACCAAAACTCGAATCTTCAGGAGAAAATTAAAACCTTAGTTTATGTTTTTAGTATCTGTACGTTGATTGGTTTGGTTTTTTATGTGTATAAAACCCAAAAAGCCAAAAACAGGGAGTTACTTTTTAAACAACAACAGCAAATTGCAAATGAAGACATCTATAATTTGATGATTTCACAGCAAAATGATATTGAAATGACTCGCATCAAGGAAAAGAAAAAAGTGGCTCAGGAGTTACATGATGGTGTTTTGGGAAGAATGTTTGGTGTTAGGATAAGTTTGGATAGTCTGGATAAAATAGAGGAAGCCGATGCATGCTTAAAAAGAAAAAAATATCTGGCAGAACTTAAAAATATCGAGGAAGATATACGGGAAATTTCGCATGATTTAAATAGAGAAAAATCCGAATTAATTAATAATTTTGTCTTGATTTTGAACAAGTTGTTTGAAAATCAACAACAGACCTACCCTTCTAAGTTGGTTACTGCTTTTGATTCCCAAATCAAATGGGAACTGGTCAGTAATGCTGTGAAAATTAATCTGTACCGGATTATCCAGGAAGCGCTTCAGAACTGTAATAAATATGCGAAGGCAGAAACGATTACAGTTGAATTTAAAAGCGAGATAAATCATCTGGCTGTAGCTGTTTTTGATGATGGAATTGGATTTAATGTAAAAAGAACCAAAAACGGAATCGGATTGCACAACATCGAATACAGAGCTGCAGAATGTAAGGGAACCGTAACCATAAAATCTGCCAAAGGAGAAGGCACGCTGCTTTTGGTAAAAATACCCATCGATCAAAAAATTAACCTACAAAAGAAATGACAGTTGACCCAAACACTACAATTTCACAATTAAGTAAACAAAATATTTTAATTGTTGATGATCATCCTTTTATTATTGAAGGATACAAAAATGCGATAACGCGTTACAATACCAAACAATATGAGTTTATTATTGCACAGGCTCATGATTGCAAATCAGGATATGATTTGATAGAAAATAGTACAACACCAAATTTTGATGTTGCGTTTTTAGATATTAGTATGCCGCCGTATGAAGAAAAAGATATTTTTTCGGGCGAAGATCTGGCAAGATTAATCGCAAAGAAAATGCCCCATTGCAAGATTGTTTTGCTAACGATGTATACGGAATTGTTGAAAATTAAGACGATTATCAGAACCATAAACCCCAATGGTCTGATTATTAAAAATGATCTTACTTTTGATGAATTGCTGTTTGCATTTGACAGAGTGATGAAAAATGAAAAGTATTACAGTCAGTCGGTACAAAAAATGCTGAATCAGTCGCCTCATAATTCGATTGAAATTGATGAATTCGACAAGCAAATTTTATTTCATTTATCTAAAGGAACTTCGGTAGCAGACATGCCACAATACATTCCGATTTCTATAAACGCCATAGAAAAAAGAAGAACGAATCTAAAAGAGCTTCTCAAAATAAAATCCGGATCGGATGACGATTTGGTAAAAGAAGCTAAAAGTAAATCGCTTTTTTAGAAACGAAAGCAAATAAAAAACGACATCTTTTGGATGTCGTTTTCTGTTTAAAAAGCTTTTATCTATTCGCTTAAAGCATCCCAACCGCGGGCCTTTAAAGCAATTTTAGTATTGGCACGGGTTACCAAATGAATTCCTTCACTCTCCTCAGCCATGTGACCAATGATAGAAAAATTCGGATTCCCTTTTATTTTTTCAAAATCATTGATGTCAATGGTAAATAATAATTCATAATCTTCACCACCATTAATCGCAACGGTTGTACTGTCAATATTAAATTCTTCACAAACAGTAATAAATTGTGGATCTAATGGAAGTTTGTCTTCGTACAGATTACAACCCACTTTAGATTGTTTGCATAAATGAATAATTTCTGAAGATAATCCGTCAGAAATATCAATCATAGAAGTTGGTTTGATTTCAAGGGCGTGTAATAGCGTACGAACGTCTTTTCGTGCTTCAGGTTTTAACTGGCGTTCGATTAAATAAGAGTACGCGTCTAAGTCAGGCTGACTGTTTGGATTCACCTGAAAAACCTGTTTTTCTCTTTCTAAAACCTGTAATCCCATATAAGCCGCACCAATGTCACCGGTCACCACTAACAGGTCGGTTTGCTTGGCTCCGTTTCTATAAACGATTTCATCCTCATTAGCTTCACCAATGGCAGTAATGCTAATAATTAGTCCTTTTTGCGATGAGGTGGTGTCTCCGCCAATAACATCTACTTTATATTCTTTTGCAGCGTGTGTAATCCCTTCAAATAATTCTTCTAAGGCTTCTAGTGGGAAACGGTTAGAAACAGCCACAGAAACCGTTATTTGAGTTGGTTTGGCGTTCATAGCACAAATGTCAGATACATTTACAACGACTGCTTTGTATCCTAAATGTTTTAAGGGCATATAAGCCAAATCAAAATGAACTCCTTCAATTAGTAAATCGGTAGAGACCACTACTTTTTTATCTTTAAAATCAAGAACTGCGGCATCATCACCAATACTCTTTAAAGTAGATTCCTGGATAACATCGAAGTTCTTGGTTAAATGTTCAATTAAACCAAATTCACCTAATTGCGCTATACTGGTACGTTGCGGATTTTTATCTTCTATCATTTTTCTATGTTCCAATGTTTTTAAGCTGCAAAGGTACAGGTTTTATTTAGATTTATTTTGACGGCATATCGGCGATAAAAGGTGATAAATAATAAAAAATTACAAAAAAGAATAAATTTTATTTTCCTGCTGACAAACTGTTGTCACCAGCCCGTTTTACTTTTGAAGTACTAAATAATTAAAACTTTAAAATCATGAAAACATTAGCAGCTCAAGTTATTACTCCGGAAGATTTGTTGAAACACTGGCAAGGACATCGTGCATTGACACGTCACGTAATCGAAGCTTTTCCTGAAAAAGATTTCTTCGAATTTTCAATAGGAGGAATGAGAACCTTCGCGAAATTAACAGATGAACTTCTGTCTATTGCAGTTCCGGCTCTAAAAGGAATTGTAAACAGAGAAGTTTCGCCTTATAGTGAACCAGAAGAAAAATTGATTTTTAAAGCGCAATATCTTGAAAAATGGGATGAGGCTACCGCTGAAATTGATAAATATTGGCAAGAACTGACTATTGAAGATTTTAATGACACGTTTAATCTTTTTGGTCAGTACGAATTCCCGATTATTCACAATGTTTTGTATTTTATTGATAACGAAGTACACCATCGTGGACAAGGATACGTTTATCTTAGAGCTTTAGGAATTGAACCTCCGTTTTTCTGGGAAAGATAAAAGAATAATTCTTATCTTTCTTTAGTTCAAATAGTTAATAAGTAAAACAGCAATATGTTATGAGCTTTAAAAATATAATAACCAATTATGCGGAATACAATTTGTGGGTAAATCAACAATTTGTAAACTGGCTTTCTACAAAATCGGATGAATTACTTCAAAAGGAAGTTCCGTCAAGTTTTTCAAGTATTAGTAAAACACTTAATCACATTTGGGCAACCGAAGAGTATTGGTATTCCGTTATAGCCGAAACTGCTGAATTTGATAAAAGAGAAAATCAGGAGTTGATTACGGAGGAAATATTCAAAGGATTGCTAAACAGGTCAACCCGGTTGGCTGAATTTATTAAGTCGTTATCTGAAGAACAATTATTGAAAAAAATTAAAATCGAGAATCCTTGGTTCCAATGTGAATTACCAATTAGCGATTATTTGCTGCAAGTGGTCAATCATGGCACGTATCACAGAGGGCAAATTGTAACTATGGGCCGAAATATTGGGATCACAGATGCAACAAATACAGATTATAATTTTTACAATGTTGTAAAAGCGCAGTAGTTATTATAGAAGATTATAGTTGATTCATTTTCAAAAAACGAACAAAAAACTCCTCAGGCACCTATGCTTTTGAGGAGTTTTTTTATAAAAGTCTTTTTTTATTAATTTCCAGTAATTCCAATAGGGTTGTTTTTAGCAGTTCGGGTTCCAGTATTTTGGCGTAATCCCCGAACATCAAAAACCAACGCGCAAAACCATTTTTGATATCACGAGACATAAACGTCATTTCGATTTGTCCGTCGACTTCTTTTTCAGAAACGTAACCATGGTATTTTTGTTCATGTCGAAGGTGGCCGACAACTTTTTTTGAAACCAGAATGCGGACTTTTGTTGTGGTATTGGAGTGCTCTTTTTTTGTTAAATAAGTTTCTAATGGACCATGTTCGATCGTGAATTTGAGCTCTGTCTTTTTAATTCCCTGAATTCGATCTGTCCTAAACTGACGATAATCCTTTCGTAAATGGCAATACCCCAAAAAGTACCAATTATTATTTTCATGAAAAATACCTACGGGTTCTATATTTCTATCGCTTGCTTCTTCAGATTCTACTGTTTTGTAAGATAACAGAATTTGTTTTTTTTCGGCAATACTCTCAAACAGTGGCGCTAGCGTATTAGGAGAATTGTCATTAAATAAAGGCTGTGCGGTATGCATCAAAATTTTTGATTCGATGTTCGAAAGCCAATCCTTGTCCGTACTTCTCAAAACCGATTTTAACTTATACATCGCTGAGGCATAATGACTACCAAGAGAAGGATCGGTAAATTTCTGCATTAGTTTTTCGGCAGCGATAAAACTGCTGACTTCTTCACGTGTAAACATAACGGGAGGTAGTCTGTAACCGTCCATTAACGCATAACCAACTCCGGCCTCACTGTAGATTGGTACTCCCGATGCTTCCAGAGTTCTAATGTCGCGGTAAATGGTTCGAAGACTACAATCAAAACGATCTGCCAATTCCTGTGCTTTTACAATTTTTTTAGATTGCAATTGAATCAGTATGGCAACAATACGGTCAAATCGTTTTGGAGTTTCGTCGAGCATTTTTTTGAAGGTTCTAAGGTTCTGAGCTGCTGAGGTTCTAAGACTCAAAGATACAGTTCAAAAACAGAAAACCCAAAACTTTCGCTACCTGGTTCTTATTATTTATTTCGGTTTTTCCATATTTCAGGATTTCTTGAAGTGTGAAAAACAGCGAAAATGAGTATGGTTTTTTCTATCTCGTTTATAGTATAGTGGATTAAGAAGGAAAATTTTCGATTTTTTTACAACGTATTTCATTGTATCGGATTCTTAAACCTTTTGATTGCATTTCAGACCATTCAATTGTCTGTTGAATATTTTTAAATGCATCAGTATCTATCTTTAGAATATGGCTCAATTGAATTAAAGCGTTTTAGAAACTTCTTCCCAGTTTAATAATCGCTCAGGATCGGACTTAGCTTTTGCCATTCTGTCCAGCACTATTTTTTGATGTTCAACAGGAATAAACACATCTTCATTCCAAATGGCATCATTGAGTTTCAATCGCTCCTTGGGAGATAGTTGTTTTGCAGCCTCAATCAGTTGATTGACATTCAAATCTATATTTAGTTTTATGGTTTGCATATAGACAAAGTTAGTGCAAAAATAGATTGGTATATTAGGTTTTGAATTTTCTGAATTTTGAAGTGATTGAACTGCTTTATAGACAGTAAATAGCTGGATATTTTACAAGAGTGTGATATAAGAATTAATGAACTTCTTTGTTTTCTAAATTTAAAAAACCTGACAACTTTCGCTATCAGGTTTAGAGGTTTATTATTTGGTCTTTGTATTTTCGAAAGAGTGAGTGCTTTCTTTTGAGTTTGTAATTAAATGATTTAGAATCTGTAAAGCACTCCAAATTTTGGTTGATCAAAAATGTTCTCGAATAAATTGATGTTTAATTGAAATGTATCCGAACTAGGCCCATTTTCCGGAGAAACGGTGTTGTAGGATAAAAGATTTGCCAGTGTGAAAGTTACCGCGATGTTTTTAGTTAGAAAATAGTTCAAACCAATGTTAATATTAGCGGTAAGACTATTGCTGTCATTTGAACCTGTTGGAGACTCTACTTTGTTTCTGCCATAACCCAAACCGGCTTCGCCATAAGCTTTAAACCGTTTTTTATCTAGTTCTAAGAAGTAGTATCTGGCAAAACCACCTATTCCAAAAACATTCGTTTTGATTCCTGTTGATTCGAATTTGTTACTGGAAAAGTTTACTTGCCCTCCAACGGCAAATTTGTCATTTAGTAAGTATCCGAATTTGGGATTTAGTGCATAATAATCCTGATCTCCGCCTGTGGTAATTTGTATGGAGCCTTCAATAAACATATCTCCATGTTTAAAGGTGATGCCTTTCGCTGAATTCATTTCTGAATCAACCTGATCCTGTTGAGCATTCGCAAAATAAAAAGTAAATAGCGCTAAAATAAGTGTGATTCTCGTTTTCATGTTATTAATTTTTTAGTTACTAATGCTAAAAGTAGCTTTTTTCCTCCAACATATTACTTAAAATTATTGATAATCAGTCTTTTGAGTATTACTCGTAATGATTTATGAGTTTTTTCTGACGATAAATATTTGGAAATTGCAACCCTTATCCGTTTGCATATAGGTGCTGATAATTAGCTGTTTAAAACAAAAAAACCTGACAACTTTCGCTATCAGGTTTTATCTATGTTCTATTCTCTTTATTCTATTTATCTAAAAAAAACTAGTCGTTCAATTTCAAAACAGCCATAAACGCTTCTTGAGGAATCTCAACGTTTCCTACTTGTCTCATACGTTTTTTACCTTTTTTCTGTTTTTCAAGTAATTTACGTTTACGTGAAATATCTCCACCATAACATTTTGCGGTAACATCTTTACGAAGCGCTTTAATAGTCTCACGAGCAATAATTTTAGCTCCAATTGCGGCTTGAATCGGAATGTCAAATTGTTGTCTTGGGATTAATTCGCGTAATTTCTCGGTCATTTTTTTACCGATATTGTAAGCGTTGTCTTCGTGGATCAATGCAGAAAGAGCATCAACAGTTTGTGCATTTAAAAGGACATCCAGTTTTACTAATTTAGAAGTTCTCATTCCGATTGGAGAGTAATCAAAAGAAGCATACCCTTTAGAAACGGTTTTTAAACGATCGTAAAAATCGAATACAATTTCGGCCAAAGGCATATCAAAATTCAATTCAACACGTTCTGTTGTCAAATACGTCTGATTGGTGATTGCACCACGTTTTTCGATACATAAACTCATTACGTTTCCTACGAAATCAGCTTTTGTAATGATAGTAGCTTTAATAAACGGCTCTTCAACGCGATCCAATTTAGATGGTTCCGGTAAGTCCGATGGATTGTTTACAACGAAAGGAGTTTCCGGATCTTTTTTGGTGTAAGCCAAATACGAAACGTTAGGTACTGTAGTAATTACAGTCATATCAAACTCACGCTCTAAACGTTCCTGGATAATTTCCATGTGAAGCATTCCTAAGAATCCACAACGGAAACCAAATCCTAAAGCGGCAGAACTTTCAGGAGTAAATACTAACGAAGCATCATTCAATTGCAGTTTCTCCATAGAAGAACGTAAATCTTCATAATCTTCTGTATCAACAGGATAGATTCCGGCGAAAACCATTGGTTTTACATCCTCAAATCCTGTAATCATATTAGTAGTTGGTGTTTTAGCATCCGTTAGTGTATCACCAACTTTTACTTCTTTGGCTTCTTTAATTCCTGAAATTAAATAACCAACATCACCGGTAGAAATAACACTTTTTGGAACCTGATTTAGTTTTAAAGTTCCTACTTCATCAGCAAAATACTCATTGCCTGTAGCCATGAATTTAATTTTTTGCCCTTTTCTGATTTCACCATTTACAACTCTGAAGATTACTTCAATTCCACGAAACGGATTGTAGTGTGAATCAAAAATCAAAGCTTGTAACGGTTCATCAACATTTCCTTTTGGAGCTGGAATCTTTTCGATAATAGCTGCCAAAATGTTTTCAACACCAAAGCCTGTTTTTCCTGAAGCATGAATAATATCTTCTAATTTACAACCTAGCAAATCAATAATATCATCACTAACTTCTTCAGGGTTAGCACTTGGTAAATCTACTTTATTCAAAACCGGAATGATTTCCAGGTCGTTTTCTAAAGCTAAATATAAGTTTGAAATCGTTTGTGCCTGAATACTTTGTGCAGCATCCACAATCAAAAGTGCTCCTTCGCAGGCTGCAATAGATCGGGAAACTTCATAAGAAAAGTCAACGTGACCGGGAGTGTCAATTAAATTTAAAATATATTCTTCTCCTTTATAGGTGTATTCCATCTGAATAGCGTGACTCTTAATGGTGATTCCACGCTCACGCTCCAAGTCCATGTTGTCAAGCAATTGTGCTTTTTCTTCACGAGCTGTTACCGTTTGTGTGGCGCCAAGTAAGCGGTCTGCCAATGTACTTTTACCGTGGTCAATGTGTGCAATAATGCAAAAGTTACGTATCTTCTTCATTTTAATATGTCAATTCTCTAAACGAGTTTAAGTAATTTTTGTTTAAAATCTGCGCCAGAGCAATTGCCTTAGAGCATGTTATTAAAGCGCAAAGATAGCGCAAAGTTTTGGATTCTGGAATCGTTGTCGTTTGATAGTTGAATTTATACTAATAACTAAACCCGGCGGGTTTTTAAAACCTGTCGGGTTTGCAATTTAAAAATGATACTAAAGTTTGTAATTATAACCCAATTGTATATAAAAAGGGACCATAGGTTCCGTTTTAAAATCCTGAGATATCACTTTTCCTAGTCTTAAAGTGATGTCGTTTCGATGAAAAGAATAGCCGCCTTGTATTCCGTAATTCGCATTTCCTCCTGTTGACGGTTCATACCACCCGTCTTTTACAGCCGGATATACTTCCCGATATATTTCGGTATGTTTAAAATGGGTGACGATCGCTTTGTCAAAACCCAATTCTATTGCGGTAAACCATTTAGGTTTGTAATAACCGATAACGACAGTTGCATCAGCACCAAAATTCTGCAATGTTACCAGAGGATTTTCATAACGGCGATAAATACCATGCAAAGAAGCATTAAAATGAAAATTATTGATTTGATACACATTGATTTGTCCGCCAATTTTGGTTTTGAAATCATCAAAAACAGTTTCGCCTGATGGAATAGAAAACGAAGCGTCAACAACAATAGGTAGTTTGGTTTTAAGTTTATAGCCATATGCAACTCCATAAACCAGACCATGTTCCCATCCGACAGTCGCATTTAGGAGGTGTTTTTCTTCTTTTTTCAGATTTTTCCAGTTAATGGTTTGGGCGAGCGTTGTCGTAAAACTCAAAAGCCAGAGTAGTATTGCGGTAATTATTTGTGTCATTCTCATTTTGTGACTAGTTTAAAGCGTTTAAATAATTCAATACTAAAGGATGTACCTTTTCCCATTTAAAGTAGATCATCTCATGACCCGTATCTTTTACTTCGGATACGGTTGCGGTATTAAAGAAAGCAGCTTCTTTTTGCGCAAAACTAAAACCGTAAGATTGATTAAGTTCTCCGTATAAAAATAGGACCGGAGGCTGGTATTGTTTGAGATTTGTAGTGAAATCAAAACCATCATTTTCAGAAATATCTGAAAAACTTTCTAAAACAGTAGTTCCGATTCGCCAAAAGGGTGATGGGCCGGGAATGCCTTCCTTATTGCCTTTGGCGTATGAAAAACTGGTGGAAATACCGAATTTGTAATCGAGTATTTCATGTTGGTTTTCTTTGCCGGATAAGAACTGATCGAGGTAAAATAAATTGTTTGTTGCTTCAGAAAATAAATCCATTTTTCGACTCATTTCGCCGTAATCATCCAGTAGTTTTTTAGTAAGTCCGCCTGGCTCCGCCAGTATTACACCATCGATCCGATCGGGATAAGAATTTACATAAGCCGCGGCAAGCATCGCGCCCCACGAATGTCCGAATAAGAAAATTTTCTGATCAGGACTGGTTCGGTAATATTGGATAACCGCAGTAAGATCATCTAAAACCAATTGTATAGAATAGCTTTTTTTATCCTGTCTTTTCGATAATCCGGAACCTCTTTGGTCATAGAATACTACATAATAACCATCGTCGGCAAGTTGTTTGGTGTTAAGACCATTTCTGTAGTCTGAGCCGGGTCCGCCGTGTAAAAAAATAAGAATCGGATCGTTGGGATTTCCAAAAGTCTCGGCATGTAACTGTGTTCCATTAACAAAAATGGAGGGAAGAGTGGGGTTCTGATCAACGGTTTTTGGAACCAGATTTCCGGGGTCATTAATATAATTCTCCTGTTCGCAGCCTAAAAAAAGAAAAAGAGAAACGGCTAATGTGAGGGAATAAATTACGGTACTTTTCATGGCATAATTTTTTAAATTTCTGCAAAGATGTGCCGTATGACGCTGCGGGTCGCCCCAACTTGTAAGGTGGTTCTATTTTATTTTAAATAGGCTGAAGGAGAAAGCCCGGTTGCTTTTTTGAAATTGCGATTGAATGCCGTTTTAGAATTAAACCCGCATTCGAAAGCCAAAGACAGGAAAGTGTATTTTTGATTTTCGGGTAATTGAATCAGATTTTTGAATTCTTCAACGCGCTGACAGTTGATGTAATCGTAGAAATTTTTTTGCTCAACAGAATTGATGACTTGCGAAAGAATGTTGGGGTGTACATTTAACGTTTGAGACAATTCGGTTAAAGTTAAATCAGGATTTTTATACTGTTTTTCCTCCCGCATAATGGTCGTTAGCTTCTGATGAATGGATTGAAGTTCAGTAACACTTAAACCTGATTTTTCGTATTTAATTTTTTCCAGTTGATTTTCCGTTGTCTCATTTTCAACAGTAACGTTTTCTGTAGGGTTGTTTACTGCTAAAGGCTGATTGGTGAAAATTCCAACTTGTTTGATTCCAAAATAACCAATGAAAAAAAGATAAAAGACAACGACGGAAAAAATGTACCGATCGTTAGAGAAAATGACAACGAGCCAAATAAAACTGGAACCTAAAATGAGATAACGCAGCCAGGCCAAATTGATTTTTTCCGTAAAGGAGAATTGATTGGTGATGTTTTTTCGGTGTTTTGAAAGTTCCTTTAAGCAAAACAAGGCATAAGTAATTCCAGAAAGTAAGATTGAAGCATACAAAATCGTGATCAAATCTTCATAACCTTTTCCTCCATTTCTAAAAATGCTGATCTTTTTTTCAAACGGTAAATTGAAAAAAGGAGTCAGAACCAGAAACGCAATCAGAAACGGGATGAAATGTAAAAAAGCATATTTTCTTTTCTGATTCGGATTGGTCAAAGCCGTAGTATACCAATATAAAAAGGGACCCTGAACCAAAGGCATAGGAAGTTCAAGCCCTAATAAAAAAGGGAATTTGATGTAATGGTCATTAAAATGCAGGTAAAATAAAGACAAATGAAAACCGGTAAAAAACAACCAAAGCGCCAGAATCTTGTCCGGATTGCTTTTGTTTTTTTTGCTAATCAGAATAAAAACCAAAAAAGCAGTAATTATGATGCCTGCCAAATACAACATATTCTAATAAATTTTAGTTAGATCCGATGTTGGAAAAAGTAGGCAAGATAATTTATTTCTGTCAGATATCTGAGGTAGAAGTGTTTCTGAAAATTATTCTTTTTCAGATTCCGTTGAAGGCTTTTCCTGATTGCCTTCTTTGTGGTTTTCTTTAAAAGTCTCGTACCATTTTTCAATTGATGGATAGACAAAAGCCGCTACTTTTTTAATCGGGTTATAAAAAATAGATTGGTCTAAAGTTTCTTTTTTTGCAAAAGTGTTGTTGAAGTTTACTTTTTCAAAAAGAGCGATAACGATACTTACGATAAGAATGGTTTTTAGAATTCTAAAAAAACCACCACCCAACTTATTGACTAATCCCAGTTGAGCAAAATCAGCAATTCCGGTTAAGAATTTGGCCAACAAATAAACACCTACCACTACTAAAATGAAAGTCAGAATAAAAGCGGTAACTTGAATATTAGTGGGATTCCAGCTTACATGTTTGGCAATCATATCTCTCATTAAAGAAGAGAATTTCATAGCTAAATAAATTCCCAACAATAAAGAAATGAAAGAAGCAATTTCTACAAAAAGTCCATTTTTAATACCCTTGTATAAACTAAAAGCCAAAAGGGCTCCCAAAATAATATCTAAAAAACTCATATTCGTGTTTGTGATTAATGAAGGCGCAAATATAAAAGAATAATGGAGGTATTGTGAAGGTTTTTTTTAAAGTGAAAGGTTAGAGGTGAAGAGTAGAATTTGTATAATCAAAAATCTGCAATCTAAATTCTACAATCTAAATTCTACAATCTAAAATCTACAATCTAAAATCTGCAATCTAAAATCTACAATCAAAATTCTACAATCAAAATTCTACAATCTAAAATCAAAATTCTACAATCTGAAGTCTACAATCTACCTATCTTTGCATTTCTAGTTTTAGAGTTCAGATGGTGGAGTTTAGATTTAAAAATCTTACGTTTAGCAAAAATCTGAAGTTTAAGATCTAAAATCATAAATATATATGTCTAGAGATACACAATTAAAAGAGCGTTGGGAGAAGCTCGTCGATATACTTTCAAATCAATTTTCGCAAGGCGAAGATTTGGATTTAGATTCCATTATTTATCTAATCGGAGTTCAGGAACTTGGAAAAGTACACCGTGAATTCAAGAAAGATGAAAAATTAAATTTAATGCATATTGCCATTTGCAGATTATTGGAGCCTTATGGTTTCTATGAATTTGAATTTTTTGATGATGAAGGCTGGCCTCATTACCGCGTGAAAGAAGAATTACCGTCACTAAAGGCGGGCGAACAATCGGTTTTAATGAAAGAAGCGATTGTAAATTACTTTTTAGAAAGAAAACTTATTGAATAGTTTTTAGCCGCAGTCACAGTTTTCCGCTAATTGTATTCTTAAAACTGTGATTGTTACTGTTAACTTTCAACTAAAATGACTAAATTTGTTCCCTCAATTATAGAATGGAAATGATAGATAAGATAAAAGAGTATATCGGCGAAGCAGAAGCCTTTTCGACAGAAAACGCTGCAGAGCTGGAAGCATTCCGTATTAAATTCTTAGGAAAAAAGGGAGTTTTAAACGACTTTTTTGCTGAATTTAAAAACGTGCCAAACGACCAAAAGAAAGAATTCGGACAAGTTATTAATGGATTAAAAACAGCTGCTGAAGATAAAGTAAAAGCAATTGTGGAATCATTAGAAAGCAAAGAAGAAGCTAAAGGTGTTTTTGGTGATTTAACGCGTGCGGCAGAACCGGTGATTATTGGTTCACGTCACCCGATTTCGATTGTTAAAAATCAGATTATTGATATTTTTGCGAATATAGGTTTTAACGTTTCTGAAGGTCCGGAAATCGAAGATGACTGGCATAACTTTACGGCTTTAAACCTGCCGGAATACCATCCGGCACGTGATATGCAGGATACCTTTTTCATTCAGACTAATCCTGATGTGTTGTTGCGTACCCATACGTCATCTGTTCAGGTGCGTTATATGGAAAATCATAAACCGCCAATCCGTACGATTTCTCCGGGGCGTGTTTTCCGTAATGAAGCAATTTCATCACGTTCACACTGTATTTTTCACCAGGTGGAAGGATTGTATATTGACAAAAACGTTTCTTTTGCGGACCTAAAACAAACCTTATTGTATTTCACAAAAGAGATGTTCGGAAAGTCAAAAATTCGTTTGCGTCCGTCGTACTTCCCATTTACAGAACCTAGTGCCGAGATCGATATCTATTGGGGTTTAAAAACCGAAACAGATTATCGTATCACCAAAGGAACCGGTTGGTTGGAAATTGGAGGATGTGGAATGGTGGACCCTAATGTTCTTAAAAACTGTGACATCAATCCTGATGAATACAACGGTTTTGCATTCGGAATGGGAGTAGAGCGTATTGCCATGTTGTTGTATCAAATTGGTGATATCCGTATGTTCTATGAGAATGATGTTCGTTTCTTAGAGCAATTTAAATCAAACATATAATTAAAAATTGTAGGTTTTAGATGCAGCTTAATTTTTGTAATTCTAAAATCTTTAATTAAAAATACAATAAACCTTTGTCAGAGTTTTGCGCTTTGACAAAGGTTTTAAAGCTTTTAATAAAAATGAAAAAAGATATAACAATCCCGGAAGTAGAAAACGTATTTCTTGCTGCCGTTCAGGAATGGAGCGATGATTTTATGGAAAAAGTCTGGTACGCTTATTTGGTAAACGACAGTGACTTTAATCTGGATAGTGTTATGGTAGTTTCCAAAGCATTTGGAACTATCGAAGGTGAAATGAAAAAGACCTCAGTTTTGCGCCACGCTTTTGTTGAGGTTCCCGCTGTTTCTGTAGTGAAAATCGAAATGATTGAAAAAAGCCTTTTGGTTTTAAACAACGAATTCATGGTGACTTTCTTTATCGGAAACACATTATACGATAAGAAATTCATTTTCAAATCCAATCTGATCAATGAAAACGATACGGAAGAAGTGCCGATTTTATTTGTTGAAGGGGTTATGGTGAAGTAGGGTTTTTAGTCTTCGGTCTCAGTCTTCAGTCCCAGTCCCAATTTTCAGGGAAGAATATATAAAAAAAGAGTCAGGAATAAGCATTATTTCTGACTCTTTTTTTTATGCGACTGCGACTGCGACTGCGACTGAAACTTAATCCAAAGACTCCGTTAGTTTCTTAAAAACCGACTTAGCATCTTTTCCTTCGTATAATACGGCATAAACAGCGTCTATAATTGGTGTTTTAGCACCGTAACCCTGATTTAGTTTGTAAGCACTTTTGGTGGCGTAATAACCTTCTGCTACCATGCTCATTTCCATCATGGCACTTTTTACCGTGTATCCTTTTCCGATCATATTTCCGAACATTCTGTTTCTGGAGAAAACAGAGTATCCTGTAACTAATAAATCTCCTAAATAGGCAGAGTCATTGATGTTACGTTTCATTTTGTGTACTTTTCGAATGAATTTTTTCATTTCGCGGATTCCGTTACTCATCATAACCGATTGAAAGTTATCACCGTAACCAAGACCGTGTGCTATTCCGGCAGCAATAGCGTAAATGTTTTTAAGCATTGCAGCATATTCCGTTCCGATAATGTCGTCTGAGATTTTGGCTTTGATATAGTTTCCGGAAAGATATGTAGCCACGTTTTTAGCTTTGTCCGGGTCTCCACAGGCAATAGTTAAGTACGAAAGTCTTTCTAATGCTACTTCTTCAGCATGACAAGGACCGGTAATAACACCGATATTGTAATAAGGAATGTCGTATTGAATGTGGAAATGTTCTCCAACAATTAAACTGGTTTCCGGAACAATACCTTTAATAGCAGAAAAAATGATTTTATCAGCCAGAGAAACGGTAAGATTTTTAAGTTCCGCATCCAAGAAAGCAGATGGAATTGCAAAAATTATATAATCTGCATAAGCAACCGCTTCATTTATATTATTGGTTAATTTAAGTTTTTGGGTGTCAAATTCAACCGAACTTAAATAATTTGGATTGTGTTTGTATTTTTGAATGTGCTCTATAGCAGCATCATTACGCATGTACCACGAAATTTCAGAAAGATTTACGCAAAGCATCTTCACAATTGCTGTAGCCCAACTTCCTCCTCCAATTACGGCAAACTTTAAATTTTCGCTCATTATTTTAATAATTTAAAGCAAAAGTACTTAATAAAGTAGTAATAATACAAAATCTGATTTAAGAAATTTAAAGTGACGCTTGTAAGCACAATGGTTTTCAGGTAGTTTGGAATAATTCTAAAAATATTTTAACAGTCAGACAATAAAATTGTAATCCGTACGTTGTAAGTATTTATAAATTAGAATTTTAATGAGTTTAGCACAAATTGAGTTAGTTAGTTTTGTTTTAGTATTTTGAAAAGGCGTTCCTAAATTACTTAAGAACGCCTTTTTTTGTTTGTAGTATTTAGTGTCAGTTCTCAGACTCAGTCTCAAACTGCAATTCAATTTTACTGATTACTGCGACTGAAAACCGCAAACTAATAACTCATCTCCACAATAGATTTAACCTTCTCCAGCGTGATCAATTGTTTTTCACCTAAACCTTTCCAGCCTCTTTCATTAAAACGGTTTACAATGAAATCAGCGGTTTTATCATAATCGTTGGTGTATTGGGATAGTTTGGTATCCATTCCCATAGTATGAAAGAACGCTACCGTATGATTAATCGCTTCTTTAGCGACTTCGTCATCAGTACCGCTTAAGTTAAAAATACGTCTTCCGTATTGTGCCAGTTTTTCTTTTTTGGTGTCAAACATTACATGGTACAGACTTGGACCAATAATCGCTAAAGTTCTGGCATGATCGATACCATATAAAGCGGTTAATTCGTGACCAATCATATGCGTAGCCCAATCAGAAGGAACTCCCTTTTGAATCAAGCCGTTTAAAGCCATGGTACAGCTCCACATAAAGTTGGAAGCCAAAGCATAATCGGTTGGATTTTCTACCACTTTTGGACCAACTTCAATTAAAGTCTGCAAAATTCCCTCTGCAATTCGGTCTTGCAAATAACCTTCGTGTGGGTAGGTCAGGTATTGCTCCATAACGTGAGTGTAAGCATCTACCACACCGTTTTGCAATTGTCTTTTTGGTAAAGAAGCAATAACAGTCGGATCACAAATAGAAAATTTCGGGAATAAAGCACTTCCGCCAAAAGCCAGTTTCTCCTGTGTGGATTGAATCGTTACTACTGCTCCTGAATTCATTTCGCTTCCCGTTGCCGGTAAAGTTAGAACGGTTCCAAATGGTACCGCGTTTTCTTTTATTAAAAGGCGTTTTTGCAAAATATCAATCGGATTTCCGTCGAAGTTCACTGCAGCCGAAATAAATTTTACCCCGTCAATCACAGAACCGCCCCCAACAGCAAGTATGAAATCTATTTTCTCCGCTTTAATAACGTCAACCGCTTTCATTAAAGTTTCAAAATGTGGATTGGGTTCTATTCCGCCAAATTCTACGATTTGAAAACCTTTTAAATTCTGGAGTACCTGTTCGTGAATTCCGTTTTTAAAGATACTTCCCCCTCCGTAAGCCAAAAGGATTTTAGCGTCTTTTGGAACTAAGGTTGAAAGTTTTTCTATTTGTCCTTTTCCGAAGATCAAATTCGTCGGATTGTATAATTCAAAGTTTAACATAGTGTTTTTTTTTAAAGGTACTGAGGTGCTAAGTTGCTGAGTTGCTAAGTTTTTTTTAATGTAAATTTTAGCTAATCAGATTCTTAGCGTGTTTTTTTGCTTTTCAGTATTGTGTTGTTTTAATAATTTTCGGATCGTTAATTTAGAGAGGCAAGTGTCTAAGTTTTTAAAAAGACTAAATCTTAGAGACTTAGCCACTCAGAACCTTAGTACCTCTTCCTTACTTCTTAACGTTTAATTGTTGCAATAATTTCCCGGCTACTAATTTTAATAATTTCGGGTTATTAATTTAGAGGAAGCAAATGTTTAAGTTTTTTAAGATAAGAATCTCAGCAACTTAGCCACTCAGACTCTTAGCCTCTTTTCTTATTTCTCAGGGTTTAGTTATTTTGGTATTAAGTGTCTAAGTTTTTAAAAAGGCTAAATCTTAGAATCTTAGCCACTCAGAACCTTAGTACCTCTTCCTACTTCTTAACGTTTAATTGTTCTAATAATTTTCCGGCTACCAATTTAGACGAAGCGGGATTTTGACCTGTAATCAAAAGACCGTCTTCTACTGCATACGGTTGCCAGTTTCCTGCTTTCGAAAATTTTGCTCCGTTTTGTGTTAAAGCATCTTCCAATAGAAAAGGAACTACTTTCGACAGACCAACTGCAGCTTCTTCTTCATTGGTAAAACCCGTTACTTTTTTATCTTTTACCAGATATTGCCCTTTTACTTTTACGTTTTTCAAAACGGCCGGAGCATGACAAACAAAAGCGACTGGTTTTTTATGCGTATAAAAAGACTCGATTAAAGCAATAGAACTTTTGTCCTCCACCAAATCCCACAGTGGACCATGACCTCCCGGATAAAATACGGCATCGTAATCTGCCTGATTTATTGTGGAAAGCTTATGTGTCTTTTTTAATTTTTCCTGTAAAACCTTATCAGCGTCAAATCTCTTGGTGTCTTCTGTTGCCGAAGCCGGATCTGCACTTTTCGGATCAATTGGGGGTTGGCCTCCAAGAGGAGAAGCAATTGTAATTTCAATACCCTTGTCCAGTAATTCATAATAAGGCGCCGCAAATTCTTCTGACCAGAATCCGGTTTTTTCTCCGGTGTTTCCTAGTTTATCATTGCTGGTGACAACAAACAGCACTTTTTTTGTTCCTTTTTTATTTGATTTTTGAGCTGTAACAGAAAGACTGCCAGCCGTGATTGCTATAATCGCGAGTAAAACTATTTTTTTCATAATGTCTGATTTTTAAACAAATTTAGTGCTTTAGTGATATCAGTAAAAATAAAATAAACTATGTTTGTTATAAATATATTTATATCATGGTCAATCTCGAATGGTACAGAACTTTTAAATCGGTCTATAAAAACGGTAGTTTTTCCGTTGCGGCAAGAGAGTTGTTTATGAGTCAGCCCGCAGTAAGTCAGCAGATGTCAATGTTGGAAGCGCATGTGGGTAATAAATTATTCAACAGAAAATCAAAAGGAGTAGAGCCGACCGAATACGCTAAGTTACTTAATAATTTAATTATTGATGCGCTCGATCGTTTAGAAAATGTGGAAAGCGGTTTTAGAGCTAAAGCACAGGATTCTAAAAGATTAGTGTCCGTAGGTATTTCGAAAAATTTGTACAGCAGTTTAGGGAGCATTTTGATTTCTAAGTTTGATTTTATTGATTTTACTTTTGCCGATAATGATTCTCTTTTTGCTCTTGTAGATGCTAAAAAGCTTGATTTTGCTATTGTGACCAAACGTTATGATACGTTTGATACGGTTCAGGAAATTGTAGGTCAGATAAAATTGGTCATGGTGACTTCTGTAAATGAAGAAATCCAGGAGTTTAATCAAAAAGTGCAATCTCAAAATTTTACAGAAATTGAACATTGGCTAAATGAACAGAAATGGTACAGTCACGAAGCAAGGATTCCGCATATAAAAATATTCTGGTTGCATGCTTTCAATAAAAAAAGGCCGTCAATGGTTCCCAATTATATTATTCCGTCAGAATATCAAATGTTGGAAACACTTTCGAGAAACTCCGGTGTTGCTATTACGTGGAGTTGTAATGCCAAACAGTTTATTCAGGACCAAAAGCTACAGTTGTTGTGGGAAAGCGATCGATTGCCTGAAGTAGATGTATTTTTGTTAACTGCTAAAAACAATAATTTAAATTCGCTCTTTGAGATTGTCTCTGCAGAATTGAAGGCAGTTCTACGATAATGATATTTAATTTCTCATTTATACAACTGTCAGGCTGAGCGAAGTCGAAGCCTCACCCTGAGCGAAGTCGAAGGCTGTTTAAGTTATAAAGGGGCTTCGACTTCGCTCAGCCTGACATAGGGGGAAGTGTGGGGCTGGCTTTGTGAGAAACTACTTTTTTTTAATCTCTCGTCGATTACCTAAAATAATTTGTATCTATATTTGTGTAAATTATACGCATTATGTCAGCAAATCAAAATATCCGGGTTGCAGTAGACGCAATTGTTTTTGGCTATCAAAACAATCAATTGTATGTGCTTTTAATCGAGCAAAAGTTTGGATCCAGTGAGTCGTATTGGGCTTTTCCGGGAGGATTAGTGCAAAATGACGAATCTCTGCAAGCTGCGGTTAAAAGAGAATTGAAAGAAGAGACCAATGTTGCTGTAAATTATTTAGAGCAGTTATTTACATTTGGAGATGACGTTCTTCGGGATCCCAGAAACCGGGTGATTTCTGTTGCTTATTTTGCTTTGGTGGATCCTTCCAAGCTAATAATCAAAGCCGATTCTGATGCCGAAAAAGTGCAATGGTGTAAGGTAGAAGAAGTTCCTACATTGGCTTTTGACCACAATCTGATTCTGAAAAAAGCGATCGAAAGAGTAAAAGCAAAACTCACCTACGAACCAATTGGTTTTGATTTACTACCCAATGAGTTTCTGTTTTCGGAACTCGAAAATCTGTATTGTACGATTTTAGAGAAGGAAATTGACCGTAGAAATTTTAGAAAAAAAATCCTGAGCTACGGAATTATAGAAGAAACTGCTAATTTTTCGCCCGTTAAAACAGGAAGACCTGCAAAATTATTTAGGTTTAATACTCATAAATACAATGCTTTAGTGAAAGAAGGGTTTCACTTTGAAATTAAGTTTGCGTAATTTTTACACAAAATAATTGTTCGATAAAATATTAAATGTATATTTGCGTATAATTAACGCAAACTAAAAAATTATGATACTTAACCTAGACCCAAATTTCAGACCGTTTAATGGTCAAAAAGAAATAGAATTTAAAAGTTTTACCTTTTCAGGAGGAGAACCACACATCAAGATTAATCCTGATTTTGATGTTAAAGAAGAAATCACCATTACACATCGTTTAAATTCATTCAATGATTTAGGATTATTGTGTCTTACCGTAGACGCTTTAAGACGAATGGATGTGAAAATCATAAACCTCTTCATTCCGTATTTTCCTGCTGCGAGACAAGATAGAGTGATGATCAAAGGTGAGCCACTGTCTGTAAAAGTGTATGCTGATATTATTAATGCAATGCAATTAGAGAAAGTTTTTGTGTTCGACGCGCATTCTGAAGTTACTCCGGCATTGGTGAACAACTGTGAAATGATTCCGAATCATACCTTTATTCAAACCGTTATTAAAAGTATCGGTAACGACGTAAAACTCATTTCTCCGGACGGAGGAGCTTTAAAGAAAATCTATAAAGTTTCTGAGTTTTTGGGTGGTGTTGAGGTAGTAGAATGCAGCAAAAGCCGTGATGTGAAAACAGGAAGATTGTCTGGTTTTAAAGTGTATGAAGACGATTTACAAGGAAAAGATTGTTTAATTGTAGATGATATTTGTGACGGTGGCGGAACATTTGTTGGTCTTGCCGAAGAATTAAAAAACAAAAACGCCGGAAAATTATACTTAGCAGTCAGCCACGGGATTTTTAATAAAGGTTTTGAAGTTCTAGATTGCTTCGAAAAAATATTCACAACCAATTCTTTTAGAGATTTTGAGGATAAAAGAGTTGAGGTTGTAGATTTAAAAGAATTGATATGAAATATACTATAGATCAATTGATAACAGAAAAAACAGCGAATAAATACCTCTTTTTCTGGGGACATCAGCCGAATAAAGACGGAAGTATTTCTAAAACCTGCTTCAGTCAATGGTGGTTAAGTTCTTTTGAAGTTGATAACATAACGTATAAAACAGCCGAGCACTGGATGATGGCCAAAAAAGCAGAATTGTTTAATGATACTGGCGTTTTAGAAAAAATAATTCGTGCTAATTCTCCGGCTGAAGCAAAGAAATTAGGTAGAGAAGTTAAAAATTATGTGGATACCGTTTGGTTAGAAAACAGATATGAAATTGTTCGACTGGGGAATTTTTATAAGTTCAGTCAGAATAAAGAGTTGAAAGAATTTTTAAGCAACACCAAAGACAGAATTTTGGTAGAAGCAAGTCCCGTTGATCCCATTTGGGGAATCGGAATGGCAGCAGATCATAAAGAAGTTAATAATCCTGAGAAGTGGAAAGGTTTAAATCTTTTAGGTTTTGCTTTGATGGAAGTTAGAGATGAATTGAAATAAGTAGGACTATGGAAACAACACGATTGTATCGTCCGGTAGGATTGAAAGAAATGGAATTAATTGCAGAGACCGGTTATACTGAGTTTCCGCCTAGATTAGATTGGCAGCCTATTTTTTATCCCGTTACGAATCAACAATATGCAGAACAAATTGCCTTTGAGTGGAATACTGTAGATGAGTTCTCCGGTTTTATCGGAATCGTTACAGCCTTTGAAGTAAAGACTGCTTTCTTAGAAAAATATGAAGTTCAAAATGTAGGAGATAAAAGTCATAACGAACTTTGGGTTCCTTCTGAGGATTTAATGGAGTTTAATTCCAATATCTATAATGGGATAGAATTGGTAAATGTTTTTTTTACAGCGCGATCTTTTATAAGTAGTAATGTAGAATTAAAGCATAAATTAGATAGTTTTAGAAAATGATTTTAGAAATCGTTAAAGGAGATATAACAGAAATAGAAGTTGACGCGATTGTTAATGCTGCAAATACATCTCTTCTTGGTGGTGGTGGCGTCGATGGAGCTATTCATAGAAAAGGGGGTAAAGCAATCTTGGACGATTGTATAACTATCAGAAACAGGCAAGGCGGTTGCAGTGTTGGTGATGCAGTTATTACAACTGCCGGAAATTTGCCTTCTAAATTTGTCATTCATACTGTAGGTCCGGTTTGGAATAATGGTGAGAGTAAAGAAGAAGAATTGCTTCAAAGTTGTTATGTTGCTACTTTAAAACTAGCTGTTCAAAAGAATATCAAAACGATTGCTTTCCCTAATATAAGTACCGGAATATATAAGTTTCCAAAAGATTTAGCTGCGAAAATAGCGTACGATTCTATTTGTAAATTTGAACAGAAAGGGTATTTCGAGAAAATTATTTTTGCGTGTTTTGATGATGAAAACTTTAACCTTTATCGCAATTTGATAGCAAAAGACAATGGCAATAAGATTAAATCAGGTTTATTCGGTGTTGCTGTTGGAGATGCTTTGGGTGTTCCCGTCGAATTTGAATCGAGAGATTATTTAAAAGAAAACCCTGTTTTGGATATGACAGGATATGGGACGCATTATCAACCAATCGGAACTTGGAGTGATGACAGTTCGTTGACTTTTTGTTTGGCTGACAGTTTGTGCAGGGGTTATGATTTGTCTGATATAGCCAAAAAATTTGTAAGCTGGTACAGCACCGAATTATGGACACCACATGGGAAGGTATTTGATATTGGAATCGCTACCAGAAGTGCGATTCATAATATTGGAAAAGGTCATTTGCCGGAATTGTGTGGTGGTTTTGAGGAAAAAGATAATGGAAATGGTTCTTTGATGAGGATTTTACCTTTAGTGTTTTATCTTCAACAGGAGAAAGATATTGCCGTTATTTATAAGAAAGTAAAAGAAGTATCGTCAATTACGCACGCACATTTTAGGTCGGTATTTGCCTGTTTTATTTATGTGGTTTATTGTTTGGAGATTCTGAAAGGAAAAAATAAAGTCGATGCATATAAAGAAATGCAGAAAACGATAGCAGCATATTTAAAGGATAAAAAATTTAACGTTTCTGAAATTGACTTGTTTGACAAGGTTTTAAATAATAATATAGCGGAATATCCTGAAAACAGAATTCTTTCTTCGGGTTATGTTGTAGATAGTTTACAGGCTAGTTTATGGTGTTTTTTAAATTCAGAGTCTTATGAAGAAACGGTATTGAAAGCGGTAAACTTAGGAGAAGATACAGATACAACAGGTGCTATAGCTGGAGGTTTGGCCGGCATTTATTATGGAATTGAAAATATTCCCAGAAAGTGGGTAGCTGTTTTGGCAAGAAAGAAAGACATTGATGATTTGTGTGAGCGATTGTCAGTGAAATTAAAAGATGCACAATAAGTTTTGTGTAAGTATATAATGAAAATAGAATTAAAAAAATATAACGAGCAAATTGTAGAATGGCCGGATAAAGGACATCACATTATGGCTCAATACGATGATAAAGAAATAATCGTTTATCAATCGTATCGAAAAGAGATAGGCGAATTTGCTGTGAAAAATCAGTTTTTTGGCGGTGAATTTAGCCTAACAAGGATGACATGGATCAAGCCAAATTTCCTGTGGATGATGTACAGGAATGGCTGGGGAACTAAAGAAGGTCAGGAAATAGTCTTGGCAATTCATCTAAAAATAGAGGCATTTCAAAAATACTTGCAAAATGCAGTTTACTCTTCTTACGATACATCGTTTGAATTAAGCTATGAAGAATGGAAGTCTGAAGTAAAAACATCCTCAGTTCGATTGCAATGGGACCCGGATCACAATCCTTATGGAGAAAAGTTAGAGAGAAGAGCGGTGCAAATTGGTTTAAGAGATGATTTTATAAAGTCTTTTGCTAAAGAAGATATCTTGAAGATTGAAGACATCTCTGAATTTGTAAAAGAGCAATATGAGTTTGTTCAGAATCGGCAGTTAGAAAACTTAGTAGTGCCTTTTGAAAAGCCATTTTTATTTGCTGATGAAGTGTTGAACAGAAAATTGAAAATTTCATAGAAATCATGGATCAGAAAATCATAAAAGGAACAAGCAAGTTTCTGAGTTTTGTTCTCCGACATTCACCGGAAACGATTGATTTAAAATTAGATGAAAATGGCTGGGCAAATGTTGATGAATTGATTCCTCAGTCTAATAAACATAAAGTGCCACTCGATTTTGATTTGCTTCAGGTTGTGGTAGCAACCAATGATAAGAAACGTTTTATTTTCAATGAAGACAAAACAAAAATAAGAGCCAGCCAAGGACATTCTATAAACGTTGAGTTGAATTTGAATGAGGTTGTACCAGAGGGCTTTTTATTTCACGGAACTATAGCAGCCTGTATCGATAGCATTAAAGAAACTGGTTTGCAGAAAATGAGTCGTCAGCACGTACATCTCAGCAAAGACAAAGAGACGGCAATTAAAGTGGGAGGCAGAAGAGGAAAACCAGTCATTTTAACTGTAGATGCCGAAAGAATGCAATTAGAGGGATTCAAATTTTATCTTTCGGAAAACGGTGTTTGGTTAACGGATGAAGTTCCTGCAAGATATATTGAGTTTTAAGAGATGAGAAAGACTTTTGCAATAGGAGATATTCACGGGGGATTAAGGGCACTGACTCAGCTTATTGAAAGAATAAAACCTGCAAAAAATGATTGCTTGATTTTTTTAGGTGATTATGTTGACGGATGGAGTGAATCTGCTCAGGTAATTGATTTTCTTATTGACTTAAGCGGCAAATATGATTGTGTTTTTGTGAAAGGGAACCATGATATTTGGTGTGAAAGTTGGCTGGAATCAGAAGATTTAGATTCGGTTTGGACTAAACATGGTGGGGTAGGAACTATAAAAAGTTATGAGGATTACACCGTAGAACGTAAACATGATCATGTATTGTTTTTTAAGAACATGAAAGACTATTATATTGACGAAGAAAACAGGCTGTTTATTCATGCTGGCTTCTCGTCGATGCACGGGCCAGAGAAAGAACATTATTCCACTAATTATTCGTGGGATCGAACGCTATGGGAAATGGCTCTAACGATGGATAAACGTATTCAGAAAGATTCGCTTTCCTATCCAAAGAGATTATTGCTTTTTAATGAAATTTATATTGGCCATACACCAACTTTAAATTATAATATTGATGTTCCAATGCAAGGCTGTAACGTTTGGAATATTGATACGGGAGCTGGATTTTATGGGAAATTGTCGAGTATTGAAATAAAAACAAAAAACATTTACCAAAGTGATGTTGTTAAGGATTTATATCCAAACGAAAAAGGAAGAAATTAAAGTTATAAATTAAAATAATAAACCATGAACCCATTATTACTAACTGATGGTTACAAAGTAGACCACAGAAGACAATATCCCGATGGAACAACAGTCGTGTATTCTAACTGGACGCCAAGAAAATCAAGAATTGAAGGTATTGAAGAAGTTGTGTTTTTCGGATTGCAATATTTCATTAAAAAATATATTATTCAGGACTTCGAATTGCATTTTTTCAAACAACCCAAAGAAGAAGTGGTTAGAAAATATGCAAGAAGAATCAATAATTACTTAGGCGAAAATTTAGTTGGAACCAAACATATCGAAGATTTACACGATTTAGGATACATTCCGATGGTTTTTAAAGCGTTGCCGGAAGGAGCAAGTGTGCCAATTCGTGTACCAATGTTCACGATGTACAACACGCTTCCGGAGTTTTTCTGGTTGACCAATTATTTCGAAACCTTGCTTTCAGCTGTAGTTTGGTTACCATGTAATTCGGCAACAATTGCTAAAGAGTACCGAAAAGTTTTAGACAAATATGCTCAGGAAACTTCATCAGTTCCCGAATTTGTAGATTGGCAGGCACATGATTTCTCTATGCGTGGAATGGGAGGAATTGAAGCTTCTTTAACATCTTCTGCTGGACATTTATTAAGTTTTACTGGTTCTGATACGATTCCCGCTATTGATTTTATGGAAGAGTACTACAATGCTGATTCAGATAAGGAGTTAATTGCCGGTTCGGTTGCGGCTACAGAACATTCGGTAATGTGTATGGGGACTACGGAAGGGGAGTATGAAACTTTCAAAAGACTAATTTCTGAAGTTTATCCAAAAGGGATTGTTTCAATCGTTTCTGATACTTGGGATTTATGGAAAGTATTAACAGATTATTTACCTCGATTAAAAGAAGAAATAGTTTCAAGAGAGGGCAAAGTGGTGATTCGTCCAGACAGTGGTGATCCGGTAGATATTATCTGTGGAAATCCAAATGGAAAAACAGTACAAGAAAAGAAAGGAGTTATAGAATTGCTTTGGGAGGTGTTCGGCGGCAGTACAAACGATAAAGGCTTTAAAGAATTGGTGCCACAAATTGGTGCAATCTACGGAGACAGTATTACCGTAGCCAGAGCAACTCAAATCTGTGAGCGATTAAAAGTAAAAGGATTTGCGTCTACCAATATTGTTCTTGGAATCGGTTCTTTTACGTATCAATACAATACAAGAGATACTTTTGGTTTTGCAATGAAGGCGACTTACGGAGAAGTAAACGGAGAGGGAAGAGCCATCTTCAAAGATCCAATTACGGATGACGGAACCAAAAAATCGGCCAAAGGATTAATGAAAATTGATTTAGTAGACGGTGTGTATCAGCTAACCGATAATGTTACTTGGGAAGAAGAACGAAAAGGAGAGCTTAAAGAAGTCTTTAGAGACGGAAAACTGTTAATAGATCAATCGCTTGCCGAAATCAGGAATAATGTCAAAAAAGAGCTGACAACAGTATAAAACACAGAAGCCCGAATGTAAATCGCATTCGGGCTTTTTACATATATGATTTTATCGTTATCAGTTATGATTTTCTTTAAAAAATCTTGAAGAGCAATTCTAATTTTATTTTCTATAGGTATTAAATAACTAAAGAGTAATTAAAATCTTTAAAAAAAAATGAAATTGAAATCTCTTATCGTAGTAGTTGCAATTGTTTTTCTTGGTTTTTGCTGCAGTAAAAAGGATACAGAAAAAATAATTGATTGTGTTGAAGAATCTATACTTGTTCATATAACAGACAGTAAGGACGCCACTAACAAAAAGAAAGTTAACTTTACTGTGGATTATAGCGGGACTTATACCTTTAGTTATGTGAAATGGGATTTTGGAGATGGAACGTTTCAGGAGGTTACCGCTAAAACAATTTCGCACATTTACAGTACAGCAGGAACTTTTGCCGTAAAAGGAACTGTTACCATCAAAGACGGGAAGAGAACTTGTACCTCCTCGCCTACAAGAAACGTAATCGTTGAATAATATGGATTACTTCTTGTAAAAATTATTATGATCAATATATTCCCAAACTTTAGGAGGTAAAAGCGGTTGAATGTTTTTGCCTTCCTTAATGTTGTTGCGAATAAAAGTGGACGAAATTTCCACAATCGGCGCATCTATAATATGGATTTTCGGATGTGATTTTAGTTCTATATTTTCCTCTTCAGCTGATATGCGCGGATAAACATAAATGTCATAATTGGCCAGTAGTACTTCATAGTTTTTCCATTTATGAAGTGTTTTTAAGTTGTCCTCACCCATAATCAAAGAAAATTCATGGTTGGGATACTTTTCATGTAAATGCACCAAGGTATTAACCGTATAACTAGGCTGAGGGAGTTTAAACTCAATATCAGAAGGTTTAATTTTCGGAAAATCTTCGGTAGCCAGATAAACCATTTCTAAACGCTGCTGATCGTCCAGTAATGTCGATTTCTTTTTTAACGGATTGTGAGGTGTCACCACCATCCAAATCTGATCTAAATCAGCAAACTCCGCCATGTGATTGGCAATGATCAGATGACCAACATGAATAGGGTTATAAGTTCCGAAATAAAGGCCTATTTTCATAAATAGTTTGTTTCACAGAGATTCGCAAAATTTTCACAAAGATTCACAAAGCAATTTATAAATTTTTTGTGAAGCTCTTTTTTGCTTTGTGAATCTTTGTGTAATAATTATTTGTTTACAAAATCTTTAACCAATTGATGCGCTTCTTCTAAAGCTACTGGTAAATCATAGTTTTTGATAATCACATCAAATTGTGGAGCAGTGGCCAGTTCTACAGATGCTTTTGCGATTCGCATATTGATTTTGTCATCGCTTTCGGTAGAACGTTGTTTTAAGCGGCGTTTTAATTCGTCAACGCTTGGAGGTTTTACAAAAACAGCCAGTGTTTGCTCCGGAAATTTATGTTTGATACGCAATCCGCCTGCAACATCGATGTCGAAAATAACATTTTTACCCAAAGCCCAAATACGTTCGATTTCAGATTTCAAAGTACCGTAAAAATTATCACGGTATACTTCTTCCCATTCCAGGAAATCTTCGGCTTTAATGTGTTTTTTGAATTCTTCTAACGAAATAAAATAATAATCTTTTCCGTTAATTTCTTCTCCACGCGGGTCGCGTGAAGCTGCTGAGATGGAGAATTCTAAATTTAAATCTTCCTTCCCAAGTAAATGTCTAACTATAGTTGTTTTTCCTGATCCTGAAGGTGCCGAAAAAACAATTAACTTTCCTTTATTCATTATATATGCTTTAGGCTTTAGGCAGTACGCTTTAAGCTTTTTATTGATGTCATTATTTGCCTATGGCTTAAAGCTTAAGGCATAAAGCACAGGGCTTTTACAAAACATTCAAAACCTGTTCTTTAATCTTCTCCAGTTCGTCTTTCATCATCACGACCAGTTTTTGCATTTGAGCGTGATTGGACTTAGATCCCATAGTATTGATTTCACGGCCCATTTCCTGTGTAATAAAGCCTAATTTTCTACCATTGGCTTCTGTGCCTTTTATCGTCTCTAAAAAGTAGTCTAAATGATTCGTCAAACGTACTTTCTCTTCCGTGATGTCTAATTTCTCTAAATAATAGATTAATTCTTGTTCAAAACGGTTTTCATCTACATTTACTTTCAATTCAGAAATAGCCGTTTGTAAACGGTCTTTTATGGCCTGAACACGTTCCGGATCAAGAGCCAATGCATCATTCATGTATTGACGAATGTTTCCGATTCTGAGATTGAATTCTTTTTCAAGAGATTCACCCTCATCTCTTCTGAAATTTAAGATGTTCTGAAGTGCATCTTCAATGATCACCTGAATCTGCTCCCAATCATTTTCGTCAATTTCCTCACGCTCCGTTTTTAAAGTGTCCGGCATACGAATAGCCATTTTCATTAATTCCGTTTCATCAGCATCAGGGTAAACTTCTTGTAGTTGGGCGATATAGTTTCTAACAACAGGAACATTTACTTTAGTCGAAGTTTGTTCCGCAGTACTTTCGATGTAAATTGCGAAATCAATTTTTCCTCTTTCAAGTTTAGTAGAAATAAAAGTTCGTAAGCCTAACTCCATTTCGCGGTAAAGCGAGGGCATTCTTACGTTTAAATCTAAACCTTTACTGTTTAAGGATTTTACTTCGACGGTAATTTTTTTTGTAGGCAATTGCAAAGAAGCTTTGCCAAACCCTGTCATAGATTGTATCATATAATTGAGTGTAAAGGCGCAAAGATAATTAAAAGTTTGCAGTCTTGAGTTGCAAATCGTTAATCTGTTACCTACAACAGATTTTACAATTTTTTACCACGAATTTCACGAATGTGAACGATTCAATGTTAGAAAAGATCGAATTTCACAAATTCCGGGCGGGTTTTATTTGTGAAATTCGTGGGTAATTTTTGTGAAGGTTGTTTTTGACGGGCTTTTATTCCAAAGCTTTCATCACCTGCAAGATATTTTGCTGTGTGTTGCCGACATAAATTTTACCATCTATAATAAAAACCGGGCGGCTTATGAAAGTATAATGCTCGAGGATGTATTTTTTAAAATCGGCTTCGGTCAATGCTTTGTTTTTCAAATCCATCGATTTGTACAACTGTGCTTTTTTACTGAACAAAGCTTCGTAACTCCCCGAAAGCTGATACATTTCTTCTAGTTCTGCTTCGGTTATCGGATTTTGCTTGATGTCGTGAAAAACCAAATTGTTGTCTTTAGGTAGGTTTTTGATGATTTTTCTGCAAGTATCGCAAGAAGCCAGGTAATATATTTTGTTCATGATTTCTAAATTTAATTGAGTACAAAGAAAATTCATTTGAAATATAAAAATGCCTAATTTTATAAAAAAATTACAATTATGAATTCAGTTTTTGAAGTACACAGAACGATAAGAAACGTTCTTTTAAAGGTTTTGGACGGTCATTCGCTAGAACAGTTGAATAAAATTCCGGACGGTTTTAGTAATAATTTGATTTGGAATATGGCGCATTGTGTCGCTACGCAGCAGGTTTTATTGTATAAATTGTCAGGTTTACCAATGAAGGTTTCGGATGAATTTATTGCCAAATACAGAAAAGACACTAAACCCGAAGGTGATGTTTCACAAGCTGAAGTTGATGAGGTGCGAAAATTGCTTCAGGAAACTTTTGATCAGGCTATTTTAGATTTTGAGAATCAGCTTTTCAAAGGATATCAGGAATATACAACAAGTATCGGATTTACGCTTCATAATATAGAGGATGCGTTTAGCTTCAATAACTTTCATGAAGGAATTCACACGGGTGTGATAATGAGCATCAGGAAGTTGGTTTAAGGAATAAGTTTGCAGTTGGTAAACAGATATTTTTGTGAAACATAAAGCTTTTTTTAAACCATATAAGTGATGTAAGTTCATGTTAAGCTAAACTTATATTTTCTTATATAATTTATATGGTTTAAACCTTGTTATTTAGTGCTTCTTCAGTATTCGTAAAAGAAAATAGCCGTCTCTGTTGTGAGACGGCTATTTTTTATTCTATTATAGTTTCGATTGTGACTTTCATGGCACCGGCACCTTTGCTTTTGGTGATTTCCATAAAGGCTCTTTTCGACAAATCGAGTTCTCTGGTTCTAACAAATGGACCGCGATCTGTAACCTTTACAATTACAAATTTTCCGTTGGCTTCATTTGTAACTTTTATTCTAGTTCCGAAGGGAAGTTTTTTATGCGCTGCAGTATAGGCACTGTTACTGAATCGGCTTCCATTGGCTGTCTTTTTTCCGTTAAAACGGTCGGCGTAGTAGGAGGCATGTGCATTTTTCTTGTACGGCTTTAATTTTAAACCTTTGTCAGTAAAAACAGAATCTGTTGGGATTGCAATTATATTCGGTTTAACATTTTTTACAGTATCCTGAATGATTTTAGGTTCTGTAGTGGGTTTCGTTTGACTTATGACATAAGTAAAACAACTTAAAAAAAGTAATGTAAGTGAAGGGATTAAAATGTTTTTTTTAATTCTCATAGTTTATTTTTTTCAGACTTGGGGAGTTTGTACAAATAATATGCCGAGATAAAAAAAGTCCTATTTTTTAGGACTTAATTTTTTTTATTGAAACCAAAGGTTCCATGGTATTCTGCTAAAGATTAGTAATAATCCTAATCCGTAAAAAATAGCAAATGTTTTAAATTTTGATGTGCTATTGATAAGTTTTTTATGTTTTGACCAACCAATAGTTATTAAAGCTATAGCAATAATGTTGATTAGCGGGTGTTCTAATGAAGTTAATCTAAGTTCGGCATTAGACATTTGTCCAAAAGCAGCTTTCCCTAAAGGAGATACAAAATAAAGAATTAGACCGATTAAAAGTTGGGTGTGCGCTCCGATTAAAGCAAATAAAGCAATTTTGCGGTCTTTTGCTGTAAACTCTTTTTTTGAAGTAAGGCCAATAATGGCATTTACAACGGCAATCAATAAAACCAACAATGCCAGATAAGCCCAGCCAGAGTGGAGTTTTTGTATAAAATGGTACATAAAATGTTTTTTTGTTGAAAACAAATATAACAAAAAAGGACTATAAAAAAACGGCATTAAACTAAAAGTCAATGCCGTTTTTGGTATTTATTTAGATTCTAAATATTAGAAATCATAACGTAATGTGAAGTTCCAAGTTCTTCCGAAACCAAAGAATACTTGGTTACCGTCAGCAATTCCTTTGTAAAGTCTGTTGTTAGAAGCATAAGTTCCTGCAGCAGCGTTTGAAGTTACATTGTCGCTTGCGAAAATGTTTGTTCTTGACTCAGCAATATAGATCTTATCAAACAAGTTGTTTACGTTTAATCTGAAGTTAACAGATTTGTCTTTGTTTTTTCCAGTTAACATCTTGTAAGAGAAACCAGCATCTACTAAACCGTAAGAAGGTAATTCTAATGCTCCTTTGTTTGTTGGAGAAGAGAAGTTAGTTGGGCTAATTCCTGCGTATAATTTATCATTAAAATTATAGTTAGCATCAATAGTTACTCGTGTTAAAACTTCATAAGAAGCTCCCAAAGAAGCTGTCATTTGAGCAGCATCACCAACTTTTACTTTGTCCATATAAACTGGTACGTCAGTAAATCCTGTAACTGGTGAGTTGTCTGCTTGGAAGTAAGCATTAACAGTTGCATTTCCTTTGTATTCCCAGATTCCATAAGAGAACATTGCGTTAACTTTTAGTTTTTCTGTAATATTAGAATTTGCTTCTATTTCAATTCCAGAGTGTACCTCGTTAAGACCTAGGTATTCTGTGTAAGTAGTATTGTCGCTTGGTAATGCATTACCTTTTAAGTATCTGTCGTTCCAAGTAGTGTTGTAAACGTTTACTGTAGCATTAAAAAGTCTTGAACGGAAACCGTATCCAGCCTCAAATCCAGTAATTTTCTCATTAGTAAGATTTGGGTTTACGATAGATCTGTTGTTAGGGTAAACAGAGTTAAAGAAAGGTTGTCTTGAGTAATAACCTGCATTAACATAAACATTGTTTTTTTCGTTAATGTTGTAGTTGGCACCTCCTTTTACGTTACCTCCAAAGATGTTTTTGTAGCTTGTAGAAGCTAATTTATCAGTTGGAAGATATACGAAGTCATCTTCTCTCTTAAATCCTTGTTGAGAAGCAGCTCCCTGAACAAATACAGTTAAATTATCTTTAGAGTATTCTAGTTGTGTAAAAAGACCTAACCATTTTACTTTTCCAGTACTGTTAAATGAAATTTTGTCGTACGATTTTTTGTCGAAAACATTCCATTGAACCTCTGTTGGGTAAGTACTTGTAAGGTGTCTTCCTGCTGGTTTTAAACTAGCAATGTTGTTGTCATAAAATTCACCTCCACCTAATAAATCATTTACTACTGTAAAGTGGTATCCTGTGTAAGTTCTTGCATCAAGACCGAAATCAAGAGTTAAGGACTCCGTTAATTTTTTGTTCAAGTTGATTACAGCACCAAACCAGTCATGTGAGTTGATAGATGATGTTTGCGAAATACCTGATGTAGTATTGTAAACATAATTTGCCGCTGATGTCCCTGTTCTACCTGTTGAAGAACTGTTTTGGTAAACACCACCAATTTGTGTTCTTGTTTGGTTTGCTCCGTTAAAGTTAACAGTTCCCTGACCAGAGTTCCATGCTTGTATTTTATCGTAGTTAACCATTCCGTTAGGTAATAAAAATGCTGGACTGTTGTAGATTAATCCTCCAACACCACCAGTAGCACCAGCACCAGCACCACGACCCATAGAAGCGTAAAGAACTGTAGATAATTTTGTAGTTTCGTTGATTTTGTAATCCCAGTTAAAAGAAGCTACCGGCTTGTGGTAGTAATTTTTTCTGATGTTATATTCTTCACCATTTAAATATCCTGCATCAGCATTGTATCTGATGTTCGGATCGCTTAATGAACCATATTTTTGGTACGTTGCAATGGTAGAAACTGTAGATCTTTGACTATGTGATTGAGGAGCACCAGTTAAAGTAAACTGAAAGTCATGTTTGTTATTTTTAGTAGCGTATCCTAAAGCAATAAAATAGTTTGTTCCTTCAAATTGAGTACCGTTGATGTATCCATCTCCCATTGTTTGAGATAATAATACAGAAGCAGAAAGTCCGTTTGCTAATTTTCCTGTATTGTATGAACCTTGAACTTTAAAGTTTCTTCCATTTCCAAAACCAGAAGAGAATGATCCACCTTCTTTTTTGTCTGAAGATCTAGTTACAATGTTGATCGTACCTCCAACAGAAGGAGTTGCAAGTTTAGAAGAACCTAAACCTCTTTGTACCTGCATAGCAGAAGTAACATCTGATAAACCAGCCCAGTTACTCCAGAATACAGAACCGTTTTCCATATCGTTAACCGGCATACCGTTAATCATAACAGCAATGTTTTTCTGGTCAAAACCACGAATATTGATTCTTGAATCTCCGAAACCACCACCTGATTTAGTTACATAAACAGAAGGAGTGTTTCTTAGGATTTCCGGAAACTCCTGAGTTCCAAGTTTTTCCTGGATTTCAGCAGCCTTAATTGTCGATACAGCAACAGGAGTTTTTCTGTCTTTTGCGATATCAACTACTGTACTTTTTACTACAATTTCGCTTAATTCGTTTGAATTACTTTCCAAAACGATTGCGCCTAAATTAGTTGTTGCGCCGTTTAAAACTGAAAATTTTAAGGTTTTTGAATCGTATCCTAAATAGGTAATAACCAATTCTCCCGTACTAGTTTTAACGTCGATTGTAAATTTACCATCGAAGTCTGTTGAAGTCCCATTAGTAGAACCTTTAACAGCAACATTCGCTCCAGGTAAAGTTGCACCCGCGTCGTCGGTAATAGTACCGGAAACTTTTCCTTGAGAAAATACGGTTGAAACTATCATGAACAAAAGTCCAGTAAGTAACCAATTTTTCATTGTCTTCATTTGTTATTAGTTTATTGTTTATTGTTTTTGGCAAAATTATAACAATTAAATCGGATAATGTTATCAAAATGTTAAGAAAAGCAAGTTTTGTATAATATGTTGCGTATTAAAATGATTTTTTCTTTTTGTGTTAAACAAAATGACTTTTTTTTGAATTTTAGGGGCTGTTTTTTGTTAAAATGATAATGTTTTTTACAGTGTTGTAGTCTAAAACGTTCAAAGTGGTGTTCAGATGGTCTGTTTACAGGGTGTTTTATGCGAAAAAACGCCTTAATTTGTGTTAAATTAAAGCGTTTCAGTGTGTTATAAAGGAGTGTGAATTTACTTATTTCTTAAAAAATGATTCAATAAGAATGTAGTTGAACTGTCGTGCGTTTTTACAGTTTTAGTATTTATTTCATCTAATATAGAATTGGCGAGCTGTTTTCCTAATTCCACTCCCCATTGATCGAAGCTGAAAATATTCCAAATGATTCCCTGTACAAAAATTTTATGTTCATATAAAGCAATTAAAGAACCTAATGATTTTGGTGTTAGTTTTTGAATCAGGATCGTATTTGTTGGTTTGTTTCCTGTGAAAACTTTGAACGGTTGTAAGTAAGCTGCTTTTTCCGGAGAAAGTCCTTGTTTGTCAAATTCTGCCTGAACCTGATCGGTGGTTTTTCCGTGTAACAAAGCTTCTGTTTGTGCAAAAAAGTTGGACATCAATTTATCGTGATGGTCTTCATTTCCGTATAAAGGTTTTACAAATCCAATAAAATCTGTTGGAATTATTTTTGTCCCCTGGTGGATTAATTGGAAAAAAGCATGCTGCGAATTCGTTCCCGGCTCTCCCCAGATGATAGTTCCGGTTTGGTAGTTTACCGGTTTTCCGTCGCGCCCGACACTTTTTCCGTTGCTTTCCATGGTAGCCTGTTGCAAGTACGGAGCTAATTTTTGTAAGTACTGAGTATAAGGAATCAAAGCTTCGCTCTCCGCTCCAAAGAAATTATTGTACCAAACGCTTAGTAAGGCTAGGGTTACCGGAATGTTTTTCTCGAATTCGGCGGTTTTAAAATGCTCATCCATTTCATAAGCACCCTCTAGTAAATCATTAAAATTATCAAAACCAATGGCCAATGCAATGCTCAAACCAACAGCGCTCCACAAAGAAAATCTTCCTCCAACCCAATCCCACATTGGGAAAACATTGTCAGGATTGATTCCGAATTCGGTTACTTTCTGGATGTTTGTCGATACTGCCACAAAATGTTTGGCGATATCTTCTTGTTTTGCCGATTTTAAAAACCATTCTTTTATAGTTTCAGAATTGGTTAACGTTTCTTGTGTAGTAAACGTTTTAGAAACAATCAGGAAAAGAGTGGTCTCGGGATTTAACTTTTTGATTATCTCGTTTACATGATCTCCATCGACATTAGAAACAAAATGTAAGTTCAGATGGTTTTTGTAAAATTGTAAAGCTTCCACCGCCATAACCGGACCAAGATCAGAACCTCCAATACCAATATTCACGATATCAGTAAACGCTTTTCCTGTGAAACCTTTTCTTTGACCGGATATAACTTCCTGAGTAAAGTTTTTTATTTTGTTTTTTACTTCATAAACTTCCGGAATTACATTTTCTTCATCCACTTTTATTACGGCAGCTTCAGGAGCACGCAATGCAGTGTGCAAAACGGCTCTGTTTTCTGTCAGGTTAATGATCTCTCCATTGAAATAATCTGCAATGGCATTTTTTAATCCAATAGAATTGGCCAGTTTCAGTAAAAGTGAGATCGTTTCGGAACTAATGTTGTTTTTAGAATAGTCTACTAAAAAGTCGTTCCATTGTAAGTTGAATTTTTCAACGCGAGCAGTATCTTGTTGAAATAATTCCTGTATCGTAGTTTTATGAGTAGCGTTATAGTGGTTTTGCAGATTTTTCCACGCTTCAGTCCCGGTTGGGTTTGTTGTGTTTAAAGCCATTTTTTTTGTTTAATTAAGGATAGGATTATCAAAAACAAAAATACTGAAATTAGTTTTTAATAGCTTAAAGCTTTGCAATTATATAACAATTAGTTACGAAAACGTTTTCCTGATTTTTAGTTTTTAATCCTGAAAAAGCGATATCGATAAAGTGTTAAACAAATAAAGGTTAGACTCGTAGTGTATTTAAGCAATGTTTTTGTTTAAATTATTTTAGATGTAATTTTTGAATAGCTTCCAGTTTCATCTAGAGGGATATAATTAGTTCAAGATTTAATGGTTTTAGCCGAATTATACCGCTCAATTATTTACCTCCAGATGAAGCTCAACATCATTAAGTTAAGATGTTTTTTCACGCAGATTTTGCGGATTTTGCGGATTTTGCGGATTTTTTTTATTTTGATCTGCTAAAATCTGCGTGAGGCTTTTTTTGAGAATCACTAACTTAATGGTGTTGGGCTTTAATCCAAAACTATACTTAAGGTTTTGGCTAAAGCCTCTTTATTCAACCCTACGTTACCGTTGGTTAAAACCAACGGCTATTCAAAACCGGATTGTTTATTTGTAATGGAAAAGACTAATCTTAGTGGTGATAAATGATATTTGCAATAAAAAACTCTCGCGATTTGTTGAAAGTTCTACTAATAAATTGTTATGTATGAATTTCAACTTTATAATTTACAGTAATTGGAATAATTTTTAATGACTTGTTTTCTAAATGCACTGCAGGTAGGTCAGCTTTATTTTTATTTGAGTTTTATGGTTATTATAAAGTAGTGTGGAATTTTAAAATGTGTTCCAAAGTTTTCCGGTTTGATGTCAGATTGAGCTACTTCGCAATAAGAACTTGAACCGTCTTTGTGGATGGTTGGAGTGATTAACGCAAGGAGTGGGATTTCCTGGTTATTGCTAATATCAAAGTTTAGTTCTTTTTTACTGCCAAAGAAATCTTTCAGCGCATAATCTTCAAAAGGGCTTTTTAGTTTGAAATAAACTGTTTTGCTTCCTAATTGAGTGCCTTGTACATATATCTTTACTTTTTTATCTGTTGTTTTAAAGAAGAACTTTAAGGATTCTTTATTTGATTTTAATTTGAAGTAATCATTATTTCCATAAGTGTCAAAAAGGCTGTAAGTATGAGTGAGTTTTCCTTTTGTAAATTCCTGAAGACTTATTTCGTAATGTTTTCCTTTGAGATTTTCGCCTTCAAAATGGAGTTGTTCAATATAAATATCGTCAAAATCCAATAAATTCTGAATGTCATTATTCTCACTTCCGTAATTGGCGGTAAGTTTGATTGTGTTTTGGCTAAAAATAAAGTTAGAGAATAGCAGCGCAAATAACAAAGCAGTTTTTAATTTCATAAATTGATTTTTGAAAAATGGTTGTGAAGTTTTTAGATACGATTTGAATTAATTAATAAAAAAAGAACAAAGATCGATACGACATCGATCTTTGTTCTTTTTAAATTTTAGAAATGATATTTGATTCTGCTTTAGAAAACGTTGTTACAAATTCCCAATGCTGTCCAATTCTCTTTTTAACGGTTCAGTTTGTTTCATGAAGCGGGTTCTGTCGTTTCCGGTCAAAGATTCTCCGGTTGGTAAATTAAGTCGAAGGGCATCTACCTGAACGCCATTTTTCCAGAAACGGTAGCAAACATGTGGTCCTGATGCAAGACCGGTACTTCCTACTAAGCCTATTTTTTGTCCCTGTGTTACACGTTGACCACGGCGCACTAAAATTCTGGACATGTGTAAGTATTGAGTCGAGTAGGTTCCGTTGTGTTTTACTTTTACAAAGTTTCCGTTTCCGGCTGTATATCCTGTTGCTTCAACAACTCCGGATGCCGTTGTAGAAATCGGAGTTCCGGTTGGAGCGGCATAATCGGTTCCTTTGTGTGCTTTCCAGGTGTGTTGCACGGGATGGAATCTGTTCATGGTAAAACGAGAAGTGATTCGGCTGAATTTGATCGGTGTTTTTAAGAAAAAGTTTTTTAATGTTCTTCCTTGATCATCATAGTATTCTATTTTTCCTGAAAGCGTGTCCTTCTCAAACGGAAAAGCATAAATGATTTTTCCTTTATATTCAAAAAAAGCAGCTTCCAGCTCTTCAACTCCGTCGTAAACTTTATTGTTTATAAAACGTTCCGTGAAAATGAGTCCGTAACGATCTCCTTTTTTGAGTTTAAAAAAGTCAATGGACCACGAGAATACTTTGGTGATTCTGCTGGCAAGGGCTGTTTCAACGCTTTCATTTCCTAAAGTTTCGGATAAAGAGCTTTTTAAAACACCACCAATAATTTTACGTTTTAGTGTAACGGGTTTTACTTTTTTATAAGCTTTTGCGATACTGTCTCTGAAATCAACCACATAATAGGTCAAGGCATCGGGCTGATAAATAAAAACCTGAAGGTTGTTTGTTTTGTTTTTGGATCGAAGTAACGTATAAGGTTTGTTGTAACGAATGCTTCTTACGTTAAAAGAATCTTTGATCTGTTCTACAATGTCATACACTTTTTTATCTCCAATATTTTGACCTTGGAAGATAGATCCAAAAGAATCTCCTTTTTGGATGGTGTCGTGAATAACATTAAAATCAGTGTAATTAAAACCAAATTCAACTTTTTTAGCTTTTGGTTTGGTAA
This sequence comes from Flavobacterium sp. ABG, assembly GCF_001027725.1. Lineage (NCBI taxonomy): Bacteria > Pseudomonadati > Bacteroidota > Flavobacteriia > Flavobacteriales > Flavobacteriaceae > Flavobacterium > Flavobacterium sp. ABG. Next base: position 53,464 of record NZ_LEKS01000009.1, read on the forward strand.
TTTTGGTTTCGACTTTCTCTTCTGTTTTTTTACATGAAAATATTGAAAACAATATTATAATAATTACGACTGCTTTTTTCAAACTTTTATTTTTTTACTGGGAAATTAAACGATGGTTTCGTTACCCCAATTGGACAATTCTTCTTCGGTCCACAATTTAGGAAAAAAGATGCGTCTTTGGTATTTTGGATGCATATATTTTTGCCAATCGCTTCCGCCCGTAGCTTCTCCATTGCCTTTTCCGCTTTCCAGTATGTATTTTCTTGCAGTATTAAGGTGTTGCATAACCCAGGTAATATTAACCGTATGGTCGTAATGACGCATCGCTTGAATTAGTTCCGGATTTAGTTGGTCTTCTTCAGGTAGCTGAGTAAATTTTTGCCAGATGTTTTTTGTTTTAAATGTAGTGATTTGACGTAAAAACTGTTCCTTGTATTTGTTCTCGAATTCCTGAAGTAAGTACGACTTTTTGCCTGTTTGGTAATCTTTTCCTGCGGCCTGCCAATACAAATGTTCGAAACTGGTTTCTAAATCGGTATTTTCGTCAAAGTTGGCTTTGTATCTGCGATCTGTTAGATTGATTACATCGGTAGAGGCAAATTCAATTAAGCGGTATTGTGCACTTTGAAAACCACTTGCCGGAGTTAGAGTGTTTCTGAACTTCATGTATTGTTCTACTTCCATTCCGTTTTCCATAATGCTGAAGGAATTGGTCAGCATGTCAAAATAACGAGTGATTCGGGATAGTCTTTCACTAAAAAAAGCAACCTGAATGTTTTCGGTATCCGCAATCTGGTCAATTTCCCATAAGATCATTTTGAAAATCAACTCATTTACCTGATGGTACATGATAAATACCATTTCATCAGGAAGGGTAGTGCGTTGTGTTTGAAGACTCAAAAGAGCATCGGTCTGAATGTAATCCCAATAGGTGATTGGTTTTGACCAAAGCAAACCTTCAAGTTGAACTTCTGTTTTTTGATTTATAGCTTGAAATTTAAGATCAATTTCTTTTAAGATGGATTCCGTATTATCTGGGGTGTTCATTATTTTTTTGCTTTAAATGGATTTTTTAATCCTTTGTATTCGTCAAGATCTGCTTTAAGAGAACCTACGGCGAGGTCTGCTTTAATTCTAATCGGGACTTTGTTATTGTCGTCTGTGATCCAAAGCGTTAAACTTTCTTTTTCTTTGAATACTCTTCCTGTTTGTACAAGAGGCTTGAAGACCATTGTAGAAACGGTTCCAAATTTAGTCGTAATATCTTGACGGCCTATAAATTTTAACTTAAATTTTGTGATTTCATCATCAAAAAACATGTCGATTGTAATGGAGTCGCCGGATTTAAGTTTGTCTATATTCGGATGATTTCTCAAGTAGTAAAAAGAGGAGACGATATCCTGAACAGCGTCAGTTGTTACGAGCGTTTTTTCGGTGTTACGTTTGTAGTCTTTTACCAGAATTCTATTTTCATTTTGATTAAAAAAACCTTCCTGATTTTTGGTGTATCCGCCTTCGTTTATTTTTCTGACGTATCGATAGGGACTGCCGGTTTCTTTGTCAAAATAACTTTCGTATAAATCTTCGACTTTAAAAAAGAGTTTCGACATTCCGGTGGTGTAACCTTTGCCTACCGCATGAAACACTTTTTTGTTGTTTACCGTAGCATCTTTTATTTCTAAAGTTGCATAGCCGGCGTTTATGATTCCGTAATGAATTCTAAATTTGAAATATTCTCCAGTATCGAAGGCATCTTCTTTTTGAGAGTCGAAACTAAATGTAGTGAGAACTAATAGGATGAGGACTATTTTTTTCATAGTGCTAATTGACAGTTATTTATGAGGATAAATGCAAATTCTATTCCAAATGTACCAAAACAAAAAAACTCAGTCAAGGAATGACTGAGTTTTTATGCTATTAACTAACCAAAAAACTATAAATTATGAAATTTATATCAATTCGGAAGGAAACCACCCCTTCCTGATTTGCGAGTGCAAAGATAGATACAAAGTTCAAGAAATAAATAGTAAAAAGTGAGTTTAACATATCATTTGCATTAAAAGCATCGTTTTACAGAGAATTTTTTTGCATAATGTAAAAATAATGCGTTTTTACAAAGTTCCTCGCAATTCCTGTTCTCTCTCGATTGACTCAAAAAGGGCTTTAAAGTTTCCTGCGCCGAATCCTTTTGCTCCCATTCTTTGAATAATTTCGAAAAATAAGGTAGGTCTGTCCTGAACAGGTTTTGTAAATATTTGTAATAAGTAACCATCTTCATCGGCATCGACCATAATGGCTAACTTTTCAATTTCATTAATATCCTCTTTCATCATATCCATATGCACTCCTAATCTTTCAGGAATAGCTTGGTAATAGGTATGAGGTGGTGCAGACAAAAAGTCAACACCTCTTGCTTTTAATTCAGATACCGTTTTGATAATATCGTCTGTAGCAATTGCGATGTGCTGAATTCCGGGACCTCCGTAGAAATCTAAGTATTCCTCAATTTGAGATCTTTTCTTTCCTTCTGCCGGTTCGTTAATTGGGAATTTGATTCTTCCGTTTCCATTAGACATTACTTTACTCATCAAAGCCGAATATTCGGTATTGATTTGTTTGTCGTCAAAAGATAAGAAGTTTACGAATCCCATAACGTCTTCGTAGAATTTTACCCAGGTATTCATTTCATTCCAACCTACATTTCCTACCATGTGATCGATGTATTTCAATCCTGTTGGCTCGGGATTATAGTCTGATTTCCATTCTTTATAACCCGGTAAGAAGATACCGTTATAGTTTTTTCTTTCTACAAAAATATGAACCGTTTCTCCGTAGGTGTAAATTCCCGAACGAATCACTTCTCCAAATTCATCTGACTCAACAGTTGGTTCCATAAAAGAACGGGCACCACGTTTCATCGTTTCTTCATAAGCACTTCTGGCATCTTCAACCCATAAAGCGGCAACTTTTACACCGTCACCATGTTTTTTAAGATGTTCGTGTATTGGAGAATCCTGTGTTAATGGAGTCGTAAGAACAATTCTGATTTTGTCTTGTTTCAAAACATAAGAAGCTTTGTCTTTTACTCCAGTTTCCAATCCTGCATAGGCTAATGATTGATAACCGAAAGCCGTTTTATAATAATGTGCTGATTGTTTTGCATTTCCTACGTAGAATTCTACATAATCTGTTCCTAATAAAGGAAGGAAGTCTTGTGCTCCTTCGAAGATTTTCTCTAATCCGTATTCTACTGATTTTACTTCTTTACTCATGTTTTCTATGTTTTTTTCTTCGAAGTTTGAAGTTCGAAATTGTTTTTTTTGATTTGTTTTTTTTAATAGCCAAGGATTACTAATATTCATCAGCAAGGATAATATAACCCTTGCGGCCTTTGCGTAAATTCTTAGCGCACTTTGCGGTTAAACAGGTTACGTCTTATTTTACTCCGTCCAGGATTTGTAATACTGACCATCGTCAAGACCCATGGCTTCTTCCGTTACCATAAGTGGTCTGAAAGTATCAACCATAACGGCTAATTCCTGTGTTTCTTTATGACCAATACTGCGTTCCATTGCGCCCGGTGCCGGACCATGTGGAATTCCTTTTGGATGTAAAGTGATATGACCCTGCTCAATATTATTACGGCTCATAAAATCGCCATCAACATAATACAGTACTTCGTCTGAATCAATGTTGCTGTGGTTATAAGGTGCCGGAATTGCTTTTGGATGATAATCGTAAAGTCTTGGACAGAAAGAGCAAACAACAAAAGTTGCTGTTTCAAAAGTTTGGTGTACCGGTGGCGGTTGATGCACACGTCCGGTTATAGGTTCGAAATTATGAATGGAAAATCCATAAGGAAAATTGTAGCCGTCCCATCCAATAACATCAAATGGGTGTGTGGCGTAAACAACTTCATGAATCATTCCTTCTTTTTTGATTTTAATTAAAAAATCACCTTTTTCATCGTGTGTTTCCAACTCGTTTGGCAAAATAAAGTCTCGTTCGCAAAATGGCGAATGCTCTAAATGCTGACCCGATTGGTTTTTATAACGTTTTGGAGTGTAAAAAGGAGAATAAGATTCGACATAAAAAAGTCGGTTTTCGGTAGTCTCAAAATCTATTTGATAGATAACTCCTCTTGGAATAATCAGATAATCTCCATATTCAAAAGGAATATTGCCCAGCATCGTACGTAACTTTCCTTTTCCTTTATGGATGAAAAGCATTTCGTCGGCATCGGCATTTTTATAGAAATAATTTCGAAGTGATTCTTTAGGAGCTGCCAAACCAATAATACAGTCTTTATTGACCATCATTGCTTTACGACTGTCTAAAAAATCATTTTCCGGTTTTAATTCAAATCCTTTAAATAGTAATGATTTTATGTTTTTTCCGATTGCAATTTTAGGTTCAACCGAATAAGAATTTAAAATTTCTTTAACCTGCGTTGGTCTGTGAACATGATAAGACAAGGAGGAATGTCCGTGAAAACCTTCAGTTCCGAATAATTGTTCGTAATAAAAACCTCCGTTTGGTTTCTCGAATTGGGTGTGTCTTTTTTGAGGAAAATCTCCAAGTTTGTGGTATAATGGCATCGTTTTTCAATTAGATAATTTATAAATTAGATAATTAGAAAATGTAAATTGTGAACAGATAACTAGCTCATTTTCTAAGTTGGCTAATTATTCAATTCGATAGCATTACTCCGGATTTCTCTTAATAAGAAATTGAAGATACTCCAATAAACCTGTCCATTCTGTTTTCATTATAACAAATGTCGTAATTTTTATTGATTTAAATTGCAAATTAAAATAAAAATCCAATACTAAACCAAGTAAAATTCTTTGACATCTCAGGAGACCAGGAATGTTTAATTTCGATAGGACCAATAATGGTTTCGAGTCCGTAACCTACGGCATAGCCTGAATATTTGGGCATTGAGATCCAGTCTGTCGTGGTGAAAATATCATCACCGAGGTTGGCAAAATTGGCTGAAATATTAACGTGGTTCTTTTTAAATATTTCATAATCAACGGTCAGATCTGCTTTTATGTAACTGTTTCCGGTAATGCTTAAGAAGTCGTATCCGTAAAAATAATTGAAGTTGTTTATTTTGTTAAAGCCGTATCCTCCAAAAATATAATCGAAAAAAGGAACACTATCACTGCCAATATTAAATCCGGCATCCGTTCCGATTTTGAAGGTCGCTTTTTTATAAAGTGTGCCAGCAAAGGCAATTTCGGCCTTTGCAGTTGAGAAAGGCTTGAATGCTTTGGTGTAATTGGAAGATGTTAAATAGGTTTGCAGGTCGGTAGAAAAATACAATCCCGAATGAGGAAAGCTTTTGTTGTCAAAAGAATCATATTTCAGATAACCAAAAACACTGAAGTAGTTACTTTTCTCAATAACCTGCTCGATGTCTGCTAGAGTTGGGGAACTTATTTTTAAATATTTGTATTCTAAACCTCCGCCCATGAGAAACTTTTGGACAAAGATCGTTTGAAAATAAGCTTGATTGGTCAGGTCGGTAAAATCTACGTTGATCTGATTTGTTTCCACATTTTCCTTTGGAAGATTGTTAAAATTACTAGTAACGTTTCGGTTGAACTTGTTTAATCTGGAACGAAATCCAAAGCTGATGTTGAAACCGTTTTCAACATAATAATTAAAATCATATCTGAAATTATCTCCTAAAATAATGTCCAGAGAAGTGACATCATTTTTCAGTAATGTCTTTTTATGGGTAAGGTTCAGCAAAATGCCACTTTTGTAAAGACCATCATAGTGCAAACCAAGTTTTAGAAAAGTTTGCGTTGGATTTTCTTGTAAAGTAAGGTCTAAATCGTCCTGATCTCCGTCGGGTTCTAAACAATACGAAATCGTGCTAAAGTTTTGCGTAGCGTTCAGATTGTTTATTCCCGTTTTCAAATCGTCGTACGTTATAGTACTTCCGGGTTTAAAACGGAGTTTACCCCGAATGTATTCTTTAGTGTAATTGTCTAGTTTGTCGTTGTTTATTTTTTTTATTTGAAGGGTGTCCGTGCCTATTTTTAATTTTGGTTTTTTGTAAAAATGATTTTCGTCGGTTAACGATTTGATTTTTTCGTAAACGGCAAAGGCTGCTTCTTCTCCTTTTCGGATTATTTCTTCTCCTTTATCAAACGAAACCACACCATAATCGCGGATATCGGGTCTGATGTAAATATCGGTATCCTTTATTTTGCTTTTCATTTTATCAATCGATTGTAGATTGGTAATCTGAACTAATATTCGGGTTGCATTTTTAAGTCCCTTTCGATTTAATAAATCATCCTGAACATCGACCCCAATAATAATATCGGCGCCAAGGTTTCGAACTTCTTTTATAGGGTAATTGTTGACAACTCCACCATCTACTAATAATTTTCCGTCTATTTCTACAGGAGTAAATAAGGACGGAAAGGCGGCACTTGCTACCATTGCCTGAACGAGATTCCCTTTATTAAGTAAAACCTCTTCACCTGTTTCGATATTCGTTCCAATACACAGGAAGGGTGTTGGCAGTTTATTGAAATCGCGAATATGACGTACATTTCGTGTCAGACTGCTCAATAAATTATAATTGTACATTCCTTTTGAAAGTGCTTCGGGAATACCAATTCTGAAATTACTAAAGGGTAAAATAATGGCATATAACTCGTCATTCTTTTTGCCATAAAAGTTTTTTGACGAGCGCGGAATATAGTCGTTTATTAGTTCGTCGAAATTGGTCTTTTTGAATATCGAATCAATTTGAGCAGCGTTGTAACCGGAGGCATAAAGACCGCCAATAACAGATCCCATACTGGTTCCTCCAATATAGTCAATTTTTATTCCGGCTTCTTCTAATACTTTCAGAACACCAATATGAGCAAATCCTTTGGCGCCACCACCACTTAAAACCAAACCAATTTTGGGTCTTCTCACCGTGTCTTGTGTCGCTTTTTTTTCGTTTTCCTGAGAAAAAGAGCTTTGAGTATTTAAAAACAAGCATATAAAAAGAAGCAACGGCACATTCCGTATTGAAAGGAAAGGCTGTGGGAGACGTAAAAATCTTTGTGACTGAGTATTTGAAATGGACGGCTGAATTGGGCGCATAAAAAATAACTAGTTGGTTTTGTAAAAGTCGACAATTTTTTTGGCTTTTGATACTCCTATTACATCTGATATTTCTTTTTCTGTAGCCAGTTTTAATCTTTTAACACTTTTGAAATGTTGTATTAACGTGAGCATGGTTTTTTCGCCAATACCCGGGATGCTTTCTACAGAAGAGTTTAGTGCTGCTTTACTGCGTTTATCACGGTGAAAAGTAATCCCAAATCGGTGCGCTTCATTTCGCAATTGCTGGATTACTTTTAACGTTTCCGATTTTTTATCTAAGTACAACGGGATCGAATCTCCGGGATAGAATAATTCTTCCAGACGTTTTGCAATTCCGATAATGGCAATTTTTCCTCTTAAACCTAGTTCATCAATACTTTTTAGAGCGGCAGATAATTGTCCTTTTCCACCATCGATAATGATAAGTTGTGGCAAAGGCTCGTTTTCTTCCAGTAAACGTTTGTATCGGCGATACACAATTTCGGTCATCGAAGCAAAGTCATCAGGGCCTTCGACCGTTTTTACATTAAAATGGCGATAGTCTTTTTTGCTGGCTTTTCCATCTTTAAAAACAACGCAGGCCGCAACAGGATTTGTTCCCTGAATGTTCGAGTTGTCAAAACATTCGATGTGGCGTGGTTCAGTCGGTAACCGTAAGTCTTTTTGCATTTGTGCCATGATACGGTTGGTATGGCGATCCGGATCTACAATTTGCAATTGCTTGAGCTGTTCTATGCGGTAGAATTTGGCATTTCGAATCGATAAATCCAGAATTTGCTTTTTATCTCCAAGTTGAGGAACAGTTGTTTTGATTTTTTCTCCCAAATCAATTTCAAACGGAACAATAATTTCTTTGGATAGTAATTGAAAACGTTCCCGAAGTTCAATAATGGCAAGTTCCAATAATTCTTCGTCGCTTTCGTCCAGTTTCTTTTTCATTTCTAAAGTATGTGAACGAATAATCGATCCATGCGAAATCTGAAGAAAGTTGACATAAGCCGCACTTTCATCCGATACAATAGAAAAGACATCTACATTGGTAATTTTTGGATTTACAATAGTCGATCGCGACTGGTAATTTTCCAGAACTTCTATTTTTTCTTTTATTTTTTGTGCTTCTTCAAAATGCAAATTCTGAGCATATTGGGTCATCAGACGTTTGAAATCTTTCATGCTTTCTTTGAAATTTCCTTTCAGAATTTCACGAATAGCATCCAGCTGTTTTTGATAGTCCTCTAAAGATTGCAATCCCTCGCAAGGTCCTTTGCAGTTGCCGATGTGATATTCCAGACAAACTTTAAATTTTCCTGAATTGATGTTGGATTCACTCAAATCATAGTTACAGGTTCGTAACGGGTACAATTCTTTGATTAAATCTAAAATGGTGTGTACCGTTTTGAAACTGGTGTAAGGACCAAAATATTCAGAACCATCTTTGACCATTCTTCGGGTAGAGAATATTCTCGAAAAAGATTCTTTTTTTATGCAAATCCAAGGATAACTTTTGTCATCGCGCAACAAGACATTATAACGCGGTTGCAAGGTTTTGATTAAGTTGTTTTCTAACAAAAGCGCATCGGTTTCGGTTGGAACCACGATGTGTTTTATCGTAACAATTTTTTTTACCAGTACATTTGTTTTGGCGGTATCGTGAATTTTATTGAAATAAGAAGAAACCCTTTTTTTTAAGTTTTTGGCTTTTCCAACGTACAATATTTTCCCGTCTTTGTCATAATATTGATAAACACCGGGATTGTCCGGCAAGGTTTGGATTTGAAGATCTAAAGACGGTTTTTGCATTCTTTTTTTATTACTGAAGATAGTTACGAAACTTTTTCAAAAAGTGTTCCGATTTTGAAAATAAGCGTAACATTGATTTAGTTTCAAATTTACGAAATCAAAAGAATAATTTCTATATTTAGATTTTATAATTCTATATGAAAAATAACACGCCCATTATCATTTTTGGTGAGACGATCCTGCCGGGAGAAAGCAGAACCATAAATGTCGAAATCGCCAGATTGCATACCACTACAAAACTTAATATTCCCGTTATCGTCCGTCGTTCAAAATTAGAAGGCCCTGTAGTGTTATTCTCTGCCGGAATTCATGGAGACGAAATTAATGGTATCGAGGTGGTTAGACAGTTAATCAGCAAGCGAATTAATCGACCAAGCAGAGGAACTATTATTTGTATTCCGGTTATTAATATGTACGGTTTTGTAAATAAATCACGCGAATTTCCCGACGGACGTGACTTGAATCGTGTTTTTCCGGGAAGTAAAAAAGGTTCTTTGGCCAGTCGTTTTGCTTATAATATTGTAGAACATATTCTTCCGATTATAGATTATGCGGTAGATTTTCATGCAGGAGGTGCCAGTCGTTTTAATGCACCGCAGATTAGAATTACGGAAAATAATCCCGAGTTGAAGGTTTTGGCCGATGTTTTTAATGCGCCATTTACCTTGTACTCTAAAAATATTAGCGGTTCTTTTCGAAATACTTCTGAAAAAGCCAATGTCAAAATGCTTCTTTTTGAAGGAGGAAAATCATTAGATATCAATAACGAAGTGGCCAATGAGGGAGTGATGGGAGCGAAGCGCCTGCTTCATTATTTAAAAATGCTGGATGCAAAACAAATAGTAGAAGAGGCAGAGGATCCTTCGATTTATATTAAACACTCTGTTTGGCTGCGGGCGAAATGTTCGGGTTTGTTGCATGATTTTAATATGATTGGTCGATTTGTAACTAAAGGAACAATTTTGGCCATAATTACAGATCCCTTTGGTAAATTTGAACAAAAAGTAAAAGCGCCTCACGACGGATTTATAATCAATGCCAATCATTCGCCGATTGTTTACGAAGGTGACGCGATTTATCATATGTCTAAAAATTTCCCCGATCATGTCGACGAATAAAAAAGAGTTAAGAATACAGTATAAAAATTTCCGCAAAGAGTTACCCCTTGATGTTGCTGAAGATAAAAGTCTGGCCATCGCTAATAATCTAATCGAACTGCCTATTTGGAATAAAACCTATTTCCATGTTTTCCTCCCTATCGAAGAGCAAAAAGAAGTAAATACCGAATATATTTTGCATTTGCTTTCGGGGAAAGATAAAGAAATTGTGGTTTCTAAAAGTGATTTTGAAACCAGAGAGATGACTCATTTTTTATTGACCGATAATACCAAAATCAAAAAAAACGAATACAATATTCCTGAACCGGTAAATGGTTTGCCAGTAGCAGCGGAAATGATAGAAGTTGTTTTTGTGCCGCTGCTTGCTTTTGATCTTGCAGGAAATCGTGTGGGGTACGGAAAAGGCTTCTACGATAAATTCTTAGCAGCATGCAAACCCGAAACCATCAAAATTGGACTTTCTTTCTTTGAGGCGGAAAACCTGATTGAAGACGTTTTTGAATTAGATATAAAATTAGATTATTGCGTTACACCAGAGAAGGTATATACGTTTTAATGGTTACTGTTTTTTTAACCATATAAGTTATAGAAGTAAATATAAGTTTGGCTGCTTGTTTGTGGGAATGGCTAAGCAAGTAAATATAAGTTTAGTTGCTTGGGTAATGGCGACAATTTAAAAAACAGGAGCTTACATGCTCTTATATTTACTTCTATAACTTATATGGTTCAAAAAGAAGTTATTTTACTTCTTTGATAGTTGAAGCATCGATCCAGCTCTCAGTTCTGTCCGCTCTTCGTTGAAAGGACAAGATTGCGTAAAATAGGAGTAGGTGCTAATTCTTTAAACCATATAAGTTATAGAAGTAAATATAAGTTTGGCTGCTTATTTGCGGGAATACCGACAACGTAGAAAAACGAGAGCTTAAATGCTCTTATATAACTTATATGGTTTAAAAAAAGTTATTTTACTTCTTTAATAGTTGTAGCATCAATCCAGCCTTCACTTCCGTCTGTCAATTCTATTTTTTTCCAGCTTCCTACTGTTTCCATAACATAAACTTTTGCTCCTTCATGCAATAGGATAATTGCAGAGCCCGCCTTTTGAGGTTCGCTTCTTACTTCACTCATTTCAGAAAAAACAATGGCAGGACGGTCATTATCAAAATGACTTTTTTCAGACACACCGGCTGTAACACTTAGGACTAACGCAATCAAAAGAACAAACATTCCGATGAAATAGATTCTTTTTGAAAGGGTAAGTTGTGAAAAATAATACCCGATAAAACTTAGTAAAAAGGCGAAAGCAATTCCAACGGCAATTTTTGCCCAGGTATTGTAGTTAAAAATACCCGTAAAATTCTGAATGAGTTTGGCAAAACCGACTTTTGGAACTTCTTTGATTTCGTCAATAGTCAGTTTTTTGGCGAATTTTAAATTGTTTAAAGTCTGTTCGTCATGCGGTTTTAGAACCAATGCTTTTTCATAATTGTATATGGAAGGCGCTACTTTGTTGAGTTTGTAATAACTGTTGGCTAAGTTAAAATACAATTCAGCCGATTGTAGTTTGTCTTCCTTAATAACGTTTTCATATTCTTCTACCGCTTGCTGATATTGGCCTTTTTGATACAAAACATTTCCTTTCTCAAAGCCATTCTGGGCAAAGAAAACCTGGGAGATTAATAAAAAGACGTAAAGTATATTTTTCATTTTATGTTCTTTATTGTAACAATAATTTAAACCGTTCGAATTGGCATGCGGTCCATTGTTATCTAATTTCTTAGTGTACTGCTGTAAGCGTTAAACAATTTGTTTCTCTAATTCAGAGATAATCAAAACGGCTCTGTCATAATCCTGTTGAATTGAGGTGCTTGATGCCGGAGCATATCGCGCAAATTCACAGTTTTCTGTTAGGTTGATAAAATTCTGCACCGATTCCGGATTGGCATTTCGGGATAATAACAACTCCCTGATATTGTCTTTACTCATTTCTGAAGTCTCAATATGTAATTTGGCTTTCAGGAAATTGTGCATTGCTTTTTCAAGTGCAATATAAAAAGGCTCTTTATTAGCAAGCTGTTTTTTAGCTTCAGATAAATATTTTTTAGCCAGTTTATTGTTCATTTTAATTCTGTTTCCAGTTACGTCACCATCAATTGCTTCTTTTCTCTTTTTAGCCAGAATGATAATAGGCAGAATTACAAAAGGAAGAAACAACAATCCGTAATACAAATCCGAACCATAAAAGTCGTCTTTAACGATTGAAACTAATGTTGTTTTAGGTTTGATGTATTTGAATTGTTCTGTTTTTGAAAGAGTATTTTTCGATGCATTTGCGGTAGCACTTGCTTCAGCCTGCATAGGACCGTCTAAAACATCAACCATTATTTCTGATGAAGTAATCGTTTTATAAGAACCGGTATTCAAATCAAAATAAGAAAATTGCATTGGTTTGATCGCATATTTTCCTTTGTATTGTGGAATAATGGTATACTTATCAGATATTCTTCCGGACATTCCGTTCAACGAAGTGGTTACTTTTTCATCATGAACCGGATCGTACATTTCTAATGCATTTGGCACAACCGGTTTTGGCAAGGTAAACAATTTCATGTTTCCGTTTCCGGTGGCGCTTACAACTAAGTCCAGACTTTCACCGTTTTTAAGGGTTGTTTTAGAAGGAGTAACTCTAAAGTCAAATTTACCTACAGCACCACTAAATCCTTCGGGTTTACTCGATTCCGGAAGTGGTCTTACGTTAATTGTTTTAGCGCCGGCTGATACGACTTTGTTCCCGTCAGAGAGAATCATTTGTCCAAACATATCGCGACGATTTGTTGGAAATTGAACACCAATATCTAAAGAGAGTGGCTCAATAGTTAGTCTTCCTGATTTTTGCGGATATAAAATAGTCTTCTTCAGTACAACAAAATAACATCTTTGCCCTTGATAGTTTCCTTCTTCAATAGACAACTGTTTTACATCTATATTCTGATTCCAGAAATCATTGTATTTGGGTTTGGCCAGCTCTTTAAATCCGGTTACTCCAATGTTATTGAAATACAATTTATAAACCACTGTAATCGGTTCGTTCAGATACGGGTTTGTTTTTGAAATTTCTGCTACCAGATTCAGTGTTTCGCTTCCGGATCCCTGTGGTCGGTCGTTAGGATCTCTCTCCTGAGCAACGGCATTGGTAACCGTTATTTTTATAGGGGATGTTTTATAGGTCTGACCATTATAATCTATAGAAGATTGTTTGATCATTAGAGTTCCTTTTTGTGCCGGTTGTAAAATATAAGAGTAGATTTTCTGGAAAGAACTTCTTCCATTAACCCAAGACTGACTGACCTGCTGACTCGGTCCCGCTACGACTTTAAATCCGTCAAATGTAGGCTGATCGAAATTATCTCCGTCAACATTCATGATAAAGTCAATTCGAAGTCTTTCGTTTAGTCCAAGCGTGTTTTTACTTACTTTGGCTTCAAATTGAACTTGAGCCATAAGCCCTTGAAAAGTGAATAGTAATAGAATTAAATATCGTTTCATTAATTGTTTAACTGTTTAATCGCTTAATCGTTTAGCTGTTTATGTGTTTGGCTGTTTGGACGTTTAACTGTTTAATCGTTTATTTGGCAAATTAACAATTAAACAAATTAACGATTCAACTTATATTTACCAGTCTTTTTCGGTTTTTTTAGGACTTCCTTTTACTTTTTGAGCGTTTACTTTATCTTGAATTTTCTTCTCTTCGTTATTTACGGCATCTAATAAATTCTGAACACGTTCTTTTGAAATTCCGCCTGGCATTGGTTTTGGCTCTCCGTTGTTGTCGGACTTATCGTCTTTCTTCGGATCGTTTTTTCCGTCTTTTTTATCCTTGTCTTGATCGCCTTTGTCTTTTTTCTTCTGATCGTCTTTTCCGTCCTTTTTGTCTTTATTGTCGCCGTCTTTTTTCTGATCGTCTTTTTTGTCGTTCTTTTTATTCTTGTCCTTGTCGTCTTTGTTCTTGTCTTTTTTAGGCGGATTTTCTTTTAGCTTTTGCTTGGCCAATGCATAATTGTAACGTGTTTCATCGTCTGTAGGATCGTTACGCAACGCTTGTTTGTACGCTTCTACTGCCTGCGTATAATCTTTCTCTTTCATGAAGACATTTCCTATATTGTGAAAAGCCTTATGTTTATCAGGTCGGGTTTTGGCATTCTTTATGGCTTTCGCGTAAGCCAGTTTTGCCTCAGAAGCCTGATTTTGTTTGTAAATAGTATTTCCTAAATTGTAAGAAGCAACACTGCGTCTTGGGAATTTAGATTCCGAAATTCTATAATTTGCTTCTGCATCAACAAATTTATTCTGCTTATATTCCTCATTGGCATCAGGCAATGTTTTGTCTTTCTCTTGAGCCGAAACCGCCAGAGAAACCGTTAGTAAAATATAAAGAAGTAAATTTTTCATTCTAATTTTTTTATTTTTTTTGATCCAATTTTAAACTGGAACACTTATTTCTTTTCGTTAAATAAATTCAACTCTTTGATCCAATTTGTTTTTCTTTCTAAAAGGAAAATGTCAACAAACAGTAACAGGAATGCAAAACCAATAAACCATTGGAACTGCGATTGAAAATCTGCCATTTGCGTCGCTTCAAATTCTGTTTTCTGGATGTTATTCAGCGCATTTTTTACATATTCTAAAACTTCTTTGGTGCTACCGCCATAAATATATCCACCTTTCGTAGCTTTAGCAATGGTTTTTAGCCCTTCCTGATTTAGTTTGGTAATCACCACCTGATTGTTATTGTCTTTCTGATAGCTTTGAACAACACCGTTTACTTTTAAAGGAATGGTGCCTCCTTTTTCAGTTCCGATCCCGATGGTAATGATCTTCATCCCCATTTTATTGGCTTCTTCGGCTGCAGTTGAAGCTCCTTCAGAGTGGTCTTCTCCGTCAGAAATCAGAATTAATAACTTACTGGTTTTACTTTTTTCATCAAAATAAGTCGACGATAATCGGATGGCTTCGTCAAGAGACGTTCCTTGTGAGGAGACCATGTCCGGAGTCATGCTTTGCAAAAACATTTTAGCAACGCTGTAATCGGATGTAATCGGCAAAACCGGGAAAGCACTTCCCGCATAGGCTACAATACCAATTCGGTCACTTCCTAATTGATTTATAATTTGCGAAACCAATTGTTTACTTTTCTCTAAACGATTAGGCGCCACATCTTCGGCAAGCATACTTTTAGAAACGTCAACGGCAAAAACAATGTCAATCCCTTCTCGTTTTACGGTTTCCATTTTGGTCCCGATTTTCGGATTCACCAGCCCGATAATTAAACAAAGCAGTGCCAAAAGAAGCACAACCAGTTTTAATACCGGTTTGAAAACAGAACGTTCAGGGCTCAGTTTTTTCACCATTTCCAAATCACCAAATTCGCGTTGTTTTTTTCTTTTCCAATACATATTGAAAAGAAAAACACACACCACAATCGGGAGTAAGAATAAAAGGTATAAATATTTTTTTTCGTCTAATTCCATAATTTTTTTAAATTCCAAATGAGAAATTCCAAATTCCAACCTTTGGATGGTCTCGAGGTTTAAATTCCAAGTTCCAACCTTTTAGATTGTCTCAAATTTTAAATTTTAATCGTTGTAAACTTCAATTTATAATTTCAATTTCAGATTCCAATTGGAATTTGGAATTTTAAAAATTTGAAATTTTTTAATTTTGCAAAAATTAAATGAAGCTTCTGTAAACGGTATTTCGTAAACCAATTTCTAACAGTAATAAAAAGGCTGCGAGTAGAACAAAACTTCTGTATTTTTCGTCGTAATCGTAGAATTTTAATTCCTGAATTTCGGTGGTTTCTAATTTATTAATCGCATTGTATATCTGAGCTAATCTGTCGTTACTGGTTGCTCTAAAATAGGTTCCGTCGGTTTTTCTGGCAATGCTTTTCATCAATCGTTCGTCGATTTCTACTTTTTGCAGTTTAAATAAAAACCCGCCATTTGGCCCGTAAGCATATGGTGATTCTGCCATTCCGTTACTTCCAATACCCACGGTGTATACTTTTATTCCGTATTGTTTGGCGATATCGGCTGCTGTTTCAGGCTCAATAAAACCGGCATTATTTACACCATCGGTAAGTAATATAATAACACGGCTTTTGGCTTTACTGTCTTTAAGTCTGTTTACGGCTGTTGCCAGTCCCATTCCGATTCCTGTTCCGTCTTGCAGCGTAGTATCGTATTTAATTCCTTTGATTGCTTCTAAGATAATTGCTTTGTCGCTTGTAACAGGTGTCTTCGTGTACGCTTCAGAAGCATATAAAACCAATCCGATTCTGTCATTAGGTCTTTCCCCAACAAAGTCAGCTGCTACTCTTTTTAAAGCCTCCATACGGTTAGGTTTTAAATCTTTGGCCAACATACTTCCGGAAACGTCAATTGCCATGACAATATCGATTCCTTTTGTTGTTTTGGTCTGGTTGCTTATGTCTACGGTACGAGGTCTCGCTAATGCAATAATCAAAGAAGATAAAGCAATGACTCTGAAAACATATAAAGACGGTTTTAGCTTTGTCAATAGTGAAGCACTATTTTTAAAACCGGCTGTTGAACTCATCTTTAAAGTTGCGGTCTGCTGGTTGCGTTTCCATAAAAACCAAATGATTGCAATTGGAATTAATAGAAACAGCCAAAAAAATTCTGGATTTAAAAAAGTTATCTTGCTCATTAGTTACCTGCTTTTCTAAGTTCAACAGAATTTAATATTCGGGTAGCGATATCGTTGGCATATTTATCGCCTTCTTCATGCAAAATCGTGATTTGTTGTAATCCCTGATCTTGTTTGAAAAGCAAAATTTCATAATAAGCTTTTGCACTTGTTTTGTCAACCGGATTTATAATGGTCATTGTTCCGTACCCTTTAAGTCCCTGAACACCTTCGTTGGTTTGAAAATCTTCTTGTTTTACGATTATATTTTGTCCGCCTTGTGCTTCGATTACTTTTAAAGAACCTTCTAACGTTTTGGCTAAATCCAGTTCAACCGGATTTTTGAATTTACTGGTAGAAACTGTAATGTAGAAATTTTCAAGCATGCTTCCGTACGCAAAAAGCTGCATTTCTTTAATCAAAGCCATGGTCTCTTTTGGAAGCACTTTCTGAGCGTCCATGCGTTTCAGGACTTTTGGAGTTTCAATTAAAATACCAGGATTTCCGTATTCACTTTTTACCCATTCGCCTTCTAAAAGTCCTTTAGTGGCTTTCATTAAAATGGTGTCTTTTACAGCAGTAAAACCTTTCGTAGCGATAAAGAATAGGGTTGTTGCAACTATTAGGGAAATAACAGTACCTATCGCTATTGTAATTCGCTTGTTGCGTTGTTTTTTCAATTGAAGCTTGATTTGTTTTTGTCTCTGTGCTTCATTTAAAATTTCATCTTCTTCAGTTGGAATTTCGGTCGGAATGGCATTGTCAAGTGTCAAAATCACTTTCTGGATTTTGTTTCGGTCTTCGGTAATTTCGAAATCCAATGGTTTTGATTTTGCAAATTTCACTAAATCCGCCTGACGTAAAACACGCTCTAAATTTTCAACCGTTTCAGGTGTCAGTGTCATTTTCTTTTTGGTAGAAGCAGTCCTGATTCCCTGTATTAATTCAGAAGTAGTGCTTTCCATAGCAGGAATCTGAATGGCTTCCTCAATGTAATTACGAGCGATATCAGTTAGTTCGCTATAGTATTCTTTTACTTCTCCTTTTTGCCAAAGTTCTTTTTTCTCCAGATTGTTTAATAAGCTGGTCGCTTTTTCAATAGGAGTTTTGTAAATCTCTTCTTCGATTTTTTTCTGTTGACGTTTTTTCACAAACCAATACACAAAAACACCAATTCCGATTAGTAAAAGTAGTGCTAAAACGTATTTCCACCAATTGCCAAAACCACTGTCAACAGTGGTTATGTCTTTGATGTCGTACATCTTTTGCTGTAAAGTATCCACTTTTACATTGGCCACTTCAACCCGGATTGAATCGGTTAAGTAAGGTTTTTTATCAATTAAAATCTTGATGCTCGGAATGGTATATTTTCCCGAATCAAATTGGGTTAAACCGTATTTTTTGATCAGCTCGTAAGTGTCATTTTTCTTAACAGTATCAATTGGGTAGGATTCAATTACTTCTAAAGGTCCAATGTTTTTTAGTTTTGGAAAAACAACTTTAGATTTTGAACTCACCACCGTTTTAAGGGTTAACTTAAATTCAGCTCCAATTTTATTTTTTGTAGTATCAATACTGGTTTCAACCGGTTTGCTCTGTGCAAAAACAGTTGAAGAAAGTAAAAATAAAAATATGTAAAGTTTAAATTTCATTTGATTTATGATTTCAGATTTTAGTCTAAAATGAATGTTTAAAAATGGAACACGGATGATACAGATTTAAACGGATTTTTATTGGTGTAAAACAGAATTTTAAATTATTCGATTTCTAATAATCTAAAATCTGCCATCTAAAATTATGATTTATCTCGATTTAAAATACCCCAACAATTTGGTTACGTAATTTTCATCTACTCTTGTGTTTACGACACCTGCACCAGATTTACTAAACGTTTCTTTAAAATAATTTACTCTTGTCTGATAATGTTTTTCATAATTCAATCGAACCGTTTTAGAACCAGTATCTACCAGCTGAATTTTGCCGGTTTCAGCATCAAGCATGGTTACCATTCCTAAATTTGGGATTTTTTCCTCACGAATGTCGTATACGCGAACGCCTGTAAGATCATGTTTTTTAGAAGCAATTTTTAATGTTTGCTCATAATTTTCAGACATGAAATCTGAAATCATAAAAACGATAGCCTTCTTTTTTTGCGTCCCCGATAAAAACTTCAATGCCTGAGCAATATCTGTTTTCTGACTTTTAGGTTCGAATTCGATTAATTCGCGAATGATTCTCAAAACATGTGAACGCCCTTTTTTTGGGGGAATATACAATTCTATATTGTCTGAAAATAATATTAAACCAATTTTGTCATTATTTTGTGTAGCCGAAAAAGCCATTGTTGCCGCAATTTCGGTTACAATGTCTTTTTTGAACTGGCTCTTTGAACCAAAACCTTCTGAACCTGAGATGTCAACCATTAAAACCATGGTCAATTCACGTTCTTCTTCAAAAACTTTCACGTGAGCTTCGTTGTAGCGTGCCGTTACATTCCAATCGATGTTACGAATATCATCGCCGTATTGGTACTGACGCACTTCGCTAAAAGTCATTCCTCGTCCCTTAAAAGAAGAGTGGTACTCTCCAGAAAAGATATGATTACTCAGTCTTTTGGTTTTGATTTCTATTTTCCGTACTTTTTTTAAAAGCTCTTTTGTATCCATTTTATTTGTTTAAAGTTTAAAAGTTTCAAGTTTCAAGTTCGTTTTTTCAACAACTTGAAACCTGAAACATTAAACAAATTTTTAAGGTACCTCAATCTCGTTTACGATTTTGTTGATAATGTCTACAGAAGTAATGTTTTCGGCTTCGGCCTCATACGTGATCCCGACTCTGTGACGTAAAACATCATGTACAACAGCGCGAACATCTTCTGGAATTACATAACCACGACGTTTGATAAAGGCGTAACATTTTGCTGCATTAGCTAAATTGATACTTCCACGTGGTGATGCTCCAAAACTGATAAGAGGTTTTAAGTCTGCAAGTTTGTACTTCTCCGGATAACGGGTAGCAAAGATGATATCTAGAATATATTTTTCGATTTTTTCGTCCATGTAAACTTCACGAACCGCTTCTTGCGCACGCAAAATTTGCTCAACAGAAACAACCGGATTTACTTTTTCGTAACTTCCTTTTAGGTTTTGACGAATTACAAAGCGTTCTTCATCAATTTTTGGATAGTCGATAACCGTTTTCAACATAAAACGATCGACTTGTGCTTCCGGAAGCTGATATGTTCCTTCTTGCTCAACAGGATTTTGAGTTGCTAAAACTAAAAACGGACGATCTAGTTTAAAAGTAGTATCTCCAATAGTAACCTGTTTCTCCTGCATGGCCTCTAATAAGGCAGATTGAACCTTTGCCGGAGCACGGTTAATCTCATCCGCAAGTACGAAATTGGCAAAAATTGGACCTTTCTTAATAGAAAATTCGTTTTGCTTGATGTTGTAAATCATCGTCCCGACAACATCGGCAGGTAATAAGTCAGGTGTAAACTGAATACGGCTGAAGGATCCCTGAACCGCTTGTGACAAAGTATTAATCGCTAAAGTTTTGGCTAATCCCGGAACACCTTCCAATAAAATGTGTCCTTGTCCTAGAAGACCAATCAATAAACGCTCGACCATATGTTTCTGGCCCACAATGACTTTGTTCATTTCCATTGTAAGAAGGTCTATAAAAGCACTTTCTCTTTCAATTTTTTCATTTATCGCTCTAATGTCTAAAGTCGTCGTATTCTCTTCCATATAAATATTTTTAAAACTTTTTTAAGACGTTGATTTTTATGCCTAACTTTTGAGAGTGCAAATTGAATATTTTTTGATAAGTAAGATGTTAAAGAATGGTTAAAACTTCGACCAACGAACTAATTTTAAGGGTGAATTGTGAATCTATTTTTATATTTTTAAGAACTTTGATGATTATGCTTTACAAATGCATATTTAATACCAAAAATAACGCAATACTACCATGAGCAAAACAACATTATCGCCTATAATTTCGGGCACTATGAATTGGGGAGTATGGGATAAAAACCTTACAACTAAAGAAATGGAAAATATGATACAGGTTTGTATCGAAAACAAAATTACAACTTTTGATCACGCCGATATTTACGGATCCTATACTACAGAAGCCGATTTCGGAAAAGCATTCCAAGCAAGCAAAATTTCAAGAGAAAAATTGCAGTTAATCACCAAGTGCGGAATCCAGATGATTGCTGAAAAGCGTCCGGAGAATAAAATAAAGCACTATGAGTACTCTAAAGAATATATTGTATGGTCGGTTGAAGAATCATTAAAAAAACTAAAAACAGATTACGTTGATGTTTTTTTATTGCACAGGCCAAGTCCTTTAATGCAGGCAGATGAAATTGCAGAGGCCGTTGAAAAACTAAAAGCGGAAGGTAAGATTTTAGATTTCGGACTTTCCAATTTCACTAGTTCCCAAACCGAGCTGATTCGTCAGAAAACAGATGTAAATTACAATCAGGTTCAATTTTCGGCTACGCATTTTGAAGCGATGACCGACGGAAGTTTAGATTATATGCAGACGCATGAAATCCGACCATTATCTTGGAATCCGCTTGGAACTGTTTTTAGAGAAGACACCAAAAAAACACGTCGTCTCAAAAAATTGCTTTCGACTTTAGTAGAAAAGTACCATTTTGGTTCTGATACACTTTTACTTTCCTGGATTTTAAAGCATCCGGCCAAAGTGATTCCGATTGCAGGAACAGTTAACATCGCCAGAATTCAATCGTTGATGAAAGCAGTAGAATTAAAAATGGATAAAGAAGACTGGTTTGCTATTTGGAGCGAGAGTATGGGCGATGATGTTGCCTAATTTGTGACTCGTTAAATACGATCAGAATTTAATTTTTCTACTAAGGTAAGATTGTAAATTAAAAATATTTTGCCACGAATTGCACCAATTGACACAAATTAAATTAGTGCAAATTCGTGAAATTCGCGGCAAAAAAAACAAACAAATTTTCAGAATGAAAAAAACAGTTTTAATTACTGGAGCCACTAGCGGAATCGGAAAAGCAACCGCGCAAATAATGGCTAAAAACAACTATAAAATTATCCTTTGCGGAAGACGTACAGACCGTTTGGCTGAACTGGAAAAAGAACTTTCTGCTTTTACAGAAGTCCATTCCTTGTCCTTTGATGTACGAGATAAAAAGGCAACTTTTGAGCGTATTAATTCTTTACCGGAAGCATTTTCCGTTATTGATGTTTTAATCAATAATGCCGGGAATGCACATGGTTTAGATCCAATTCAGAATGGAGATGTTGAGGATTGGGATGCTATGATTGATATTAATGTAAAAGGACTTTTGTATGTTTCGAAAGCGGTAATGCCGCAAATGATCGAGAGAAAGTCAGGACATATTATCAACATCGGATCCACAGCTGCAAAAGAAGTATACCCGAACGGGAATGTCTATTGTGCTTCAAAACATGCCGTTGACGCGATTACAAATGGAATGCGAATTGATTTAAATCCATACGGAATTAGAGTAGGCGGAATCCACCCGGGAATGGTTGCGACCGAATTTAGCGAAGTCCGTTTTAAGGGAGACACAGAGAGAGCTTCTAATGTTTACAAAGGTTTTGATCCGTTACAGGCAGAAGACATTGCAGATATTATTCATTTTGTAGTGTCAAGGCCTTATCATGTTAATATTGCCGATTTGGTTGTGATGAGTACAGCACAAGCATCATCTACGATTGTTAAAAGGAGTTAAGATTGTTTTATGATAGTTCTAAAAGAGCTACAGTCTAGTTTATTAAGGTAAAGTTTTTGTAAATAAAAAATAACATACTTTGCGTAAAACCTTGTAAACTTTGACCTTACTTTGAGAAATAAACAGAGTTAAATTTTTCACGCAGATTTGGCAGATTGCGCAGATTTTTAATAAGAGGTAAATAAGAGCAGCCTAATCTGCCAGATCAGCGTGCAGAAAAAATTGAGCATAAAATTAAAAAAGGAGTCGTAATGCTATACTTGAACTTTGCTAATCTTGCGATTAAATTTAATAGTAAAGAGGTGAAGTTTTAATTTTAAAAATTAGTGCAATTCGCGACAAAAAAACTAAAGTATGATCAATAAACGTCTTTTAATCAAAAACTTACTCGCTCACAATGACGAGAGCAGTTTTTATGATAAAAAAAGACAGTTGAATCTGCATACCCGTGAAGGAAAAGGAAAGTTCCTGAAACACATTTGTGCCTTGTCTAATTCAAATCCTACCAATAATTCCTATATTGTGGTGGGGGTTGAAGATCAGGATAACGAGATCGTCGGTGATGACTTCTTCGATGATAGCCGAATACAAAACCTGGTGAATGCCTTTTTAGAAAATCCGCCTAAGATACAGTACGAGAATGTACCGTTTCCGAATCTTCCAAAAGACAGAGTAGTCGGATTGGTTACGATTAAACCCAAAAATAAAATTTCCTATTTTAAAAAAGGTATTCATACCATTGTTGCCAATAGTGTTTTTGTGCGACGTGGGAGTAATTCGATTCCTGTTGAAGGGGAAGTTGAAAAGAATTACCAAAATACCGAGACCGTAATCGGAATTGAAAACAGTTCCAGAAACAGTATCCAATATACGCTGGATGGTGTTATCGATTTTATGAATTTCAGACACAAAGACATGTCGCCTAAATATCATGTTTTTAAAGAATTGTTTGTAATTTGTTGGGCGGGGGTGCCAAAAAAATCAAGGGATAAGACCTTTTTATCCCGGGTAGATATCGAGTTGATTAATGAGCAAATTAAGCTTTTTTACTCCGCTCAGGATGTGGTTACCATCGTGTTTGATGATGACAGTTTTACAATAACCGAGTATGTTCCTTTGGGGTTAAATGATAAAACAAGTTACTATCCGTTGGAAGAACAAACGATTCGCTTTTTTGATAACGGTTACTATAAAATCGATCGTAAAATACTTTTTCAGCCTCCGGAATTCAACCGACGAATGTTGTATCATATCTACAATTCGAATGTGACATTGCTTCAGAAATTACAAAAAGGAGTTGTCCTTTCTGAAAGGGAATTAGTGGATTTAGAAAATCTTCCGTCTACTTTTATGATTTGTTATCTGAATGGTTTTGACGACGCCAAGCAAAAACTAATTGATGCCAAATTACTTCTAAAACCTTTTGGACAGGTCTATCTATCCTTTAAAGAGGCGTTGCGTATTCTGCGAAAAATGAAATATGATGTGCAGTAAAAGGAAGACTAGCTGTAGTTTTCGATAAATATATTTTCTATCTTTTTTAAATTATCATTTTCTTCGAATTTTAGGTGACTGATCTCATTAGTATAGAATTTTTCAATGAAAAGTTTAATGATATACATAACTTCAGATCTGTTGTCACTATTTGTCAAGAGCTCTTTAACTAGGTAATTGCTTAATTTTAGTTTTTGATTTTTATATTGATTTGACATTACAGCGGAACTGGAATTTTCATGTAAAAGAATCATTTTGTCGACTTTATCTATCTCTTCGATTAAATCCAGCATATGATATAAGGTATTGTCTTTCATCTGAAGTAAGTTAAAATTTTATTTCTAAAAAGCCTTTTGATAACCGATTTCCTCGAATCCTTCTTGTTTTTGTAAACCGATCCATCCAATAAGCTTTGTCGCTACTATATCTAAAGCTATTTACATGACTTTCGGGGACTAATAATCCTATGTTAGCATTAGAGAATGAATTAATGTTTCATTTCTAATGTACAAAATTAGAGTCTAGCTTCTTTTTTGAATCTATATCCGGCTTTCAATGTATTATAAACGTAATTGGTATAGAGATAAATTATTGAAAAAGCAGATAAGATTTGATTTTCTCATACGGAAAAAGAATTTCTTTTGGACCATCAGCATAAGAGGCAGCCTCATAGGAGTTGTAATATAAAAGCAAACCCTCTGAAGTATAAAAAATATTCTGTGGCAATTGAAATTTGTCGTTTTCAAACATCAGTCCCGTAGCATTAATGTTCGCTTTTTCAGGAATTTTGTATTTAGTTCGGAATTCTTTTTCGGCAAGAGCCTTAAATTCTTTTTGATTTTTAAAAATCTGATCGTTAAAAATTACTTTTCCGGTTTTAGGATTAAACAATAAAGAACGATACCCCTGATACCCGTGTGCTCCTCCTGTAAAAGTATAATGATCGATTTTTATATTTAAAATCTGTTCCGATTGAAATTCGACATTACCTATGATTTTAGCTTCCCAGCCAAAAGTTTCTGTTGGGAATTTTTTATGCATTTCTTCATAGGAAGCAATAAAGGAAGAGGCTAATGAATTATAGTCCGCTGATTTTAATGGTTTCTCTTCAAAGTAAACAATTTCTTTTACTACGGAGAATACTTTTTTATTGATGCTGTCTGCTACAATCGGGATGTTTTTTGCAATTGGAAGATCAATGCTGATGTTTGGACAATCTTTATCACAAGGCAAAGCTGATTTTTTTTGAAATGTTTCGTTTTCAAAAGAAAGCTCCTTGCTGCAGCTGATGAATAGGAGAAACGTAAAGACTAAAAAAAGATACTTTTTCATGTGTAAAAATGTTAATTATATACAAAGGTAAGAAGTTGTGGCAGGATTAAAATAAATTAAACGGTAAATTTGTATTCGTAAATCAGGTTAAAAAAAGGTAACTATATGAAATTCAATACAAAAGTGATACATGGTGGTCAACATCATGACCCGAGTACAGGAGCTGTTATGCCTCCGGTATATCAAACTTCAACTTATATTCAGACCAGTCCGGGGCAACCTTTGGGGGATTATGAATACAGTCGTGCATCAAATCCTACACGTACAGCATTAGAAAATGCTTTGGCAAGTATAGAAAACGGTACACGTGGATTGGCTTTTTCTTCTGGTTTGGCAGCTACAGATTGTGTATTGCGATCTTTTAAAGCAGGCGACGAAGTAATTGCCATGGACGATTTATATGGGGGAACCTATAGAATGTTTTCAAGAGTTTATAAGGATTCTGGGATTAAATTTCATTTTGTTGATATGACCGATATCGCAAAGTTGAAAGCTTTAATCAATGAAAACACAAAATTGATCTGGGTAGAAACGCCGACAAATCCGTTGATGAAATTGGCCGATATTCAGGAAATAGCAAAAATAACCAAAGAACATAAAATCTGGTTAGCAGTAGACAATACTTTTGCGACTCCTTATTTGCAAAAACCGCTTGATTTGGGTGCAGACATCGTGATGCATTCTGCTACAAAATATTTGGGCGGGCATTCTGATGTTATTGCCGGAGCACTTATTGTAAAAGATGAGGCTTTAGGAGAGCAGTTGCATTTTCAGCAATTTGCAACCGGAGCAACACTTGGGCCAATGGATAGTTTCTTGGTTTTGAGAGGAATTAAAACACTTTCTCTTAGAGTACAAAGACATTGTGAAAATGGAGAAAAAGTGGTTGAGTTTTTGGCAAATCATCCAAAAGTAAAAACGGTTTATTATCCGGGGCTTGCAAGTCACCCATTTCATGAAATTGCTAAAAAGCAAATGAAAGCGTTTGGTGGAATGGTTTCATTTGATTTTAAATCAGGTAAAAAAGAAGATTCGATCGCCTTTTTAGAGAAACTTAAAGTTTTTACTCTTGCAGAATCATTAGGTGGAGTGGAGTCACTAGCAAATCACCCAGCTTTAATGACACATGCTTCTATTCCGGCTGATAAACGAGCAGAAGTCGGTATCACCGACGACTTAGTTCGTTTGAGTGTGGGTATCGAAGATGCAGAAGACTTAATCGCCGACTTAGAACAGGCGTTAGCATAAGAACAATAAGAAACGTCTCCATAGGAGGCGTTTTTTTTATGAATAAAATGTAAGGATGAGTCTCAGTTTACAGTCTCAGTTTGCAGTTCTTAATTGAGACTGGGACTGTAAACTGGGACTCATTTCTTTTTTAAGTTTAATTAGTGTCTCGGCGTTAAAATTTAACCATATAAGTCAGGTGAGTTTGTTTTAGCTGGACTTTGTCATTTTGAAAGAAATTCTAAAAAGATCAGTTTGCAGCTTGGTTTAAAGTATGCACACGAATCTTCAAAACCAATATAGTTTTAGTACTTTTTGTAAAAATTGGAATTTGGAATTTAAAAAATTGAAATTTATTTCAAAGAAATCCTTATTCTTTTATGATTTTTAAGGTTTTAGAAAGACTCGGGGTTGTGACTTTTATAAAGTAAACACCGGGAGCTAAAGCTGACATATCAACACTTCCCTGAACCGAATGAATTGATTTTTCGATAACGGTCTGTCCTAAGAAATTAATAACCGCTATAGTCGTAATCTCTTTGTCAAAGGAAATATAGAAAACATCTTTAACCGGGTTCGGATAGTATTTTAAGTTAAGGGGGTCTGAATCTGCGGGTGCTGTATTGTCTCCTTTTTTGTGAAAAGATATTTTGGTTTGAGCAAGAGAAAAGGAGCAGGTAATTAATAAAAGTAATAATGTAGCGTAGAAGTTTTTCATAAAAAGAATATTTATATGTTATGAAAAACAAAATTCAGGATACTATTAGGTTTAACTCTTATGTGTTTTATCGGTGTTATGAATAAAATCATATTCGTTATGCGTTTTTAAAACTTTGTAATCAAGTTTAAAAGGCACCGAAATTCTTGTAAAGTGTTGTTTTGTTTGTTAGGTATTGATTAGGGTACAGATCCATTTTATTTATGGAGAGGTTAATTAAAACCTACCACTTTAGGATCAAGGAAATGAAAATACCCCACAGTATCGGTTTGAATTTTTTTAAGCTGTACCTAAAATAAAGCTACAAATAGCAGAAAAAAATCTTTAGATTTAAAACCAAAAAAGTATACTCTTCAAAAAATTTGGAATTTGGAATTTCAAAAAATTTGGAATTTCAAATATGTTAGTCCCCAAAGTAATATATGTACCCTACGTTAAGCCAAACCTGAGAGTCATTAGATTTGTTTTCTTTGTATCTGGTTTTGTTTGGGTTTAAACCGTCAACCCAGTCAGAACTAAAACCTTGATAACGTATATCCAACATTAAATCGTTTATTTCATTTAATTTGTAATGAACTCCGACACCTGTTGTCACAGAGAAAGCGACACCGGTTTCTTCAGAAAAACCATATTTTCGACCATCTGAAGGTACAAGGTATTTTGGATAAGTGGTCTCGGGAGTTCCCAAAGGACCCAATGAAGAACTTACTTTTGTGGAGTAATAACTAGCCATAAATCCTAAACTTAAATAAGGACTAAACACACCAATGCTTCTCTCATAATCATGTATTTTCATAAATGGAGAAAATTCTAATTGTGCACCAAGGTTCAATAAGGATGAACGTCCGGACATGGCTTTGAGTTGCTGAGTAGATAACTTTGATGGATTTCCTTCTACGGATGCTCCAAAATGATTTAATTTGGTAGTACTAAATGATAATTCCGATCTAACTTTAAAATGTTCTGAGAAAAAACCACCTCTGTTATTATTAGCAGAAAAGTTGATGAAGTGTACAATTCCCAGACCAAATCCTGTATTTCCTATAGTGGTGTCAAAATTGTTTCTTTCTCCATAATCGGACTGAAAAGATACAGGTCCGAATATTATTCCTACTTCTTGTGCAAAAGATTGCGCATTAACGTTGGTTGAGACTCCTAACAAGGCGAATAATGTGAGTACTATAGGTTTAAGCATGAGTTTGGGCTTTCAAATCTTGGCAAATATATAAAAAACATGCCCGATTCAAAATTTTAAATTGTGCTATTAGAAAATAAGTAGCAAAATGCTTAATTTGCTACTTTTAATTGGGTTGTTTTGATCTAAATTTAGAAGTGTAAAATAGTATTTTTCGGATTGTTTGAAAAAAATATAATTCGATGATTCAAATGAAAAAAAATAGCATTAAATTATCATTTTATCCTATCTTTGCGTGTCAAAACGAAAACGTTTTCTTAAACGTGTTTTCTAAGTTTACAAGGAGTGTAAATAAAATAATTTACTAGAATAATTTATTTAAAAAATGGAACAAAAAATAAATGAATTTATGGCTCTTGTTGAGTCAAAAAATCCAAACGAGCCAGAATTTCTTCAAGCCGTTAGAGAATTTGCAGAAACGGTAATTCCATTTATCGCTGAAAGAAAAAAGTACG
Organism: Flavobacterium sp. ABG; assembly: GCF_001027725.1. Lineage (NCBI taxonomy): Bacteria > Pseudomonadati > Bacteroidota > Flavobacteriia > Flavobacteriales > Flavobacteriaceae > Flavobacterium > Flavobacterium sp. ABG. The sequence goes on from NZ_LEKS01000009.1 coordinate 82,391, forward strand.
ATGGAAAAAACTTACTTCTTAGAATGGCTGAGCCAGAACGTTCTATAATTTTTAGAGTTCCATGGGTAGATGATAATGGAGAGATCATTGTAAACAGAGGTTTCAGAATTCAAATGAATTCTGCTATCGGACCTTACAAGGGTGGAATTAGATTTCATCATACAGTGAATTTGTCTGTATTGAAATTTCTTGCTTTTGAACAAGTTTTTAAAAATAGTCTGACAACACTTCCTATGGGAGGTGGAAAAGGAGGTTCTGATTTTGATCCTGAAGGAAAAACCGATGGAGAGATCATGCGTTTCTGTCAGTCCTTTATGACTGAATTATGTCGCCATATTGGTCCTGACCTGGATGTTCCTGCGGGAGATATCGGTGTTGGTGCCAGAGAGATTGGTTATTTATTTGGTCAATACAAAAGAATCAGAAACGAATTTACCGGTGTTTTAACCGGAAAAGGAATTGCTTACGGTGGTTCATTAATTCGACCTGAGGCTACCGGATACGGAGTGGTTTATTTTACAGACCAAATGTTACGTACTATCGGACATGAGATAAAAGGAAAAAGAGTAGCTATTTCAGGTTTCGGAAACGTGGCTTGGGGTGTTGCTTTAAAAATAAATGAATTAGGCGGGAAAGTGGTAACAATTTCCGGACCTGATGGTTATGTTTATGATGAAGAAGGAATCTCTGGAGAGAAAATTGAACATATGGTTGAAATGAGAGCAACCGGAGATAACAGAGCTGAGAACTACCTTAAGAAATATCCAAATGCTGTTTTCCATAAAGGAAAAAGCCCTTGGGAAGTAAAAGTAGATATCGCTATTCCATGTGCTACTCAAAACGAATTGAATGGTGAAGATGCTCAAAAACTAATCGATAATGGAGTATTGTGTGTAACAGAAGCTGCTAATATGCCTTCTACACTAGATGCTATTAAATTATTCTTAGACAATAAAGTATTATTCGCTCCAGGAAAAGCTGCAAATGCTGGAGGAGTTGCTGCATCTGGGTTAGAAATGACACAGAACTCTATTCGTCTGAACTGGACTAGTGAAGAAGTAGATTTAAGATTAAAAGATATCATGGTTGGAATTCACAACCAATGTAAAAAATACGGTGTTGGTGAAGACGGTTACGTAAATTACGTAAAAGGAGCTAATATTGCCGGATTTGTTAAAGTTGCTGATGCTATGCTTGCTCAAGGTGTAGTGTAATTTTAATTACAATTTAATAAATGCCTTCATTCGTCTTATGATGAATCGAAGGCATTTTTTTGTTTTAGTGTTTTTTATAGTCTGAAATCAGTTGCGAATCGAGACTATTTTTATTTTACCACAGATTGCAATGCAATACGTTTTTAGACTTTGAAAAAGAGTGGCTAACTTTTACAGCATGTCATTCAAATGGAAATAGGTAAATGAAATGGTACGCTGATTTTTGGATTAGTACTTTTTCTAAAATCTACAACGCGAGCGATAGCAAACAGACAAAGTAAATCTGCTAGAAAAAAGATCAAAATGATTAGATAATCAGTATAAATCTTTTTAATCTGTGGCAAAAAAATAATTCGAGCTAATTCGTGAAATTCGTGGTAAAAAGACCTTGCAGGAAATGACAAAAAGTAATTCGGAAAAATTAGTGGCAAAAAAAACAATTAGCCCCAATTCATGAAAATAGCTATCTGAATTATTTATGAAGAGAACAAAAATCAAATACTTTCGTTTGTAGTATATTTGTCTCTCTATAGCGATCTAATAATGAAAAAAAGGTTTTTATGTGTTTTGTTTTTGTTGCTGATGCAATTGAGTTTTGGGCAAAACACCTTGTCTTGGCAGGGATATTTTTCGTTTAACGAAATAAAGGATATTTCAGAAAGTCCAACAACTGTTTTTGCTGCCTCAGAAAATGCATTGTTTTCTAAAAATTCGACTACGAATATAATTAAAACAACGACTACTGTTGATGGCTTGTCCGGCCAAACTATTTCTGCCTTATATTATAGTGAAAGTGCCAAAAAAACTTTAGTCGGTTATGAGAATGGCTTGCTTATTCTTGTCAATGAAGCTGATGGAGGTATTGTGAAAAAAGTAGACATTATCAACAAACAGTTACCTTCGAATTTAAAGAAAATCAATCATTTTATGGAGCATAATGGGTTGGTTTATATTTCCTGTGATTTTGGAATTGTTCAGTTTAATCTGAAAACCGCTCAATTTGGAGATACTTATTTTATAGGAGACAATGGAGCACAAATAAGCATAAAACAAACGGCTTTTTTTAACGGGTCTATTTTTGCTGCAACTTCCAGTGGAATTAGAAAAGCAGAAATTACGAATCCTAATCTTATTGATTTTAGTCAGTGGAGTACAGTAAATATGGGAGATTGGTCCGGTGTTGAAGCTTTTGATACAGAGCTTGTGGCGGTTAATGGTGTGGGATATTTGCATCGCTATAACTCCAATACATTTGTTGGATTTTTTCAACTTTCTCAGCCTGCTACAGACATTCGTTCCAAAAATCATAATTTGTTTATTACAACGCCTAATACGGTTTATGTCTATAATAATCAAATGGTGTTGAATCGTCAAATTAGCAATACGCAGGTTTTGAATGATAAATTGAGTTTTACTTGTACTACTGCGGTGGGAGATGTAATTAATATCGGTACCAAAGCGAACGGTTTGTTTTCTTCGACACTTTCCGGAGTTTCGGTCTTTGAGAATAATACCCCAAGTGGGCCTGTGCGGAATAATATCTTTTCAATGGATGTAGCCACAAGTGTGCTTTGGACTGTTTATGGTGATTATAACTTATCTTACGATCCGTATCCCTTGGATAGTTATGGTGTTAGTAGATACAATGCTTCCGGTTGGTTGAATATTTCTTACGAGAGTGTTTTTGATGCAAAATCAATGACACGGGTTATCGTTAATCCAAACAATGAAAAACAAGCCTATGTCAGTTCTTTTTTTTCAGGATTGTTAAAGATTGATAATGATGTGCCAACTACGCTCTATAATGAAAAAAACAGCGGTCTGGAAACATTGACTTTTTTAGGGCCTAACTACATAGACGTTCGTATAAATGGAAACGCTTTTGATAAATCAGGGAATTTATGGATAACCAACAGTTTGGTTAAAAATGGTTTGAAAGTTCTGAAAACAGACGGTCAATGGCAGAGTTATTCGATGAGTTCAATCATTACCGATATTAACGGTACAAGTTACGGGAATATCGTTATTGATAAAAACGGTACCAAGTGGATGGGGACTAATAGAGAAGGAGTAGTTGCTTTTAATGAAAAGACAAATACATTTAAGAAAATAACAACCGGAGAGGATTCAGGAAACCTGCCGGCAGCAGACGTTAGAGCGGTAGCGGTCGATACTAAAGGACAGCTTTGGATAGGTACTACAAAAGGATTGCGGGTTTTGTCGAACGTAAGTAATTTTCAATCCGATAGTCAGCTAAAAGCAAATGCAATTATTATCATCGACGATAATTTGGCTCAGGAATTATTGTACGAACAATTTGTAACTACCATTGTCGTAGACGGTGCAAATAATAAATGGATTGGAACTCTGGATTCCGGGGTTTTTATGGTATCTCCAAATGGTCAGGAAACAAAATATCATTTTACGGTAAATAATTCACCTCTGCCGAGTAATACGATTAATGATATAAAAATTAACAGTGCAACGGGTGAGGTTTTTATAGCAACTAATAAAGGGATGGTTTCTTTTAAAGGAATAGCAACCGGTGCCAATGAAAATCTGAATAATGTGTTCGTATATCCAAATCCCGTTAGACCAAATTATTCCGGAACTGTAAAAATAGCTGGATTAATCGATAAAGCCAATATTAAAATAACCGATATAGAGGGCAATCTGGTCTATGAAACAACCTCAGAAGGCGGTACAATCGAATGGGATACAACCGCTTTTGGGAGATATAAAGTAGCTTCAGGTGTGTATATGGTTTTTATTTCGGCTCAGGACGGTGAAGAGACTAAAGTTAAGAAGGTGATGATTATTCGGTAAATTATTTTAAGTTTCAGGTTTAACGTTTCAAGTTTAACGTGAAACCTGTAACTTGAAACAACCCCTCGACAAGAACAAAAAGGAGACAAAAGTGCAAGTAAAAACCAAAGCAATAGTAATTTCGGCCTTAAAGTTTCAAGAGAAAAGTTTGATTGTAAAATGTTTTACGCTTTCAAATGGCTTGAAATCTTATTTTGTACGCGATGCTTTTTCGGGGCGTAAAGGCAGTCAGAAAATTGCATATTTTCAGCCTTTGTCTATTTTGGAAATTGAAGCAGTTCATAAAAACAAAGGTACTTTAGAGAATTTCAAGGAAATAAAAACAGCAGTTCCTTTTCAAAGCATTCATACCGATATTGTAAAAAGTACAATGGTGATGTTTTTGTCGGAGATGCTCCATTATTCCATTCAGGAAGAAGAGAAAAACGAATCGCTTTTTTTGTTTTTAGAGACCGCTTTAACCTGGTTGGATCAGCACGATGAGATTTCTAATTTTCACTTGACGCTACTGCTTGAAACGACCAAATATTTAGGATTTTATCCCGATGTTTCAGAAATGAATTTGCCCTATTTTGAAATGTACGATGGAATTTTTACCCATTTTCATGGTCTGGGTTCGCTGACGGAACACGAAAGTGATTTGTTTAAAAAACTGATTGATTTAAAATTTGATAACGATCAGAAAGTTTTTAATGTTGCTGAAAGACAAATACTCCTTAAAATTCTCATTGATTACTACCGTTTTCACTTAGATGGATTTAAAAATCCGAAATCTTTAGAGGTTTTAAAAGAAGTTTTCTCTTAAATTTTCGAAACAGACGATCTTTTTTGTTGAATTTATTAGAAATTCCGTGACTTCATTCTTTTTTCTGTCATCTTTTATCTATATTCCTCAAAATTCCTTACTTTCGCACCTCGTTTAAGAAAAGGATAAAATGAGTACAAAATTTACTGAATACAAAGGACTTGACTTGCCTACAGTGGCATCAGAAGTATTTGATTTTTGGAAGAAAGAAAATATATTTGAAAAGAGTGTAACTACACGTGAAGGTGCTGAACCTTATGTGTTTTTTGAAGGACCTCCTTCAGCTAATGGTTTACCGGGAATTCACCACGTGATGGCACGTGCTATTAAAGATATTTTTTGCAGATATAAAACTCAAAAAGGTTTTCAGGTAAAAAGAAAAGCCGGTTGGGATACGCACGGATTGCCTGTAGAATTAGGTACCGAGAAAGAACTAGGAATCACAAAAGAAGATATTGGTAAAACCATTTCTATTGAAGAATATAACGAAGCGTGTAAAAAAACCGTAATGCGTTATACCGATGTATGGAATGACCTAACCGAAAAAATGGGCTACTGGGTAGATATGGAAGATCCATATGTGACTTACAAACCCAAATATATGGAGTCTGTTTGGTGGCTTTTGAAACAAATCTACGATAAAGGTTTGTTGTACAAAGGCTATACTATTCAGCCTTATTCTCCAAAAGCAGGAACTGGATTGTCTTCTCACGAGGTAAATCAGCCTGGAGCTTACCGTGATGTTACCGATACTACGATTGTAGCACAGTTTAAAACACTACCGGAAACATTGCCTTCATTTTTACAAGGATTTGGAGACGTTCATATTTTAGCATGGACAACTACTCCTTGGACTTTGCCATCAAACACAGCATTGACAGTTGGACCAAAAATTGATTATGTTTTGGTGAAAACCTTCAATCAATATACTTTCGAGCCAATAAATGTTGTTTTAGCAAAGAATCTGGTTGGAAAACAATTCGGAAAAGGATTTTTTGCCAGTACAGAGGAAGCTGATTTTGCAAATTTCAAATCCGGAGATAAAAATATCCCGTATACTATACTAACAGAAGCTAAAGGTGCCGATTTAGTAGAGATTCGTTACGAACAATTATTGCCGTACACATTACCTTATCAAAATGCAGAAAATGCATTTAGAGTAATTTCTGGTGATTTCGTGACTACAGAAGACGGAACCGGAATCGTACATACTGCTCCAACTTTTGGTGCAGACGATGCTAAAGTAGCAAAAGAAGCAAAACCGGAAGTTCCGCCAATGTTGGTTTTGGACGAAAGTGGTACAGCAGTTCCATTAGTAGATTTGCAAGGGAAATTCACTTCGCACATGGGTGAGTTTGCCGGTAAATATGTTAAAAACGAATATTATGACGCCGGACAAGCTCCTGAGCGTTCTGTAGATGTTGAAATCGCTATTCGTTTAAAAGAAGAAAATAAAGCTTTTAAAGTAGAAAAATATGTTCACAGTTACCCTCACAGCTGGAGAACAGACGAGCCTCTTTTATATTATCCGTTAGATTCCTGGTTTATCAAGGTGACTGACGTAAAAGATAGAATGTTCGATTTGAATGAAACTATTAACTGGAAACCTAAATCTACCGGTGAAGGACGTTTCGGAAATTGGTTGAAAAATGCCAACGACTGGAACTTATCTCGTTCTAGATATTGGGGTATTCCGTTGCCAATTTGGAGAACCGAAGACAAAAAAGAAGAAGTTTTAATTGGTTCTGTTGAAGAATTATACAACGCAATTGAGAAAGCTATTGAAGCCGGTTTTCAAAAAGAAAACCCATTCAAAGATTTCGAAATCGGGAATATGTCTGAAGCAAATTATGATTTAATCGATTTACATAAAAATGTAGTAGATCAAATTACGTTGGTTTCAGCTTCAGGAAAACCAATGAAACGAGAAAGCGATTTGATCGATGTTTGGTTTGATTCTGGTGCAATGCCTTATGCACAATGGCATTATCCTTTTGAAAATAAGGATAAAATCGACGAGAATAAAGATTTCCCTGCGAATTTTATCGCTGAAGGTGTAGATCAGACTCGTGGATGGTTTTATACGTTACATGCTATCGGAACTTTGGTTTTTGATAAAGTGGCGTACAAAAATGTAGTTTCAAATGGTTTGGTTTTAGATAAAAACGGACTAAAGATGTCAAAAAGTAAAGGGAATTCAATAGATCCTTTTACAACAATTAAAGAATACGGACCTGATGCCACACGTTGGTACATGATTTCGAACGCAAACCCTTGGGACAACCTGAAATTTGATTTGGAAGGAATCGCTGAGGTTCGCCGTAAATTCTTCGGTACGTTATACAATACGTATTCTTTCTTTAGTTTATACGCCAATATTGATGGTTTTAAATACGCTGAAGCCGAAATTCCGTTAAACGAAAGACCGGAAATTGACCAGTGGATTATGTCTGAATTACATACGTTAATAAAATTTGTTGATGAATGTTACGAAGAATACGAACCAACAAAAGCAGCAAGAGCAATTTCTGACTTCGTTCAGGAAAATCTAAGTAACTGGTACGTTCGTTTGTGTCGTCGTCGCTTCTGGAAAGGCGAATATGCACACGATAAAATTGCGGCTTATCAGACACTTTATACCTGTTTGCTTACCATAAGTAAACTAAGCGCTCCGATCGCTCCTTTTTTCATGGATAAATTGTATCGTGATTTGACAGTTTCTACAGGATCTGAGCAATATGCCAGTGTTCACTTGGCTGAGTTCCCGAAATTTGTCGAAAACTTTGTTAATAAAACGTTAGAAAGCAAAATGCAGAAGGCGCAAACCATCTCCTCTTTGGTGTTGTCACTTCGTAAAAAGGAAATGATTAAGGTACGTCAACCTTTGCAAAAGGTAATGATTCCGGTACTTGACGATAATCAACGTGCTGAAATTGAAGCTATTTCCGAGTTGGTAAAAGCCGAAGTAAACGTTAAAGAAATCATACTTTTAGACGATGCTTCAGGTGTTTTGGTAAAGCAAATTAAACCTAATTTTAAAGCTTTAGGACCACGCTTTGGTAAGGATATGGGTCTGATTTCTAAGGAAATACAAGGTTTTTCTGCGGATCAGATCAATCAGTTAGACAAGGAAGGGACGTTAGATATTGTTATTGCTGGAAATAACGTAACTTTATCATTAGAAGATGTCGAAATAACCTCACAAGATATCGAAGGATGGTTGGTTGCAAATTCAGGCGGAATAACAGTGGCACTTGATATAACAATCACCGAAGAATTGAAGAATGAAGGTATTGCGAGGGAATTGGTAAACAGAATCCAGAATATTCGTAAAGATTCAGGATTTGAGGTTACAGACAAGATTAAAGTTCAGCTTAAAAGAAGTGGTCTTTTGGAAGAAGCAATTCTGAAAAACGAAGCTTACATTAAATCAGAAACATTAACAGATAGTTTGGTTTTTGTTGACGCTTTAGAAAACGGCACAGAAATTGAGTTTGATGATATTAAAACAACGATATTAATTTCAAAATAATATAAAAATGGTAGATGAAATTACAAGATACTCTGACGCCGATTTGGCAGAGTTCAAAGAGATAATCCAAAATAAAATACAAAAAGCACAAGCAGATCTTGATTTAATCAAAAGTGCTTATATGAACGACTTGAATAACGGAACAGATGATACTTCTCCTACTTTCAAAGCTTTTGAAGAAGGAAGTGAAACCATGTCTAAAGAAGCAAACTCTCAGTTGGCTATTAGACAAGAGAAGTTTATCCGTGATCTGAAAAATGCGTTATTCCGTGTCGAAAACAAAACATACGGTATCTGTAAAGTAACAGGAAAATTAATCGGTAAAGAAAGACTTAAAATCGTTCCTCATGCTACAATGAGCATCGAAGCCAAGAATTTACAGAGATAATATCTCAGATACTTAAAAATTAGCGCTCCTTTAGGAGCGTTTTTTTTATTTAATTGTTATTTTTGCCATCAAAATTTCATAAAATGTCATTACGAAAAGCGTATTTCCTTATATTTTTAGTTTTAATTGTGGATCAACTTTCTAAAATTTATGTAAAAACAAATTTTATTCTTGGTGAAGAAGTTGTTATTGCAGATTGGTTTAGAATTCATTTCATAGAAAATGAAGGAATGGCATGGGGAACAAAAATTCCGGGTGAATACGGGAAATTAATTCTGACTGTTTTTAGAATTTTTGCTGTATTCGGAATCGGGTATTGGTTGGCAGATGCAATTAAAAAACGCCATTCCAATTATTTGGTTGTAGCAATAGCGTTAATTTTTGCCGGTGCAGCAGGAAATATCCTGGATTCTGTTTTTTACGGTGTAATTTTCGATGACAGTTCACATAACCTGGCTACGCTTTTCTCACCAGCGCCATACGGCACATGGTTTCACGGTTTGGTGGTAGATATGTTTTATTTTCCAATCTGGGAAGGCAATTTGCCAACCTGGTTGCCAATCTTTGGAGGAAAGCATTTTATGTTCTTTAATGCTATTTTTAATGTGGCTGATGTGGCCATCTCAACTGGGGTTGGAATATTGTTGGTCTTTAATAAAAGAGCATTTCCTAAACACTAAGTTCTTTTGGAAGAATAGTGTTTTTAGGTTTCGAAAATTAATAGTGCTTTAAAAATGCTATTTTTGTCATACAAAAACTAAGCTTATGCAAAGTCCGTCTTTTTCCATTTATGATGCTTCTGCAGGTTCGGGAAAGACCTATACTTTGGTTAAGGAATACCTGAAGATTATCCTTTCCTCGCCAAAAAACGATGCCTATCGAAATATTTTGGCTATAACTTTTACCAACAAGGCGGTTCATGAAATGAAAAGCCGTATTGTAGGCAGTTTATCTGAGTTTACAAAAGAAATACCTTCCGATAAAGCATCCGATTTAATGGAGGATTTGTCGAGAGAAACAGGGTTTTCTATTATCAGAATCAAAACAAAATCTCAAAATATCATCAAGCACCTGATTCATAATTATGCGGCTTTTGATATTTCTACTATTGATAAATTTACACATAAGGTAATTCGTGCTTTTGCACACGATTTGAATTTACCGATGACTTTTGAGGTTACTCTGGATACCGAGAATTTACTGGTAGAAGCTGTCGATGCCATTATTGCTCAGGCAGGGCAGGACGAAACGCTTACCAAATTGCTTATTGATTTTACGATGGAAAAGACCGACGACGACAAGAGTTGGGATGTTTCGCGTGAAATTCTGGAAACCGGTAGGTTGGTTTTGAATGAAAACAACCGAAATGAAATTCTGCATTTTCAAGATAAGTCCATTGAGGAGTTTATCGCCATAAAAAAGAGAATGTCGGCTTTGTGTGCCGATCTGGAAAAAGAGAATGCGGGGTTTGCTGCCGAATTACTCGTTTTAATTGATAAAAACGGAATTGACTTGAAATCTTTTTCAAGAGGAACTTTTCCAAATCATCTGGAAAGTATTAAGGATGGGAAATTTAATCCAAAGAATAAAACCTTTCATGAGTTTGAGGATATTGCCATCAATAAAACGGCGAAAGACAAAGCAATAATCGAAAACCTTATTCCGGAATTGCTTCAAACGCTGGTTAAAATCTATAAAAACTTCGAGAAAAGAGATTTCTACAAAGCTTTTCTTAAAAATATTACGCCTTTATCATTGCTGAATACCGTTAGTAATGAATTGGCTAAAATTCAATCCGAACAAAATATATTATCTATTTCTGAATTTAATGCGATTATTTATCGGGAGATTCAGAATCAACCCGCGCCCTTTATTTATGAGCGTCTGGGAGAACGGTACCGTCATTTTTTTATTGATGAATTCCAGGATACTTCAGAAATGCAATGGCAAAACTTGATTCCTTTAATTGATAATGCGCTTGCAGGTCAGGACGATTTAGGAAATAAGGGTACTTTGATGATTGTTGGAGATCCCAAACAATCCATTTATCGCTGGAGAGGTGGTAAAGCCGAGCAGTTTATCGAATTGAGTAAAGGAGAAAATCCATTTAGCAATAAAGATCAAAAACTGGAGCATTTAGATACCAATTACCGCAGTTATAGTGAGGTGATCGATTTTAATAATGCTTTTTTTAAGTTGATTTCTGCTGAATTTTCGAACGAGGATTATAAAGATTTGTATGAGAATCATAGTTTTCAAAACGCAAATTCCAAAAAAGGAGGCTATGTCAATATCTCTTTTCTTCCTGTTGTTGAAAAAAGTGATTTTGCAGATGAAGAAGAAGTGGTCGAAAAATCAGATTTGTATGTTTTGGCTACTTTAAATACAATTCAGAATGTAGTTCGGGAAGGTTTTGAGTATAAAGACATTGTGATTCTGACCCGTAAAAGGGGGCAGGGAATTGCGATTGCCAATTATTTGACAGAACAAAATATTCCGCTATTGTCTTCAGAAACACTGATGATTCAAAATGCAACAGAAGTGCGTTTAATAATTCATCTGTTGAAATACTTAAATAATAGCGCTGATTTAGAAGCAAAAGCTAATTTTCTGCATTTTTTAACGGATACTTTAGAAACCGAAATACCGGTTCATGATTTTATTGCTCAGGGAATGAGTAAGAAATTTGAAAGTGATTTTGAAAACTGGCTTCTGACATTTGATGTCTCACTATCTTTCGAGAATATCAGAAAAAAATCCTTGTATGAGGCAGTTGAAATTATCATTTCAAAATTCGTTCTTCCAACCGAAGGGAATGCCTATGTGCAGTTTTTTCTCGATATTGTTTTAGAACGGGATATTAGAAATCAGGCCGGAATAGCAGACTTTCTTAGTTTTTGGGAGAAAAATGGAGAGAAATTCAGTATTCCGTCTCCCGAAGGAAATAATGCCGTTCGGATTATGACTATTCATAAATCGAAAGGATTGGAATTTCCGGTTGTTATCATGCCGTTTGCGGAAGAAGATTATAACAGAAAACCAAAAGACAAGCTTTGGTTAGATGCTGAAGAGGAAAATTTGGGTGTTCCAAAAGCGCTAATTGACAATAGTAGTGCTGTTGAAGGGTTTGGTGAAAGTGCTTCGGCTGTTTTTAATTTGAAAAAACAAGAAGAATTACTTGATAACATCAACGTTTTGTATGTGGCATTAACACGTGCTGAGGAACAACTTTATGTTATTTCGCAGTCTTTAAAAGAGCGGAAGGATGGAGAGTTCCCAAGTAATATGGCTTCGTTTTTTATAAAATATCTGATTCATAAAGGGATTTACGATCCGGAAAAATTAGAATATGATTTTGGAAGTAAGAAGAAACTTTCGCCCTTATCAAAAAAGGCAGATTTAGTTCGTACGATTCCAATGATTTCTGAAGTCTTAGATCCGAAGAATATAAAAATTGCGCAACGTGAAGCGCTCATGTGGGGTACGCACCAACAAGAAGCAATCTCCTATGGAAATGTAGTCCATGAAATCTTAGCTTTTGTTAAGGATAAATCAGATATTGATTTGGCAGTTGTAAAAGCAATGGAGAATGGTCTGGTAACTTTTGATCAGTCTGAAAAAGTATTGTTGACGCTTCAGGAAATTGTAAATCACCCCGAGTTGAGTATATACTTTGATGGAAAAGATAAGATTTTGAATGAGCAAACAATTGTTCAGAAGGAGGGTAAGATTTTAAAACCGGACCGTGTGGTGCTGACAAAGAGCAAAGAAGCTTATCTTTTAGATTATAAAACGGGGGCTGTTAATGCGAAATACACCAGACAAATTCAGGAATATCAAGATGCAATCGAGGATTTGGGCTATAAAGTGTTAAAAAAAGCACTGGTGTATATAGGAACAGCTGTCGATGTGGTAAATTTGTGATAAAATTAATCAGTTGTTAATAGCTTAATTAGGGTTAAGTTGTTAATTTTTAACATATTAAATAAATAAAAATGTACGGAAAAATAAAAGAACATTTGCAAAGTGAGTTGCAAACTATTGAAGAAAATGGAATTTTTAAGAAGGAACGTATAATTACTTCAGCTCAGGATGCTGAAATTACAATTTCAACAGGTGAAAAAGTTTTGAATTTTTGTGCCAACAATTATTTAGGTCTTTCTTCGCATCCAGAAGTGGTACAAGCGGCTAAAGACGCTATGGATACACATGGTTTTGGAATGTCGTCTGTTCGTTTTATATGTGGTACGCAGGATATTCATAAAACATTGGAGAAAAAGATTGCGGATTTTTATGGTACAGAAGATACTATTTTATATGCAGCGGCTTTTGATGCAAACGGAGGTGTTTTTGAGCCGTTGTTGGGAGAAAATGATGCAATTATTTCAGATAGTTTAAACCATGCTTCTATTATAGATGGTGTTCGTTTGTGTAAAGCGGCTCGTTATCGCTATGAAAATAGTAACATGGAAGATTTAGAACAACAGTTGATTAAGGCTAATGAAGCCGGAGCTCGTTTTAAACTAATTGTTACTGACGGTGTATTCTCTATGGATGGTCTTGTGGCGCCATTGGATAAAATCTGTGACTTGGCAGACAAATACGATGCTATGGTTATGGTTGATGAATGTCATGCAGCAGGATTTATCGGAGCAACCGGTAAAGGTACTCTTGAGGCAAAAGGAGTTATGGGAAGAGTTGATATTATAACCGGAACCCTTGGTAAAGCATTAGGTGGAGCAATGGGAGGTTATACTACCGCTAAGAAAGAAATTATTGAATTGCTTCGTCAACGATCAAGACCTTATTTGTTTTCAAATTCACTTGCACCGGCTATTGTTGGGGCTTCTATTAAGGTTTTTGAGTTATTAGAAAAAGATACTTCACTAAGAGATAAGTTAGAGTGGAATACAAATTATTTTAAAGAAGGTATGAAAAATGCCGGATTTGATATCATAGATGGGGATTCAGCTATCGTGCCGGTAATGTTGTACGATGCTAAATTGTCACAGACTATGGCTAATGAACTTTTGAAAGAAGGGATTTATGTAATCGGATTCTTCTTTCCTGTTGTACCGAAAGAAAAAGCAAGGATCAGAGTGCAACTTTCGGCAGCCCATACTAAAGAGCACTTGGACAGAGCGATAAAGGCTTTTGAAGTTGTCGGAAAAATGTTAAAAGTTATATAATTACCACATTGGCCGAATTTTTGTAGGTTTTTTTTAACATTTCATTTTGTATTTAAAAAATTTGGTGTTACTTTTGCTTGTAATTAACTAAATTGTAATTAAAAAAAATTAAGTATGAAACATCTTAACAAACTTTTAGTTGCTGTGATGATGGTGATGGGTTTAAGTTCTCACGCGCAAGACAGTAACAATCCATGGGCTATCTCTTTTGGAGTTAATGCCGTTGACACTAGGACTAGTGCTGGTGGAGGTAATGGTTGGATCAACCAACACTTTTCTCAGCCATTCGCTGTAAAAGACAACTGGAATATCCTTCCTTCTTTGTCTTACATCGGAGTGTCTAAATATGTTGGTAGTGGTTTCTCAGTTGGTTTACAAGGTTCTGTAAACAAAATTGACAAATACATTACTTTTAATCCATCTCATCCTAATCATGATTCAAGAGGTATGGTTAATTCCAATCCTGGTGATTTGATGTATTACGGAATTGATGCTACTATTAAATATAGCTTCCAGGAATTAATCAAATCTAAAGTAATCGATCCTTCGTTAACTGTAGGTGGTGGTTATGTTTTCTTAGGAGACAGTAGCTACGGAACTGTTAACCCAGGTGCTGGTGTTACTTTCTGGTTTACTGATGCTATTGGTTTAGAGCTTGCTACTAAATACAAATGGTCAGTTTCTGGAGATAGACAAGATGCTTCTGGTGCTCCAGATGCTCCATCTCACTTCCAACACACTGCTGGTCTTGTTTTCAAATTTGGAGGTAAAGATACTGACGGTGACGGAATCTATGACAAAGACGATGCTTGTCCAGATGTTGCTGGTTTAAAACAATTCAACGGATGTCCTGATACTGACGGAGACGGAATCGTTGACGCTAGTGATGCTTGTCCAGATGTTTTTGGTTTAGCTGCATTAAACGGATGTCCTGATACAGACGGAGACGGAATTGCTGATAAAGATGATGCTTGTCCAGATGTTGCTGGTTTAGCTGCTTTAAAAGGTTGTCCTGATACTGATGGAGACGGAATCGCTGATAAAGATGACAAATGTCCTACAGTTGCTGGTCCAAAAGAAAACGGTGGTTGTCCTTTCTTAGATGCTGACAAAGATGGTGTAGCAGATAAAGATGATGATTGTCCTACAGTTTACGGTCCTGCTAGTAACAGAGGATGTCCAGAAGTAACTACTGAGGCTTTAGAAGATCTTAAAGTTCAAGCTAGAGCGGTATACTTTAACTCAGGAAAAGCTACTTTCAAAACAGGAGACAAAGAAACTCCAGCTAGATTAGATGCAATTAAAGAAATCCTTAAAAACTATCCAAACGCGAAATTCAGCATTGAAGGACACACAGATAGTACAGGTTCTGCTAAAATCAATGACAAACTTTCTCAAGAAAGAGCTGACGCTGTATTAAACGCGTTAGTTGAAAGAGGAGTTAACAAAGAAAACTTAGAATCTAAAGGTTTTGGATCTTCTCAACCAGTTGCAAGTAACAAAACTGCTGCAGGAAAAGCTCAAAACAGAAGAACTGAAATTAAACACATTGGTTCTAAATACCAAGGTAAACTATAATTTACAGTTTAAAATAAATACTAAAAGCCATTCTTAATTGAATGGCTTTTTTTATTTTTATCAAATGATAAATACTTCCTTTCTCGAAAAAATAGCAACCGTTATCATTCAGGATTATTCCCATAAACTGGCAGAGACGACTATTATTTTGCCTAATAAAAGAGCAAAGGTTTTTTTAATTGAAGCCTTAAAAAACGAAACTTCCCATACGATCCTTTCTCCGGATATAATTAGTATTGAGGATTTTGTACAAGATGTTGCCGCTATTCGGTCTGTTGATTCAATCGAATTGCTCTTCGAGTTCTACGAAGTGTATCTTTCTATTACAGAAAAGCAACATCAACAGTCATTCGAATTATTTGCCAACTGGGCAAAAACACTTCTTCAGGATTTTAATGAAATCGATCGTTACCTGTTAGAGCCCTCGCATGTTTTGTCTTATTTGAACGATATTGAAGACATTAAAAAATGGGGGATAGAAGTAGAGAACAAAACCAAACTTTTAGAAAATTATATTGATTTCTGGAAATTACTGCCGTTGTATTACGAGTCTTTGTACAATCATTTGCTCAATAAGAGTATTGGATATCAAGGCTTGATTTACCGCGAAGCAGTCCATAATTTAAATCATTTTTCAAATACAACTGCAGGACGCAGTTTTCTTTTTGCGGGATTCAATGCTTTAAATGCGGCTGAAGAAAAAATCGTGCAACATCTTTTGGCTTTAGATCAAGCCAGAATTTATTGGGATGTAGACCAAGTCTTTCTCAATGATCCTTACCACGATGCCGGACTTTTTGTGCGCCGTTTTAAAGAAAACTGGAAACACTATAAAGCAAATCCTTTTGAGTGGATTGTTGATGATTTTTCTCAATCAAAAAACATTCAGGTTATTGGAACTCCAAAAACAATTGGCCAGGCTAAATTAACGGGAAGTATTATTGAGCGTATAATTGCAGAAAATCCAACAACATCTCTAGATAAGGTGGCTGTTGTTTTGGGCGAAGAGAATTTGTTGATCCCGGTTTTATATGCATTGCCATCTTCTGTTGGTGCTTTGAATATTACGATGGGGTATTCGAGTAGAAATAATCCTTCGCAAATATTGATTGCAAAATTGTTTAAAATGCATACGAATGCACTTTCCAGAAAAGGAGAGAGTTATGTTTTTTATTATAAAGATGTGCTGGATGTTTTAACGCATCCACTAGTAGAGCCGTACGCAAGTGCAGGTAATTTGGTTAGGATTATAAAAGAGAACAATTATACTTTTATTACCCATAACAGATTGTTTGAACTGAATCCTAAGGTATCCGATCTTTTTAAATTGCTATTTCAAAAGTGGGAAAACGGATCCATTGCTGTTCTCGAGAATATATCGACACTTTTGCTTGTGATAAAAAAGAATTTCAGTAATGATAATGAAGAGGAAAAGATAGCAAAAGCCTTTGTTTTTGCTATTTTTAAAGTGATCAATAAATTGATTAGTTATTATGCTAAACACAAACATATTGACAACATTGATACGTTGTATGCAATTTATAAACAGGTAATTGATGTAGCGGAAGTCTCGTTTGAAGGAGAGCCTTTAAGAGGGTTACAAATTATGGGAGTCCTGGAAAGTCGTGTTTTGGATTTTGATACCGTAATTGTAACTTCTATGAACGAAGGTAAATTTCCTGCCGGTAAATCTCAGAACTCATTTATTCCATACGATGTTAAAAAGGAATTAGGATTGCCAACTTTTAAAGAAAAGGACGCTATTTATACCTATCACTTTTATCATTTACTGCAAAGGGCTAAAAATATCTACCTGATTTACAACACAGAGAATGATGGTTTAGATGCAGGAGAACGCAGTCGTTTTATAACGCAATTGGAAGTAGAAAAACAAGTCAAACACAATCTTACTTTTGATATCTACAATCCGGTTTTGCCTGCGATGGCCAATACGCCAATGGTGGTTCCGAAGTCAGAGGCCGTTTTGGAGCGATTAAAAGAGATTGCGGTGAACGGGTTTTCTCCTTCGGCTTTGACGAGTTATATTCGAAATCCGATTGAATTTTACTTTCAAAAAATTCTAAAGATCAGGGAAGTGGAAGAAGTAGAAGAAAATATTGCCTTAAATACACTTGGAACTATTATACACGAGACTTTGAAAGCTTTGTATGATCCTTTTGTCGGGCGATTAATTTCAGAAATTGACATTAAGAATTGCTTTAAATTGTTGGATGATGAAGTATTAAAACAGTTCAAAGTAGTTTATAAGGAAGGGGAGATTAAGAAAGGACGTAACCTCTTGGCGTTTGAGGTAGCCAAACGGAATGTTTCGAATTTTCTGAAAATGGAATTGGATTTAATCTCAAATGGAGACCAAGTTCAGATCATTGCTTTAGAAAAAACATTTGAACGCCAACTGGAGCATCCCGCTTTGCCATTTCCGGTTTTGATTAAAGGAAATGTAGACAGGATTGAGTTGCGTAACGGAAAAATCAGAATCATTGATTATAAGACAGGAAAAGTGGAAAAAGCCAGTGTGGTGCTGAAATCATGGAATGGATTGACACAAGAGCTTAAAAACGATAAAATCATACAGGTGTTGGCCTATGCGTTTATGTTTGAAACGGAAGCAAAAGAAATTCCGATAGAAGCAGGGATAATTTCCTTTAAAAACCTGAAGTCGGGTTTTTTACCCTTCGGTTTTAAAGAAGATAAAGAATTGACGACAACTGTTTCAAAAGAAATACTTGCCAGTTATTTAGAAGAGATTGTTGTGTTGTTGAAAGAGATTTTTGATGTGACTATTCCTTTTGAAGAGAAAATAAACTAGTTTTTTGGAACGATAAAAAGAAATAGAATTCTGTTAAAGGTCTTTAGTCATTTACAAAATTGCAATACAGCTAAGTAGTTTTTCTCTTATAAAAGCGATAAAAGGCTTTTTGAGGATGCAATAGTCTCGAAAACAAGAGTTTTGTAATTGAGTTTTATGAAGTAAAATTCTATAATTTCAAGAATATATGTTGTTTTTACCGAATTTATTTACAGATGCTGTTTTTATAAGAATCAAATTATAAACTATAAACAAAAGTGATTCAGTGTGTTATGATTACTGGAGAAAAAGAATAACTTTGCCGAAATTTTTAAAAGAAATTTTACAAATTATACTTTTTGCCCCCACGAAAAGAAGAAAAAGGCTGTTTCGATATTTCGAAATGGTCTTTTTTTATTTCGTTCTTTTCAATTGTTAAAGAAAATGCGAGAGTACTATTTTTAGTTCTTCTTTATTTTCAATTGGGCTCATATGTCCGTCTTCAAAAGAAACCAATTCTGCGGTGGTGTCTTCAACTTGAGAAATAGTCTCTTCGTAATTTAAAACAGGATCTTTTTTTCCTAAAACCAACAGAACCGGAAAAAGATTTTTTTGTAAGAGTGTCTCTCTGTCTTTTCTGATTTTCATTCCTTCCAGTGAGGCTATGATTCCTTGTAAAGGTGTTTTTAAAGCATGAAGTTTGGCACGTTCAATTTCTTTAGCGAATTTAATTCTGTTGTTTTCACTAAACAAATTGGCGATTGCTAAACTTACAAAAGCGATATAATTTTGTTTTACTGCTTTTATAGCACGGCTTCTGTTTGTTTTCTTTTCCGGACTGTCTTCTCGGGCAGTTGAATTTATTAATACTAGTTTTTTGATAGCAGCGGGATACAATTCGGCGAAAGCCAAGCCTACATAACCTCCCATAGAATGACCTAGTATCGTAGCTTTTTCAATTTTTAGATGAGCTAAAACTTCCTGAACAACATGTGCATTTTCTTCCATCTCGTGTATATACCCCAAACAATCGGATTGGCCATGCCCTAACAAATCAATTGTAATAACACGATATTGATCTGTAAAAAAAGAAACATAATCTTTCCACATGGTTTTGTTTTCAAGAAAGCCGTGAAGAAATACAATTGCGTTTCCTTGTCCGTTGTCAGTATAAGATATAGTGGTGTTTTTGTATAGAAGATTTCTCAAGACTCTGAAGATGTGAATGAGGTGCAAAATTAGAGTTTTATCGATGGACTTCAAAAAGTATTGTGTTTCATTTTTGTTAATATGCTTTAAAAGCAATAGGGATGTTTTTAGCTTTTTATGTTGGTTTTGGTAGTGAGGCGTTGTGTATTTTGTGAATTTTAACGCAAAGAAAGATTCTCTTATTTTAAATTAGTCTTAATTATGTTTGAAATTAATTTAATTTATATAATTTTGTGCCCTATTATATTTTATAAGAATGGCAGAATTTAGTGATTTGAACACCAAAATATTATTTGAAACCGAAAAAGGATACAGTTATCAATGTGATTTGACCAATAGCGTAGTCATCAACTTTGTAGATACTGTATCTCATTATAAAATTCAGGATTTTTTGATTTTTCAAAGAAAGGTCAATAACGTTGATATTCTGAACATGCTTTATGATTTGTCTGATCAGTCTGATGCGCAGTTAATAGAAACTACAAAAAGAAATTTCTCCAGAAATCTTACCATTTGCGAAATAGTACAACTTAGAGAACTATTAAATGGAACCAAATTTACGTTGAACCTGCACTCTATGCTTTGCAGTGTTTTGACTGCTGATCTTGTCTAACGTTTACTTAGAATAAATCCATATTTATTGACGTCTAGTGTTGGTGGTTTTAATTTTTGTAATTTTACACGTATAAAAATTAAAGGTCATGAAAGATTTATTAAGAACAAGTTCTTCCTTAGTTGAAGGAATAGAGAAAATACTAAACTTACAATCAAAAATAGAGAGCGATGCTTCTAATAAATATTTAGCTATGGCAGCATGGTTGGATAGAAATGGTTTTGCGAATACGGCATCACATATGTATAAGCAAGCGGAGGAAGAAAGAGAGCATTTCCTTAAAGTTTTTAAATACATCACTGACATGGGCGGGATCGCAATCACGCCAACTGTTTCTGAAGTTCAACAGGAGTTTGCTTCTTTTAAAAATGTATTTGAAATTGCTTTGCAAAATGAAATTGCAGTTACTCAAGCGGTAAACAAAGTGATTGCAAAATGTAGAGCTGAGAACGATTATGCTACAGAAAACTTTATGATGTGGTATGTTGTAGAGCAAAGAGAAGAAGAGAAAAATGCAAGAAGAGCTTTAGAGCTTTTTGAGTTAATCAATGAAAATGACGCAGCCGGTAAATTTGAACTGGATTTGCAGATTTCAAAAATTGGATAAACTTCAATTTATAAGTTATAAAAAGCCCTTAATGATTTAAAATGTCATTAAGGGCTTTTTTGTTTTAAGCGACTAAGAGCGCTATAAATTTATATTGGTTTAATGTTTTTGCGATCAAGCCTAAAGACAGTGAAGAATTAAAAATCTTGCAGAGTCGTAAAGCAGCAAAGCCGCAAAGTTAAAAAAGGTTAAACGCTCTGATTATCTGCTTTCAATGAAGGAGATTATTAATGGAAGATTTAAAAGGGTGTTACTTTTTTTGCAGCGCCCTATGTATTTACAATTTCTCCCAATCCTGTCATTTCGAGCGAAGTCGAGAAATCACACTCGCAAATCGACAAAGATTGGTGCTTTTCTTTACGGAATATCTTGTGTGATTTCTCCTTCGTCGAAATGACAGACTGGGCGCGTATTTTGTGAATTTGACGTTTTCTTTGACAAATTAAATTCTCGCATTCAATTTTTTACTTCCCCACAACTTTAGGGTTTTATTCCTTTTGCGCATACTTTTATTTATTGAAAAATAAGTAAGCCCAAAAGATTCGTTTAATCTTTATGTTGAAGAAAAAGTATTTTTTGAAAACAGAAACGGCTCACATTTCTGAGAGCCGTTTGTAGTTTTTATGATTTTAAAAAGGAATTAATTTCCAGGAAGTACTTTTCTCTGGCATCGAGCCAGCCATAATGTTTGGAATGCTCGAGTAAAATCAATTTTGAATTGGGGAATGTTTTATTTACAATTTCTCCAATTTCATTGCTGATAATGTCTTCTTTTCCCTGAATGACCAAGACCGGATTTTTGAAATTTTTCAATTTTGTTTTGCAATCAAAATTCATTTTTTGCATGTCAGCCCATAATAATCCGTTTATTGTCGAGTTGCCTTGTGTTAATCTTTCGGCAATGATTGGGGCATATTTCTGGTCGTAAACATAAGCGGGAGCCATTGCCCTTCCTCTTCCGATTCTTGCGGTATAGGAAGTGTCTCCTTTTTCGATTTTGTCATTCCAGTAGTTCAAAGAATCTTTTTGAGCTTGATTTAATCCGGCTTCAATAAGGTTAGCGCTTTTTAATAAAGTCAAATCCACTCCGCCCGACGATGATAAAATTAATTTATCAATGCTGTTTGGGTAGATCGTCGCATAATAAGAAGCCAACATTCCTCCAAAAGAATGTCCGAGAATATTCCATTTCTTGATTTTAAGGTGTTTTCTCAGCGATTCAATATCATCAGCCATTAATTGCATCGAAATGGTCGTAGCATCCAATTTTACCAATTTCGATTTTCCGGTTCCCCTTTGATCGTAAATAATCGTTTCCTGATTTTCAGACAACGTTTTTGCCATAGCTTCAAAGCCATTACTGTTCATTCCGGGACCACCATTAATAATCAAAAGCGGTTCGCCTTTTCCAAATGTTTTGTAATACGTTAAACTGGCGCCATTGTTCTTTGCAAAGCCTTCGGTTTGAGCGAAAGTTTTGCTAAGAAGGAGCAGAAAAGTAAATAGAAAAATCCTTTTCATCTTGCGCTTATGTGTTCATCAAACTTTCAATTTCATCCGCCTCAATTGGAATATTGCGCATTAAGTTGAAAGGTTCTCCTTTTTCCTGAACCACAACATTGTCTTCCAATCTAATTCCGAAACCTTCTGCCGGAATGTAGATTCCCGGTTCAACCGTAAAAACCATATTGGCTTTCATTGGCTCATGAAGCAAACCATAATCGTGTGTGTCCAGTCCCATGTGGTGAGAAGTTCCGTGCATGAAGTATTTTTTATACGCTGGCCAGTCCGGATTTTCGTTTTGAACATCGGCTTTGTCAATCAGACCTAAACCAAGTAATTCAGAAGTCATGACTTTACCAACTTCAATGTGATATTGTTTCCAAAGTGTTCCCGGAGTAAGCATTTTGGTTGCCTCATTTTTGACTCTCAAAACAGCATTGTAAACTGCTTTTTGTCTGTCGGTATATTTTCCTGAAACCGGAATTGTACGTGATAAGTCACTTGAATAGTTAGCGTATTCTGCCGCGACATCCAATAAAATCAAGTCACCGGCTTTACATTGTTGGTTGTTTTCGATATAATGCAACACATTTGCATTATTACCTGAAGCGATAATTGGGGTGTAAGCAAAACCTTTAGAACGATTACGGACAAATTCGTGAATCAATTCGGCTTCGATTTCGTATTCTGTAACATTTGGTTTTACAAACGAAAGCAATCTGCGGAAACCTAGTTCTGTAATATCGCAAGCTTGCTGAATCAAATCGATTTCTTCGCTTTCTTTTATCGAACGAATGCGTTGTAAAATCGGATTACTTTTTGCCACCTGATGTGCAGGGTATTTTTCTTTCCACCATTTTACAAAACGAGCTTCACGAGTTTCTGTTTCAACAGCTGCACGATAATGTTCGTTGGTGTTAATGTACATGGTGTCGGCATACGTCATCATTTCGTTCAACACTTTATGAAAATCCTGTAACCAATAAACCGTTCTGATTCCTGAAACCTGATAAGCGCGTTCTTTGGTTAATTTTTCACCTTCCCAAATAGCGATGTGCTCGCTGGTTTCTTTAAGGAAAAGGATTTCTTTTTGGTTTTCGTAAGGAGCATCCGGAAATAAAAGTAAAACACTTTCTTCCTGATCAACACCACTCAGATAAAAAATATCTCTGTGTTGTGCAAAAGGAAGTGTACTATCGGCACTAACAGGGTAAATGTCGTTGGAATTAAAAACGGCAACAGAATTAGGTTTCATTTCTGCCGTGAATTTTTTGCGATTTTTTACAAAAAGAGCGCTGTTTATTTGGTGATATTTCATAGTAGTATTGTTTTTTGTACTTCGAATTTCAAAATTACTACTTTTTGAAGAAGCAGCACAAAATTGGTTTATTAAAGTTTTCTTATTCTTTGGATTGATGATAAAGTGAAAGCTTTTTTGATGCAGATTGCAGGTGCTATTAAAACAGAGTGAGTTTTTGCGATTTTTTTAAATAAACCATATAAGTAATATAAGAGAATATAAGTTTTTTTTAAATGAACTTACATCACTTATATGGTTATGAAATTTCCGTTTTTGGGCATTGTGAGAGAAAATTACGGTTTAAAATAGTTTGTCAATTGTGGTGTTTTGTATCTTGGCTCTATAAAACAAGCAGAAAATTAGTTAATTTCTGTTTGCTGTAAATTGCTTTAAGAAAGATGAAAGAATTGAATCCGGAAATAAAATATCATTTAATAGTAGGTTTACTTATAGGCTTATGGATTTTTATTTTCGCCTTTATCATAAAACCTTTTGATGATGGGACTCTAAATTTTCGATTATGGCTTTTAATAAGTTTTGGCTTTAGCTTGTTGGCCTTTTTATGTTATGCTGTTCTCGCTGTTCTTCAAAAAATAGTTTACCGGAAATCAGCAAAATGGAATATTGGATTAGAAATAGGAAGTATTATCTTTTTTTATCTGATCTATCTTATGGGTATTTTTGCCTATTATAAAAGTCCAATTTTAAACGGAGGGTATAGTTTTACTGCGTTCTTTTCAATAATATTTCTCAAAGTTGCGCTAATTCTAACTCCCGTACTTATCCTTGCCAGAAGATATTTGATTAAACTGATTCCGATCAAAGAAGACATTTTAATTATTAAAGGAGAGAATAAGCTGGATATTCTGAAAATCAGGAAGGCTGATTTGGTTTGTATTTCGAATGCCCAAAATTATGTCGAGATTTTTTATATCGAAAATGCTAAACTTCATTCCAAATTGATTCGTTCTTCACTTAAAAAGGTTCAGGAGGATTTTGCTTTTTTGGTTCAAATCCATCGTTCACATTTAATAAATCCATCACATTTTAAATCTTGGAAGGATCAAAATACGATTGTACTTACTCAAATTGAACTCCCGGTTTCTAAAAATTATAAAGAAACTTTACTGGCCTTACAATTTCGTACCTAAAACGATGTGTTTTGTACCTAAGTCAGTGTTGTAGGCATGTTCAGAAGTTTTTCATTTTAGTTTTGTCTCATCAATTTTAAAACTTAATTATGAAAACAAAACACATTTGCCTGCTTGGATTGCTATTTTTTCTTATCAGTTATTTTTTCTTTTCTAAGATTTTACCCAACTTTCAAGAACCAATCGATTTTCCGCATTGGTTTAATTTAATTGGAGCCTGTTTGTTGCTCTCGTTTAATGACGTGTTTCCGAAGAACAAAATAAATTCGGTTGCAACAGTTGTGACTACGTTAGGGGTTATTGCTCATGTTGGTCTTTGTACAATTGACTTTATCATGTCAAGTTTCGGGAATAACGAGCTCGCCAAAGAAGCATTAAGTCACCAGATAAGTACAACGCCATCTATTCTTTATCCTTTTGTGATTGTGGGGCCATCTTTGCTTTTTATTGGATTAGCTATACATGCATTGAATTTTGTTAAAACAAATAGGACGGGTTCTTTAATGGTGATTCTTGCTGCGCCCGCAATAGGTTTTTCGTTTTTTGTATTAAAAGATGGTGTTTGGATGTTGTTGAGTTGTGTGGTTTTTGTTTTGGGATTAGGTTTTTTGCTTTATAACATTGAAGAAAAATGAGCAAAGAAAATCTTTAGTTAAGATCTTTATGTTTTGTTTTCACGCAGATTTAGCAGATCTTACTTTTTTTTCTGCTAAGATCTGCTAAATCTGCGTGAGTATGTTTTTTTAAATTAAATGAGATTTCATCTGGATGATGGAGGTGAAATAGATGCGGAGTAAAATTGAAACTCTTGTTTTAATTTGTATTTTCGCTTAAAAGAAAATCAAATATGATTAAATCGATTGTTCTTCTGTCTTTTCTAACTTTAATCTCCTGTAATTTTTCCAAAGATGAAAGAAAGCCCGAGCGTATTAATTGGGGGACTATTGAGATTTATACGAAAAGCCAGAAAGTTTTAATTTATAAAGAGGAAGATACTGCCTCTTTTGAAGAAACTAAATATAAAAGGATTAGTGGGAAAGGATTCTCGTCTAAATATAAACTAGATACAATAGTAAAAAAAACATTCAAACTAAGTGTTTCTGAGCGGGATAGTATTTCGAAGTATGCATATCATTTAATAACTAAGCCATTTTTTACAGATAAGATGGCGACATGTTATGCTGGATATGTTTTGATAAAATTAAGAGAGAGAAATACAACAATAATGTGTGAATACGAATCTGTTGGAGAATGGTCAACAGTTTCAAATGAAACAAAAAAAATCTATGATATTTTAAAAACAAAAATTAATATTGCTAAACAATAGTTTGTAAATCTAAATTCATAAGAATAAATTGAAAAAACATCTAAAATACTTCATATATCTCTTTCTGGCTCTTGCTGTGATTGCGACTGACTGTACTTTAGATTCTCAATCAAAATCTGCGGATTATTATCAATCGTCCTATGTAATTTTAAGAAAAGAACTAGCGGTTAGAAATCTTCGATTATACAAATTTAGCCAACTAAAATCAATTGGAAAAACTTCGTTTCCAATACTTTTAAATTTTGTTCCAATTAAAGAAGCATCTGGTTTTCAAACTCGGGTTCTTTTAAGATTATGTACACATCTTCATCAAAACATAAATTCATTTATAAAACAGTCCGTTTTTGTAAATGAAATAAATACTTCAAGACATTTCGATACAAGTTTATACAGCGCTTAAGATTTTTTAAGCATTTATGCTACTCAGAGCATAAGATGATATCATAATGTCTAATCATTTATCATTTGCAAAATGTATAAACAACATAAAACACGTTTAGAGCAATCTAAGCGACCACTTCATTGGATAAAACGAAAACTCCTTTTAGTAATGACCGCCTTCATGTTAGGAATGGCAAACGGTATGCACACAGAGGATACAAGAATTAAAGGCAATAAAAATTATACGGAACAGCATAATAAAGACTGAGAATTTTGGATGATTTGTTATTTCGAAGAATGAGAAATCGCGCAAGAAACGTTACACAAAAAGCCGCTACTCTTTGTCGAATTACTGGAGTGATTTCTCGACTTCGCTCGAAATGAACAAACGACACCGTATATTTTACCCTTTTCGAGTTTCAGGTTTCAAGTTTCAAGTTTTGGACTATTACTTACTGTTTTTGGGATCATCACAATTCTGTCATTTCGAGCGAAGTCGAGAAATCACACACGTTGATCCGTTTCTATTTTCCGCAATTTTGTCATACTGAGGAACGAAGTATCTTCACAAGTAATTCCGTAAAGTGAAGTTCAGCGGTATGGATTCAGCAAACGTAGATCCTTCGTTCCTCAGGATGACAAACTGTACGGAGTTTTTTGTATGACTTCTCGACTTCGCTTGAAATGACAAAACAGACGAATTGTGTCGATTAACGCAAGCAAGATATAGACGAACAATAGAATAGTAGCATAAAAAAACCGAAGCGTTAAAACTTCGGTTTTTTTTATAAGCCACAAATTGGAATTTGGAATTTAAAAATATTGAAATTTTTAGTTCTCCCATTTATAATAACGAGCCCCAATCAAATTCGGGATTTCTTTTTCGATTCGATCTAAAACCCATTCGTTTTTAGGGGTTCTGATGCTTGCTTTTTGTTCTTTTTTGTGAAGTCTTTCGTAAGTTTCAAAATCAATTTCTACACTTTCAGTTAAGTTTTCAAAAAGTTTGGTTTGGCTTAAAGCCGATTGCCATTCGGGTTGAATGGTTCCTTCAAAAACTTTTGATTTTGATCCGCTTCCGTAAGCTAAGAATCCGAATTTAGTTCCAGAAATATCTTTTTTGGTGTCATAAAAATGCGCCAAAGTCGATAGTAATCCCATGAAAATAGAACCTGTGTAAAGATTTCCGATTAAAGAAGAAGCCAATTCTGCGGGTTGCAATTTTTCGGTTACAAATTTTCGGTAGTCTTCTGATTTTCCAACTTCTTTAATTTTGTTCTGATAATCTGCTGGTTGGATGTCATCAGCTATAATTTTTTCGGCACTGTCTAAAACATAAATTTCAGATAACATTCGACGTCCCTGAAAAGAATAAGGCAAGTGCATGATGATACTGTGCCAGGTGTTGTATAAAGTTTCGGTAGTGTTTTTTAATTTTTTGAATGAAAAGTAGGCATTACGCGTACGATCCATATAACATTGATTTGAATACTGGCCGTCAAAAACCGGTTGATCTTTATGGATTTCGATTTCGGCTTCTAAATTATCAAACCAAGGGTCGTTGTTTTCGTTCTGGGCAATTGTTTCTTTCGAAATGCTTCGGTATGGCTTGAAAAAGTCAAAAACGCCTTTTGTACTTGTGGCCCAATTTTCATCAAAAGCAATAATTCTTGGGTTTGAAGTTACCAACATGGCCAAAGCTCCGGCGCCTTGTGTGTATTCTCCAGTGGAGTTTAAATCGTATTTGGCAAAATCAGTCGTAACTACAATTGCTTTTTTGGTTGGATTTAGTTTTACAAAGTCCATACAGTTTTGCAAAGCATCAACACCACCAATACAAGCAAACGTAAAATCGACAACATCGCATTCGGCTAAAGAATCTTCACCAAACTTTTGTTCCATTAAAGCAATCAGGAAAGAACTGATCGGTTTAGAACTATCGATAGCACTTTCTGTTCCGACATAAATCCGGCTGATCTCGTTTAGGTTTATTTGATTTTCGGTAATTAGTTTGGTTAAAGCGTTGGCTCCAAAAACTACTGCATCCTGGTGTGCATCCGGTAAAGTCATTTTGATTAACCCAAGTCCTTTTTCTAATTTTTCGGGTTCTATATTTCTGGCGGTTGCCAAAGTTTTGATAGGTAAATGTATGTTGGCTACATCAAAAGAAATAGCGTCAATTCCTGTTTTCATTCTCATTTTTTTTGAAGCGGATAAAGGTAAAATTATGCTCTTAGAATTCTGTTGTTTTAAAGCAATAAAATTAGGGTCTCCTATATTTTTGAGGAAAACAAGTCAAAAAGTACTAAAAAATAGCAATTTGATAATTATATAAAATGCAGGTTTTGGAGAAAATGGCCGCGTAATGAGACTTATTTTGTTGTTTTATAAGAATTTGAATAATTGTCGGAGAGACTTTTTAAAATGATTATAAATAAGAGTGAAATGGTTGTAGTTCACTTGTATTTACTTTATTTTTGTATAATTTTTTAAAACAAACTACTTAAACTCTTATGGCACAATCTGCACTATTGAATGCTTCCATCTTAAAGAAAGTGGCTATGGCTCTTTCGGGAATATTCTTAATCACGTTTTTAGCGCTGCATGTTTCCTTAAATTTTATTTCTATTATTAGTGAAGACGTTTTTAACGAAGCTTCTCACTTTATGGGATACAATCCGCTGATACAATATGTAATGCAACCTGTTTTGGCAGTTGGTGTAATTTTCCACTTTGTAATGGGATTTATATTGACAGCACAAAATAGCGCAGCAAGACCAATTGCATACGCAAAATACAATGGAGCGGCTAATGCTTCTTGGACTTCAAGAAATATGATTATTTCTGGACTGGTTATTTTAGCATTCTTAGGATTGCACTTTTATGATTTCTGGTTTCCTGAAGTTTCTTATAAGTATATAGCAGGAACTGCACCGGATGCTACAAGATATTATGGTGAGTTAGTTCACAAATTTCACGATCCAATTCGTACAGGAATTTACTGTGTGTCTTTCGTTCTTTTAGGGTTCCACCTTTGGCACGGATTCAGTTCATCTCTTCAATCAGTGGGGATGCACAACAAATATTCCAGATTCTTAAGTAAAATCGGTTATGGATTTGCGGTTGTAGTACCGGCACTTTTCGTGATAATCGCTTTAGTTCATCATTTCAATAATTAATATCAATTATAATGGCATTAGATTCAAAAATCCCAAAAGGTCCAATCTCGGACAAATGGACAGATTATAAAGATCACATTAATTTAGTAAACCCTGCTAATAAACGTAATTTAGATATTATTATCGTTGGAACAGGTTTAGCTGGAGGTTCTGCTGCGGCTACTTTGGCTGAATTAGGATATAACGTAAAAGCATTTTGTTTTCAGGATTCACCAAGACGTGCGCACTCTATTGCGGCACAAGGTGGTATCAATGCGGCAAAAAATTATAAAGGTGACGGTGACTCGGTTTACAGATTGTTTTACGATACTGTAAAAGGAGGAGATTACCGTGCACGTGAGGCAAACGTTCACCGTTTGGCTGAAGTTTCGGCTAATATTATTGACCAGTGTGTGGCTCAAGGGGTGCCATTGGCTCGTGAATATGGCGGATTATTAGACAACCGTTCTTTTGGAGGAACTTTGGTTTCTCGTACTTTTTACGCACAAGGACAAACCGGACAACAATTATTGTTAGGAGCTTACTCTGCAATGAACCGTCAGATTGGTCGTGGAAAAGTAAAAATGTACAACCGTCACGAGATGTTAGACATCGTAATCGTTGATGGAAAAGCAAGAGGTATTATCGCTCGTAATTTGGTTACAGGAGAAATAGAAAGACATTCTGCGCATGCTGTAGTTATTGGTTCAGGAGGATATGGAAACGTATTTTTCTTGTCAACAAATGCTATGGGAAGTAATGCAACAGCAGCTTGGAAAATACATAAAAAAGGGGCGTTTTTCGCGAATCCTTGTTATACACAAATTCACCCAACTTGTATTCCGGTTTCAGGAGATCATCAGTCAAAATTGACTTTGATGTCTGAGTCGTTACGTAATGACGGTCGTATTTGGGTTCCTGCAAAACAAGAAGATGCAAAAGCAATTCGTGAAGGAAAGAAAAAAGCAACTGATTTATCTGAAAGCGAAAGAGATTATTTCTTAGAAAGAAGATATCCTGCTTTTGGTAACTTGGTACCACGTGACGTTGCGTCTCGTGCTGCAAAAGAAAGATGTGATGCCGGTTTTGGTGTTAACAAAACAGGTGAAGCAGTTTACCTTGATTTTGCTGCAGCTATCGAACGTTACGGAAAAGAGGCAGCTTACGTAAAAGGTTTAGATGCTAATGATACGGCGGTGGTTACTAAATTAGGAACTGATATCGTAAAAAGTAAATACGGAAACTTATTCCAAATGTACTTGAAAATCGTTGATGAGAATCCTTATGTAACGCCAATGATGATTTACCCGGCGGTTCACTACACTATGGGTGGAACTTGGGTTGATTATAACTTAATGACTACAATTCCTGGATGTTTCTCAATCGGAGAGTCTAACTTCTCAGATCACGGAGCAAACAGACTTGGAGCTTCTGCCTTGATGCAAGGTTTAGCAGATGGTTATTTTGTATTGCCTTATACTATTGGAGATTATTTAGCTCCGGATATTAAAATGGGTGAAATTTCTACAGATTTACCTGAATTCGTAGAAGCAGAGAAAAGTGTAAAAGATCAAATCGACAGATTTATCAATAATAAAGGAACTCATTCTGTAGATTATTTCCATAAGAAATTAGGAAAAATCATGTGGGATAAAGTAGGTATGGCTCGTAATGCTAAAGGTTTGACTGAGGCGATCGAAGAAATTGCTGCTTTACGTGAAGAGTTTTATAAAGACGTAAAAGTACCTGGAAGTGCTAATGAATTTAATCAGGAGTTAGAAAAAGCAACTCGTGTTGCCGATTTCCTTGAGCTAGGAGAATTGTTCGCAAAAGATGCTTTACACCGTAATGAATCTTGTGGAGGTCACTTCCGCGAAGAATATCAAACAGAAGAAGGAGAAGCGCTTCGTGATGATGAGAATTTTGCATACGTTGCAGCTTGGGAATACAAAGGAAAACCAAGTGATGCCGTATTACACAAAGAAGCTCTGGTTTATGAAAACATCAAATTAGTACAACGTAGTTATAAATAGAAGTTAAGAGTTAAAGGTTATGAGTTCATTAAAGTCATTCGAAGATTTGGAGTGCTGGAAAGCTGCAAGAGATTTAAGAATGTTTGTTTCTCAACATATACTTCCGAAATTTCCAATTGACGAAAAATATGCCTTAACCAGTCAGCTTAAACGATCTTCAAGATCTGTTAGTGATAATATTGCCGAAGGATTTGGAAGATATCATTATCAAGAAAATATTCAATTTTGCAGAATAGCCAGAGGTTCATTAAGCGAATCATTAAATCAGGTAATTACTGCTAAAGACGAAAATTATATTGAAGAAGATTTGTTGCAACAATTTAGAGAAAAGTTCGAAAGAACTAAAGCAATATTAAATGGATATATAAATTATTTAGCTAAGACAAAAATGGAGTAGCAGGGAAAGAATCAAGACAGTTAAGCTGTCGAATTCTCGTAACCTCAAACGTTTAACTCTTAACTTATAACCCATAACAAAATTATGAAACTTACACTAAAAATATGGCGTCAGAAAAACGCCCAAGATAAAGGAGCAATCGTTGATTACCCAATTGACGGAATTGAACCAGATATGTCTTTTCTTGAAATGCTTGATGTTCTTAATGAACAATTAATCAATAAAGGAGAAGAGCCAGTAGCATTTGACCACGATTGTCGTGAAGGAATCTGCGGAATGTGTTCTTTGTTTATTAACGGAGAAGCGCACGGACCAGACAGAGGAGTTACGACTTGTCAGTTACACATGCGTATGTTTAAAGATGGTGATACGATTTTTATCGAACCATTTAGAGCAAAAGCATTCCCTGTAATTAAAGATTTAGTTGTTGACAGAAGTTCTTTTGACAGAATCCAACATGCAGGAGGATTTATCTCGGTAAATACTTCAGGAAATACAATTGATGCTAATACTATTCCGATTAACAAAGACGATGCAGATAAATCTTTTGATGCTGCGGCTTGTATTGGTTGTGGAGCTTGTGTAGCTACTTGTAAAAACTCATCAGCAATGTTGTTCGTTTCTGCAAAAGTATCTCAATATGCTTTATTGCCACAAGGTCAGGTAGAGGCGGTTGATCGTGTTTTAAACATGGTTCACCAAATGGATGCTGAAGGTTTTGGTAACTGTACCAACACCGGAGCTTGTGAAGTAGAATGTCCAAAAGGAATTTCTCTTGAAAATATCGCACGTATGAACCGTGAGTATTTAGCAGCAAGTTTAAAAGGATAATAAAATAGCATTTAGTTTATAGAAAAAACGCATCCGCCTTGGCAGATGCGTTTTTTTATGCGCTTATTCGTAATACAATTGCGAGCTGTTTATTTCCTGTTTTTCTTTTCCTTCTTGCTGAATGAAACAGTTTAAAGTGGTTCCTCCAACCTGATCAAAATAGCTGATATTGAGTTTGTGGAATCCTTTTTCGAGTTGTACGGCACCATAGGCTTCATTTAGCCAATGAATTCCTTCATTGTTAACGACTAGTTCATCGTCTATAAAAAGCTTCGATCCGTCATCTGAAAGCGTCGAAATGGTATAGTTTGCGGTTTCGGACACATAGATGTACCCGTCGAATTTTAAGCCGATATAACGCTCTGTTTTGGTTTTCCATTTTTCACTGCTAATAGCGCTTTCAAAAATACCTGAGTTTAGAGGTTTTGCTAATTCTAAATCTTGTACTTGTTGAAAAAGAGTTCCGGTATAGTAGTTATATTTTAAGCCCTGTTTGGTTGGTTTTATTGCTAAAGCCGGTTTTAAATCAGGATTTCGAACCAAAATTTTATTAATGGAACTTTTTCTTCCACCAGAACTAATCTGAACTGTTTTGATGATTCGATATTCTCCTTTTGGGACATTTATGGTAACCGGTTTTTCATAAAGTACCGCAGTCTCGTCCGGATTATAACCGTCGATAGTATAGAAAATTTGCCCGTTTTTGATTGTTGGCACTAGATTTAAAGTGTATTTTGATGCAATTAGTGCTGTTTCCTCAGAACCAAAAGGCGTTGGGACCTTGTACAATCTTTTTTGAAGTTCCAGTTTTTCCAAGTGATGTGGCATTCGTTTTAAAACAAAACTGTTGTAATTTTTGTTTTGAGGTTGTGTCCAGGCAATTTCTGCCAAAGCAAAAACTCTTGGATAAAGCTGGTAATTTAATTTCGCCGGGTTGGTTAAGTATTCCGACCAAAGATTAGACTGTACACCAATAATGTATTTTTGCTCTTCAACAGTTAAGCTGTCCACAGGAGTTGGATTGTAATTGTATATTTTGTCGACTGTAATTAATCGTCCTACTGTCAAAGGTTCTTGGGGCGAATACCCTTGATTGTAATCTAAATAAAGAACTTGTTCGGGATTCATGATTACAAAATGCTTCTGTTTTGCGGCCGCAATTCCTCCGGATTCTCCGCGCCAGGACATTACCGCTGCATTGGGAGCAAGTCCGCCTTCAAGCATTTCATCCCAACCCAGAATTTGTCTTCCGTTTGCATTGAGAAATTTTTCTATTCGCGTAGTCAGGTAAGTTTGTAGTTCGTGTTCGTTTTTTAGTCCTAAATCTTTAATCTTTTTTTGGCAATTCGGACAAACTTCCCATCGTGCTTTTGGGCATTCATCTCCTCCAATATGAATGTATTTGCTTGGGAATAATGCAATAACTTCAGTAAGAACATCTTCTAAAAAAGTAAAAGTTTCTTCTTTTCCGGCGCAAAAAATATCTTCGAAAACACCCCAGGATTCCACAACTTTGTAAGTACGATCTGGAAAACAGGATAAATTGGGGTAGGCGGCTAATGCTGCTGTTGCATGTCCTGGCATTTCAATTTCGGGAATGATATTCACATAATGAGCTTCGGCAAATTTAACGACATCCTTAATTTCTTCTTGTGTGTAAAAACCACCATAAGGATTGCCGTCAAAGAAACGTGGAAATCTTTCAAACTTATTGCCAACCAGTGTTTGTGCTCTTTTAGATCCAATATCGGTTAGTTTCGGGTATTTTTTTATTTCAATTCTCCAACCCTGATCATCAGTTAAATGCCAGTGAAAATTATTCAATTTATAGTACGACATCTGACGGATGAAATCTTTTATAACGTCTGCCGAAAAAAAGTGACGACATACATCCAAGTGCAATCCGCGGTAAGTGTATCTTGGTTCGTCTTCGATAGTGAGACAAGGGAGCTTTATTTCTTTTTTATCAGACAGTTTGTTCGGTAAGAGTTGCAGTAAACTCTGAACGGCATAGAATAAACCTTCTTCTGAGCCGGTTACGCTGATCTTTTTTGAAGTAATACTAATTTTGTAAGCTTCTTTGCTTAGGGAAGCGGAAGGATTTTTGGTGCTGAATTGAACTTCGATCGTACTCTTTTTTGAAGGAAGGTTTCCGTTAATGACTGTTTCAAAAAGTTGTGCTGTTTTAAGTTCTTTTGGACTAAATTTATTGTTCTCAAAAACAACTTTGATTTGTCCGTTTAAGCGAATACTGTCGCCTGTTGCTTTATAGAAGTTTGGTGCCGGAATTATAGTATTGTTTTCAGAAGTGGCTTGTGCATTTCCGAAGGAATAACAAAACAGCAAAAAAAATAGAAGGCTTTTTTTCATGGTTTATTTTGGGTTAGTTATAAACAAATATATTGTTTAGGAATCTATTTGCAAAAAATATGCAAAACTTAACATTGCTTAAATGTCTTTGAAATAGCGGAATTAACTTTTTTATTGCGTCATGTTGTATTTTGTTTCGCAATAATCTTGCATTAATTGTTTACATTTGTTTAATAAAATGTATTTTCATGAACAATGATAATGAGATAGTAAATTATACTAAGGAAGAACGTAAAAGTCATATTTTAAAAGAAATTAATTTGCACACTCGTGTAAGTTTTGAAACGCTTTCTGTTAAACTATGCGTTTCAGAAGATACCGTTAGACGCGATATTAATGAACTCGAATCGGAATCCTTATTGATTAAAGTAAAAGGGGGTGCGATGACCAAAGCTTACCACCACTCTTCATCAAATCAAACCTATGCGGGCGAGTCGAAACAAATTATTGCGCAAAAAACAATAGGACTTCTTCATGACGGTATGGTTTTGTTAATTGGTGGCGGAACGACCATTAGAGAATTTATTCGTTTGATCCCAAATGATTTGAGTCTGACCATTTTTACGGTTACTGTTTTGTCTGCTGTTGAACTTCTGGATAAACCTAATGTTAAAATTATCATGATCGGTGGTAGCATTTCGTCGTACAGCCAAATGTGTGTGAGCGGTGATGTATACAATCAATTGGCTAATATTAAAGTCGATTTATTGATTTTAGGAACCAATGCTTTAGATATTGAAGGCGGTTTCTCAGATTCTGATTGGGAAACGGTTCAGGTGAAAAAAGCAATGATTCAGGCTTCACAAAAAACAGCCATTCTGACTATTTCTGAAAAATTGGATACCGTTCTAAAAATGAAAATTGCCAACTTATCCGAGGTAGATTATGTAGTGACCGAAGTAGAGCCTGATCACGAAAAATTACAATCCTATAAGAAGGCAGTTCCAAGTTTAGTGTTTGTTTAATGCCAGTTTTTCATTAAAAAATTAATCCAGTTCTGGTGAAAGATGCTTTTTAGATCTTCATCAGTATAGCCGTTGTTTTTAAAAATCAATACCAGTTTCTGCAAATCGGCAATCGTGTCTAAATCATACGGACCTTGTTCGGTTCCAAAAGCGCCATCCAGATCTGAACCTACGCCAATGTGGTTGGCATTTCCTGCCAATTGGCAAATGTGATCCATGTGTCTGAAAACCGTTTCCAGATTGCATTGTGTGCCTAAAGGGGTTGAAACGCCTCTTTCCCAATTTGGGACTAACATCCAGGCGTCTAAAGCACCACCGATAACTGCTCCTCTTGAGATTAATGCTTTAATCATTTCGTCGCTGTATTGTCTGTTATGATCCACAAGACTTCGGCAGTTGTTGTGACTTGCCCAAACCGGACCGTTGTAATGATCCAAAGCTTGCCAGAAAGCATCGTCACATAAATGAGTGGCATCTAAAATAATATTCAGACGTTCCATTTCTTTTAATAAATCAATTCCGTTTTGATTCATTTTTCCCGTTGCATCTGTTCCGTTCGCGTAACGTCCGGGGCCATAATGAGCGGGTCCAATGGCTCTTAATCCATAATTGTAGGCTTTCTCTAAATAGGAAATATCTACAATCGAATCGGCTCCTTCTAAACTCAGGATATAACCAATGGGTTTTTTATCATTTGGGGTACCATCATTCCATAGATCAATTTGCTTTTGAAGCGATTTTTTATCAGTAATGGCAACCATTTCACCGGCTTCCTCCATGCATTTGTACCAGTTTAATTGTCCTTGCGTTTGCGCCCAGGCTTGCTCAGGAGAGTTCCAACCCGGAATGCTGCTGCCCGGTTTTACAAAACGTGCGATTTGTGTGGCGACTACAATGCCAATATTACCTTTTCGCAAATCAGGAAACGAAACTGTTGCCCGTTCACGATCCGGTTTGTCGGTCATTCCTTTTTCTAAATGGCGTAACGTTTTTACATCATTTCTTAAATCTCGGTTCCATTCCATTGCATTCATGCTCAGGTCTAAATGGGCATCTATTATAAACATAGTGGGGATCTTAAATTTTAAATACTAATTTTTCTGTTGCGCGCCTCGACAACCCATTGGTCGCAGATTTGATGCGCTGCATTGACAATCTGAACGGTCTCGTAAAGGGCGCAGGTAGGGCAGACGTGGTACGGAATGGCATAAATAATATCGCCAATTTTATACTCGTTTTTGCCTCGGTTTTCTATAATTAAATGTTCTTCTGAATGGGCCGTCGGGACCAAGTTTTCATCATTCAAAATCACTAATCTTTTGTCTATCGGATTTTCTGAAGCAACTGCTTTATAACCAATATCAATGCAAAATGTTGAAGAACTTGGTTTTGAAATAATGGTTCCGACAAGAACTGCTGCCGGTTTAAAGTGTTGTTCGGGTAAATTTAGACTGTAATTAATATCCCAAAAAACAAAAGTGCCCGGACTGCATTCTACGTTTTCTTGTTCGGAATAAAAAGGGAATGTATTAGAACCTCCTGCCACAATTTTTAGTTCATAATTTACTTGTTGTTGTAACGTTTCTATTTTTTGATTGATGATTGAAAAAGAATGGGAAGCGTCTAGTTTTCGTTGTTCAACACTACCTTTTAGATGACCGTCGTAAATGTGAATTCCGGCAAAATGAATGTTTTCCAGTTGCATTATCTCTTCTGCTAAAGCAATCCAATCTTCAGAAACCGAAAATCCTGTTCGGTTCATTCCGGTATTTAGATCCAGATAAACGGTAAGTTGTACTTGCTTCTTTTTTGCACTTTCATTTAATTCTTTCGCTGATTCTATATTGTCGACGATAGTTGAAAATTCTGAAAGAGGATATTTCTGAACTAAAGAAATCCATCTTTCCCCACGTAATCCAACAGGCTGATAGGCTAACAGTATATCCGAAATTTGGTGAATTGCACAAAGTTCTGCTTCAGCAATTGTGGCGCATTTGACTTTGTTTATGCCATAGACTTTAAACAAATCAAGAATTTCTCCGGTTTTGTGTGTTTTAATGTGAGGACGTAACTTCTGCACATCACCTTTTACTGTCGCAATCAAATGTTCGATATTGTGTTGTAAACGGTCTTCATAAACAGCCAAAAAGGGAGTGTCGACAAGTGTTTCGGAATTAATTTTCCACCAATTTTCTTCCATGATTTAGGTTCTTGTTTTTTCGATAACTTCAATTAAATTTTGAAAGGCTTCAACTGATTTTTCATAAGTCAATTGAGCTAATAGTTCTTTAGAAAACAAATTAGATCCGATACCCACACAGACAACGCCAACTTTAAACCAGGATTTTAAGTTGGTTTCTTCTAAAGTCACGCCACCGGTAGGCATTAGCTTTAAGTTCGGAAAAGGAGCTTTTATTGCTTTTACATAGCCAGGTCCGCCAATTTTGTCTGCAGGAAATAACTTGACTATTTCTGCTCCTAAATTATTAGCATGCAGTATTTCGTTTAAAGTGGCAGCTCCGGGAATCCAATACACCTTGTTTTTAAGGCAATAAGCGCCAATTTCCAAATCGGTGTGCGGACAAACGATACAATCTGCTCCCAATTGATGGTAGGTTTGTGCATCCTGTAGGGTCAAAATAGAGCCAACGGCTATTTTTAGGTCTAATTTATGGGCATTTCTAAACGCAATCATTTGGCTGAAAACCTCCTTTGCATCATTTGAACGTGCTGCAAATTCGATAATTTTAATACCGGTTGCTGCAGCTGATTTCAATAAGATCTCGGCAGTTTGAATGTTGATTTGAGTTACTAACGGAAGTACACCTTGAGCTTTTAAAATGCTGTACATATCTGGGGAAATTTATCTGTTAATTCTATTACTTGAGCCATTTTTAATAAAATGACTGATCTCGGTTGGGCTGCTGATGGCAAAATCTCCCGGTATGCTTTGTTTAATTACGCCACAGGCCGTTGCCCAATCTATAATTTCCTGACCGGAAAAGGCTTTGTTGAGTCCGTAAAGCAAACCTGCTGTAAAGGCATCTCCCGAACCAATTTGGTCGGTTACCAATTGTATTTTGTGTTCTGTGGTTTCGTAAAAATGATCTTCATGTGCCAATAACCCTTTGTACAAATGAGCCGGTCCGTCTGATTTTCTAAAGCTCATCGCAAGCGTTTTTAGAAAAGGCATTTTTGCTTTTAATAACTCGAATGTTTTCTGAAAACGATTGGCATCGGATTCTTTGGTGTCGGTTTTGATTCCAAAATAAATTTCTATTGCGTCTAAATCGGCAATAGTGATGGTGCTGTAATGAAGCAGTTCGGGCATAACCTCAGCGGGTTTTTTGCCGTATTGCCATAACTTCGATCTGAAATTAAAGTCAGAAGAAATCGGTAATCCTTTTTGATGTGCAGCTAGAATGGCCTCTTTGCAAACCAATGCGGCTTCATAAGAAACACCAGGACTAATTCCGGACCAATGAAAATGTGTGGCATCGTTCAAAACAAGATTCCAGTCAATTTGCTTTTCTTTAATGGTGGCAAAAGAAGAGTTACTACGGTCATAGATCACCTGCGATTGTCTGATTTGATTTCCGGCTTCAACAAAATACAGTCCCAGACGTTCTCCGCCATAAATGCAATTCGAAGTGTTTACTTTGTATTTCTGAAGTTCGTTTAAGGCTAATTGTGCCAAATCATTTTGAGGCAATCGTGTGATATAATCGGTGTGGATTCCTAATTGAGAAAGTAAAACACAAACATTGGCTTCGGCTCCGCCAACATGAATGCGCATTTCGTTGGCTTGCGTAAATCGATATCCATTCGCGACATTCATTCGGAGTAATAATTCTCCAAAAGTTGTAATTTTTGTTTGTGAGGTATTTGTATTCATGTTTATAATTTTTGTACAGATTAATAGCGTATAGATTTTGTTAAGCCACGAATTTTATCAATTATAGCAAATCACTGCGTATAATTAATCCGGGGGAATTTGATCAATTCGTGGCAAACAATTTTAATCTGTTGAATATTTCTTTAGCCACGAATTACACAAATTTACACAAATCATTGCGTGTAATTAATTCGGTGAATTCATGGCAAACAATTTTAATCGTTTGAATCAGTGAAATCTGTGGCATTTTTTAAACACGAATTACACTAATTTGCACCAATCGTTGCGTTGAATTAATTCGTGAAAATTCGAGCAATTCGTGACCAACAATTTTAATCCTTTGAATCAGTGAAATCTGTGGCATTTTTTGAACACGAATTACACCAATTTGCACCAATCGTTGCGTTGAATTAATTCGTGAAAATTCGAGTAATTCGTGGCGAACAATCTTAAATCCTTTAAATCTGTGGCATTTTTGACTTGTGTTTTAAAATAATTCAAAAACAGCTTCTACTTCTACAGGGATATTATCAGGTAAAGAGCCCATTCCTACAGCGCTTCGTACTCCAATTCCGTTTTCCTGACCCCATACCTCAGCAAATAATTCGCTGCAGCCATTAATTACATAAGGATGTCTTAAAAAATCTTCCGTACAATTTACCATACCAAGGACTTTTACGACTCTTTTTACTTTGTTCAGGCTTCCGAAATTGGTTACAATTGTAGAAAGCATCGTCAGACCAACTTGTCTTGCGGCCAGTTTTCCTTCTTCAATGTCCATATCGTCGCCAATTCTTCCGATGATTAAGGATTTGTCGTCGCGAACCGGACCGTGTCCTGACAGGTATAAATATTTACCATCAACTAAATAAGGTTTGTAAATACCAAGCGGCTGTGGTGCCGGTGGTAAGGATAAGCCTAATGTTTCAAATTTTTCTTGTGGTAATAAATTCATGATATTAATGTATAATTGAGTTTAAAATAAAAACGAAAATGATTCCTAAAACCGATACTAAAGATTCCATGACGGTCCATGATTTGAATGTATCTTTCAGGCTGATATTAAAATATTCCTTAAACATCCAAAAACTAGGATCGTTTACATGGGAGCACATTAAGCTTCCGGCTCCTACCGCTAATACTAGTAGATTGGGGTCTAGGTTATTGGCTTGTAATAAAGGTAGTAAAACGCTGGCAGTCATTAGGCCGGCAGCTGTTGCAGAACCAACACAAATACGAATTATTGCAGCCATCATCCAGGCCAATATATAGGGATGAATGCTTGTTTGTGTTAGCAAATCAACAATGGTGTTGTTAACGCCGCTGACGATCATGACTTCTTTTAAGCTTCCTGCACCACCAACAATTAAAACGATTAAGGCAACATCTTTAATGGCAGTTGCGTAATCATCCATTACGGATTTTAAGCTTCTGTTCATTCGTGTACCTAAAGTGTAAGTGCAGATCAATAGTGAGATTAACATTATAATGCTAGGTTCACCAAGTGTTTTGCCTATGTTAAGAGCTGTTTCGTTGTTAGTCAAAAAGGGTAATAACGAGGTTAAGGTTAATCCAAAAACAGGAAATAGCGCAGAGAATATACTAACGGAAAAACTCGGAAGTTTACCTTCGTTTGCAATTTCTTCTACATTTAAAATTTCTTGATTAGATTGTGTTTTAATGTTTTTAAGCAAATTTGAAAATAACAAACCCGCAATGAAAATAGTCGGTATAGCGATTATAATTCCGTACACCAAAACAAGGCCAATGTCCGCATTTAAAATACTGCTCAATGCCATTGGTGACGGATGGGGAGGCAAAAAACCGTGCGCTACTGAAAGTGACGCAAGCATAGGAATTCCTAAATATACTTTTGATAGTTTAAATTGATGGGCTACTGAGAAGATTAATGGAACTAACAAAACAAACCCCACACTATAAAATAGAGGTATCCCAACAATAAATCCGGTAATCATTAGGCCTAAGCGGACGTATTTTTTACCTGTCCATCCCATAACAGTTTTAGCAATAACATTGGCTGCTCCGGACGAAACAGTGAGTTTTCCAATGCAAGTTCCAAATACGATGATTAGCGTTATGGAGCCTAACATTTCGCCCAGACCTTTTTGCACCGTCTGTGATAAAGTGTCTATCGGCAGGCCTAAAGTAAGGCCTGCTAATAAAGCTGTGATAATAAATGCGATAAAAGGATTGATTTTAAACCAGGCAATTTGCAGGATTAAAAAGGCAATACAGGCAGTAAGAATTAAAATGCTCATTTATTTCTATTATATTATTTATCCCACCATGTTCTTGTTGTGAATGTGTCTGCTCCCTGGCGTTTGATGGCTTCAGCTAAGTTAGCTGAATTCACGGAATATTCGCTTACAGGGTATCTCAAACGTCTTGGTATTGTTCCGTTTGTGACATTGCCGGGAAAGTTTACCGGTACCAGAGCAGGGTAGCCTGTTCTTCTCCAGTTCGAATAAATTTCCTGCTCATCTACAAATAGGGCAACCCAAATTTGAGAGTGTATTTGATTCATTTTTTGCTCAAAAGTTCCTGCCGCGTTAAAAGGATTAGCTGTTAAATAAGGTGTTGCATCCGTGATGGCATAAGTTGCACCGTAAATTCCCATATTGAGGAACGATGCTTTTACTCCTTTTTCATATAAATCTTTATCCGTTTCGGCAGTGTACCAACCTCTTGCTGCAGCTTCTGCTAAATAAAGATTAGTTTCGGCATTGCTTAAGATTACAAGAGGGGCGTCATATCTAAAAACAGTACCCTGATTTGGCTCAGAAAAAGTGGCTTGTTCTATTGCTGTTGGAGGTGTTTTAAGTCCGTTTGGGAAACCTTTTTGAACGTCGGCCGCAGTATTTTGCGTTGTTCCTTGCCAAACACCTGAGTAAACACTGATTCTTGGGTCAGCTGTAGCTTTTAGTACATCGATAAACGTTTTGGCCAGTTTCCCGCCTTCTACATTTTTTTGACCAAAGGAGTCTTTTGTGAAATCAATACTTCTGGAATCAATACCGGCTGGGTTTCTGTTGAAATCGTTTGGACCATCCGTATATTTCATAAGTGCATTGTCGGTTCCGTTTACAATTACACCACCGGCGATGGCTTTTGTAACCCAGGTTTTGGCCAATGCCGGATCAACTTTTGTTAATCTTAACCCTAAACGAAGCATTAAAGAGTATGAAAATTTCTTCCATTTGGGGATATTACCGTCATATATAAGATCGGCTTTGCCAAAGCTTGTTTTTGCAGGGTCTAATGCGGTGGCAGCTTCATCAAGTTCTTTTAATAAATCTTTGTAGATGAATTCCTGACTGTCGTATTTAGGAAGAAAATGTTCATTCGAATATGCCTTCGCCGCTTCCGTATAAGGAACGTCTCCGTACAAATCGGTCATGCGGTGGTAGATGTAAACTTTCCAGATCCTTGCAATGTTAAGTCTGTTGCTGTCAAGAGGATTATTCTGTAGTAAATTAATCACTGTTTGAATTTCATTTACTGCAGTTGGATAACCTCGATTGAAATACGCAGAATAGTATACCTCGTTGCTCAGGTATTTATCTCCAACACCGGATGCTTCTTTGTAAGTGGCATAATGTTGTAACATACCCCCACATTCTAAAACGTTAGTAAAAAAATAATTGTTATTTAAGCCGTCCAGTTGTGATTGACTGAATATGAAATTTGGATTGGCTACTTCAACAGAATTAGGGTTCGTGTTTATTTCTTCAAAATCTTTAGTACAGGCTGTCATGCTTCCTAAAAGTATACCTGCTATATATAAAATAGATGTCTTTTTCATTTCTTTGTACTTTAAAATTTAACATTTAAACTTAAACCAAAACTTCTTGTTCTTGGTACTCCAAATTGTTCTACACCTTGAGCATTTCCGGCACTAAATACCGATTCCGGATCTACGTTTGGTGTTTTCTTGTAAAGGATGAATAAGTTTCTCGCGATAAAGGAAACAGAAACACCCTGAAGTCTGGAAAGGCTTTTGATCTTTTCGATTGGTAGCTGATACCCGATAATTACTTGTCTTAATTTTACAAAACTGGCATCGTAAACAAAATAAGAAGAGATGTTTCTTAATCCGTCATAGTAGGTTCTTAAGTTTTCAGGTGAAATAACCATGTTAACCGGATTTCCACTAGGATCTACGCCCGAAATTGGCAATCCATTTTCACGACCTTCTAAAGTCATTTTGGTTAATCCCATACGAGTTCCGTATAAATCTGTACCGGAATATAAGTCTCCTCCAAATTTACCATCAATTAAAAAGCTGAATGATACTGATTTGTATTTGAATTCATTACTAATACCTGCTGCCCAAGGGTGAACTCCCTGACCTAGTTCTTCCAGAGGACCTTGTGCTACTGTAGCAGTACCGGCACTAACATTATAAACTGTATTGCCGTTGGCATCTTTTAAAGGTTTGTATCCTTTTATAATACTGTAAGGACGACCAACATCACTTGCTATGGTAACGTATCCGTTTACAGAAGTTGCCATTGTGATGGAATTTAAGTGATCTGCAAGTGCTTCAACAGTATTTTTGTTGTAAGATCCATTAATACTGGCATCCCACGAGAAGTTTTCTGAGTTAATGATTTTTCCGCTTAATAAAACTTCAACTCCCTCATTTCTCATTTTTCCAAGATTCAATAAGGCAGTTCTGGCTCCTGATGCATTAGAGATGGTAGTTTCAACAATA
Source organism: Flavobacterium sp. ABG (assembly GCF_001027725.1). NCBI lineage: Bacteria > Pseudomonadati > Bacteroidota > Flavobacteriia > Flavobacteriales > Flavobacteriaceae > Flavobacterium > Flavobacterium sp. ABG. The sequence continues at coordinate 127,207 of NZ_LEKS01000009.1, forward strand.
TCATTAGTGGTTACGCGGTTGTACCAGGCTAAATCAAGATTCAAACGATTGTTGAAAAAACCGATATCTGTTCCTACTTCAAACGTTGTGGAAGTCAATGGACTCAAAGTAGAATTTGGAACTCTTGAACCCGTTGTACCTTGTAATTGTTGACCGTTATGTCCTCCCTGAATGATAGAATACGACTGATTTAAGGCGTAAGGATCCGGAGTAGCGCCACCAACTTGTGCCCAGGAAGCTCTAAGTTTAGAGAACGAAATCCATTCCGGCATTTTTACAAGATCAGATAGGATAACACTGGTTCCAATTGAAGGGTAAAAGATCGTGTTGTTTTCTGATGAAAGAGTCGAGAACCAATCCTGACGTCCTGTAAAGTTTAAGAAAACGACATTTTTATAATCTAAATCGGCAGCTGCATAAACCGAGTTTGTTTTGGTTTTTCCATAAGGATAGCTGTAAGTTATAGTAGCTAAGTTTGTTAGCGAATAGAAATTGTCCAATACAAAGTTGGATCCGTCTATTCTGATTTCGTCTCTCAAAGAAGTACGGGAATTGACACCAATTAAAGCGTTTAAAGAAAAATCATTGTAAATGTTTTTCTTGGTATAATTAAGGATTGCTTCAGAGTTGACATTAGACAACTTTACTTTTGAACCTTGTCCGTATCCAACAGGATTGTTTAAACTTGTTTTTGGGATATAACCATAGAAATCATAATTGGTAAAATCTTGTCCGATACGCCCTTGAAGGAATAAGTTAGGAGTAAAATTTACTTTTACGTTTAACATTCCGATGAAACGGTTTTTGGTATCGCTGTTTTTTATTTGATTTACTGCGAAGTAAGGATTGGTGGCCACAGCAACAGGGTTCCAAGGTGTTTCAATGCCATTTGGACCATATCCCGGAGAAAGATTTCTGATGTCTACGGTGTTGGCAATCATATAAGTTCCCCAGTTTGGGTTTGCCTCGGCATCAGAAACGGTTGTTCTGTTGTCTGTTTTGTCAATGTTGTATTGCGCTACAACATCAAATTTTAGCCAATCTGTTAAATTTACATTGGTTGAAATGTTAACGCTTTTACGATTAAAGCTCGAATTAGGAACAATGCCTTCATTGTCCATATTCATTAGTGAAAGACGTCCCGTTGCTTTTTCACTTCCTCCCGATAAAGCGATAGAGTTGATGAAAGTTGTTCCGGTTTTGTAGAAGTTTTTAATGTTGTCTTTTTGAGGGGAGTAAGGTCTTTTTACACCATCAAACTGAATAACATCTGATCCGTCCATTTTTGCTCCCCAGGACCAACGTCCGAATTCTATAGCTTCGGCTTTTGTTGTTGGTTTTTTGCCCAAAGCACCGGATCCGTATTCGTATTGCCAGTCCGGTTTGATAGATGGAGTTTCAAAAGTAAAAGAGCTATTGTACTCTACACCGATTCCTTTTTGTGCTGTTCCTCTTTTGGTTTGGATTAAAATAACACCATTTGCGGCATTTGCACCGTACAAAGCAGCAGCTGTTCCTCCTTTTAAGACGGTAATACTTTTGATGTCATCCGGATTTATAACAGATGTTCCGTCTCCTCTGTCTACGTTAATTCTTGGAGATCCCGCTCCGTTACCGATTCCGGGCAAGTTCAGTTGGGTGTTGTCTATAGGTAAATCATTGACAACATACATCGGTTGGTTGTTTCCGTTTAAGGAACCATTTCCACGAATTACAACTCTCGTTGATCCCGTCGGGCCCGTGGCAGTGGCACTAACGTTTACACCGGCAATTTTTCCGGCCAAAGCATTCGTGATATTAGTCTCTTTTGCTTTCGTAAATTCGGTTCCCTTAAGTTCGGTTACCGCATAAGAGATGGCTTTGCTACTTTTTTTAACTCCTAATGCAGTTACTAAAACTTGTTCGAGAACATTTTCAGCTGGTTTTAGGCTTATAACGATATTTGTAGTGCGTTCCAGATTGTATTCGGTACTTTCATAACCCATATAGGTGATGATAATTGCAGTCTCATTTTCCGGAACATTTAGTTTAAAATTCCCGGATTCATCCGTGATGGTTACTATTTTGTTATTGCTTTTTGCAACGATGGTGGCTCCTGCAATAGGCATTCCGTCATCTTGGCCTTTTATTTGACCCGTAATTTCAATCTGACTGCTTTTTTGTTCAATAAGGTGCTTTTTAATTGCAACCTCGTTTGCATTTGCTGAGAGGATCATTCCTCCAACAAACACTAATGAAATTAGCTTTGTTTTCATAATACTTTGGTTTTCATGTTTTTTTTTGGTTTAGTCGGCAATCAAATATAGAAATTTATTTTACAAATTTGCATTTTTTTTGCATAAAATGCATTTTTTTTGCAGATTTTTTTTCTGAAGTATTTTTTTATTCCAAAAGAAGTGTTGTTTTTAGTGGTATTTTGAGAAATTTTTGCACAGAATGGTTTTCTGCGAAAAAAGTAATTTTGGCTGAAAAATCGTATTTTTTGATCGAAAAGGGGTTCGATAGACGCTGGTTGAAACCAATGGCAATTCAAAAAAAGTACCACTCATAATTCGGTGTGAATTTCGAGTGGTACTAATAAAAAAAGGAAGTATGTGATTTTTATAAAGGCTTGTAAATTAATCTACATCCCACCAAACTTTAGCTAACCAACTATTGTTGTTGTATTTTGCACTTGCAGCTAGATAGTTGTCTCTGTTACTTGTGGATTCTTCTATTGGGTAAGGCATTCTTGTTGGCATAATTCCGTTGGTTCCGGAGGCAGGACGCGTAATTTTAATCAAAATTGGAAAGTCAGTTCGTCTGTAATTGGTATAGGCTTCTATTCCGTTTAAAAAGAATGTTAACCATTGTTGCGTCGCAATTTCTTCCAGTTCTTTTCCGGGTGTAAGATTTTTGGTTGCCAGAAAAGTGTTAATTGCTGCATTATCAATTATACTTTCGTCTTTAAATATAGACCATTGTCTGATTCCTGCTTCAATTCCTTTTTTGTAATAGTCTTTGGCGTCTCCGGTATACAGTCCTTTAAAAGAAGCTTCGGCTAGAAGAAGCATTACTTCAGAATAAGTAAAATGAAGGTACGGAGCACTATTTTCGTATAAATAAGGTTGGAGTTCTGACAGGTTGTTGCTGGATGGTAAGTGATCCCATCTGTAATTATTCGGATTGATTCCTTCGTAAATTCCGTTAGGATTTAGTCGAAACCATATTTTTTTTCGGGGATCATTTCCTAATAGGTTCAGGATGGTAGTGGTTGGGTGATCGTATACAGGACCGCTGCCTTTTAGTCCCTGTGACACTCCATTACCGTTGTTCAAGGCCCCTGCCGTTTCCGGAAGTGTTGCGTCATGTTTCATGTAGCAATTGTCGGCGTTGCTTGTAAACAGGCCATTTGCAACGGCTTTTAAGATTTGTTCTTTTGCCAAAGCAGGATCTACTTTTGAGATTCTCATGGCACAACGAAGTCTTAATGCACTAATCATTTTCTTCCATTTGGCTGCATCGCCGGCATAAAACAGATCTCCTTTAGTAGGTACAGATTGAGGTTGCATTTGATTTTGGGCTTCATCCAAAACTTTAAAAAAATCGGTATAAATGTCTTTTTGACTGTCGTATTTTGGATAGAAAATTTTCTTGTAATAACCTAAACCTGCTTCAGAATACGGAATGTCTCCATACAAATCGGTTAAGCGCTGAAAGGTCATAACTTTTAATACTTTTGCCATTCCGTTTAGATTGTTGAACTCCGGTTTTCCATTGGTTTTTTCCAGAACATCAACAAGGTTACGTACGAGCCCGCCTCCATAATTTGAAATCCAAAGCGCTTCTTGGTATTCTCTGGATGCAATAAAAAAAGAACCATAATTGGCAACAGGCCAAGATCCGCCAAGATGTTGAATAAATCCTTCTCCGTAGATAAGATTTGCTCTCCATTGTTCAAACCAGCCACCCGACATTGCGGCTTGAATTCCGGTTAATTGTGTTGAAGGATCTACCGATACGAAAGTTTCCGGATTGGTATTGGTTTCTCTGAAAAGATCGTCGTCAGCACAATTAGTTGTGGTAAGTACCAGAATCATTCCCAGTACATATTTTGTTAACTGTTGTATATATTTTTTCATTTGGATCAAATTAGTGGATTAGAATGATAATTGTAAGTTAAAGCCATAAGATCTTCTGTAAGGAAGAGAACCATATTCAAAACCTTGACCGTTTCCGTTTGTATAAGTAGATTCCGGATCGATGTTTGGAACTTTAGAATAAACGGTCCATAGGTTTCTTCCAATCACTGAAAATTTAAATCGGTCAAATCCGGTTCCTTTTAACCATTTTTTAGGAAGGTCATAACTAATAGAAGCTTCTCTCAGTTTAACATAAGATGCGTCATAGATGAAGGGTTCCGGAGTGGTATCATCTCCGTACAGATTTCTCCAATACGTTTGAGGATTCACCGGTGTAGTATTGTTTTGGTATCCGGTTACATTGCCGTTGATGTCTTTAATTTCGGTTACCCCGTTTACAATAAGTCCTGCGCCGGGAGCCAGTTGCCCGATTTCTGTTGGCGTTTTTCCTGCTGCAATTTGTTGGGCAACCCATGCGTTGAATTCTTCTCTTCCTTCGATAGTTACATCAGATAGTCCTGTAGAAGCGGCAAGAGCATTGGTCATGGAATACATTTTGCCTCCAAATTTCATGTCAAAATTGGCTCTAAGACTTATTCCTTTATAAGAGAATTCATTAATAACCCCTCCAATCCAGTCGGGTGCAGTTTTTCCTAAATTTTCAAGGGTTTGCGTTAATATAGGATTACCCTTGTCGTCTATCAGGATTTGACCGTCAGGTGATCTTTGAAATTTTTTCCCATAAATCTGCGTAGAGCTTTCTCCTACTTTTGCAACAATTTGTGCGCCTGCCCATCTTGCATTAGAGATTACTTGCAGGTCTGTTTTGTCTGTTAATTCCAGTAATTTGTTTTCGTTTTTCGCAAAGTTAAGGGTGATGTCCCAGTTGAATCCGTTTGGATCTCTGAAAATACCGGCCGTTACCAAGGCCTCAAAACCTTTGTTTTCAACCGTACCCGCATTCGCATTTGCTCCTACGAAACCGGATGTTTGTGAAGTGTTTAATACAATTAATTGATTTTTTGTTTTGGTGTAATAGTAGGATAGATCTAGTTGCAAACGGTTTTTAAAGAATCCTAAATCGATTCCCGCTTCGTAACTGGTGGTGAATTCCGGTTTTAGAGCATTGTTTGGGACAATGTTGTTTACTACTGAGCCGATTGGGTTTCCTAATAAAGGCTTTGCTTGTATGTTATAGTTGAGGGCAGTTGAATAGGGTGCCTCCAGTGCTTTTGCAGTTCCTGCCCAAGAGGCTCTTATTTTTCCAAAGGTCAATACTTCGCTGGTAATGTTTAAACCATCAGTAAAAATAAAACTGGAAGATACAGACGGATAAAAGTACGAATAGTTATTGTTGCCGGAGGAGCTAACTGCTGAGGCAAGCGTTGAATTCCAGTCGTTACGACCTGTGAAATCTAAGAATAAATAGTTTTTGTAATTAGTTCTTAAGTAGGTGTATACGGAGCGTACCAGTATTTCATCATTGATTTTGGAGCTGGGAATGCCGGAAAGAAAATTCGATTGTTTGTTTATACCATTGGTAATCATGTTTGTGAATACATTTCCTGTAATGACTCTTTGGGTATTTCGTTGATTGGCACCGGCACCTAAATTGATATTAAAATCACCGAATGATTTCTGAGCATTTAATAAAACCTCTGTGTTGTATTCCTGAAAGGTAGTATTACTATTGGCCAGGTATCCTGATTGTCTTTGTGACCAGGTCGTTCCGGCATTTACAAAATCGGAGCTTTCAAATGTAAAACGGTCAATTCCTGCCCTTCCTGTGGCGTTTAGCCAGCTGTTAAGAGCATAAGTAGCGCTGAAATTACCCAGTATTCTGTTTTTCTGTGTTTCGTTTTTATTTTCGTTTAAAACAAAATATGGGTTTAGTCGGTTTGGATCTGCATTCCATGGGTAATAGATGCCGTTTTCATCCTCATAGTTTTTTAGCCAGGACTGGTCAATGTTCGGGGCTATAGCGGCTACTGATAATCCAAGGTTACCGGCATCGTCTGATAGGGAAGGTCTGTTGTCTGTGTTTTCTGTAATATAGGTAAATTTGGCGTCTAGTGTAAGTTTGTCGATCTGCGAATTAAAACCTAATGTAAAAGTGTTTCTTTTTAAAGCACTTTTAGGGATAACATCAGTAGCATCAAGATTAGAGTAGTTCAATCTAAAGGCGGTGTTATCTCCTCCTCCTGACAGACTAAAGCTATTGATTGCAGTTACTCCTGTTCTGAAGAAGTCTTTGATATTGTTGTTTACGTTTTGATAAGGTTTGTAGGATCCGTCAAAGATTCTTACTGTGTTGTTGCCGGCTGATCCGAATTTCGGTCCCCAGGCGCTGGTGGTGGCATTTCGTCCGTTTGCAATATCGTTGGTATTTGGAAGCAGGCCGTTTGATCCTGTACCGTAGTCTCTTTGAAAATCTTTGTAGTTGGTGCTGATTTTGTCAAAAGTAGTAGTGCTGTTCCATTCTGCTTTTAAAGAGTTTCTTTTTCCTTTTTTGGTCGTAATGACAATGACTCCATTGGCGCCACGTTCTCCATAAAGCGCACTGGCAGCTCCTCCTTTTAACACAGAAATATTTTCAATGTCATCCACGTTTAAACTCGATAATCCATCTCCGTTATCAGCTCCTTCGGCATATCTTGCGGATTTAGAATCTGTTATTGAGGCTAACCCGGTGTTTCCTAAAGTAACACCATCGACAACATAAAGTGGTTGGTTGTCTCCGCTAATCGATCGGTTTCCTCTTATAACGATGCGGGAACTGGCTCCGATACCTCCTGTGGTTTGAGAGATGTTTACCCCTGCTACTTTTCCGTACAGAGATTGTGCGACACTTATTGTCGGGTTGTCGGCCAGGTCTTTTCCTTTTACATCCTGAAAGGAATAACCAAGTTCTTTTCTTTCTCTTTTTATGCCAAGTGCAGTAACTACAACTCCTGAAAGAACTGTTGCGGGAGCTTCTTTTAATTGTACATTAATGATAGCAGCGTTATCGATAAGAATAGCTACGGTTTCCAGTCCTAAGAACGAAATGATAAGTGTTTGCCCTTTTTCTGCCTCAATAGAGAATTTACCATCGAAGTCGGTGGTGACACCTTTTTTCTCATTTTTCAGGAGCACAGTGGCTCCGGGTAGTGTTATGCCATTAGAATCGGTAACAGTTCCTTTGACAGTTTTTACCTGTCCTGTTGCGATTTGCATAGTAAAAAATAGTATAAATATTGAAATAGTTTGTTTCATTATCTTGGTTTTAGTTAGTGGTGGGTTGTTGATTGATGTGTTTTGGTGTTAAAGCGTTTTTAATTCGTTTGATTTCGAGATTTTCTTACAAACAAAATGTAGTGTTTTCTCTATTGGTTTAATGCGGCCTGTGCTTTAATAGTACAGCACTCAAGACAGCAGTTCTACCTGTTAAATTTTTGTTTTATGCTTTTTTATTGCATAATATTTTACAATTTTTCGTAAATGATTTTACGGGTGTATTGCCTGATAAACGGGGTGTTTTTTCTCATAATTGAATGTTTTTTAAGGGGTTACTTTTTTTATTCGCGGTCAAATATATATAATTTATATCCATTATAAGCGATATTTTTGCAAAAATAATGCAATATTTTTGCAATATTATTTTTGTTAATGTTGTTTTTCTCTTAAAAATCCGATGTTTACTGGGTTTTCTTCCTTTTGGGTTGGGGTTTTGTAAAACGGGAAGCAGGATTGGTTTTTTTATGCTTTAAAAAAAGGTATTTTTGTAAGATGAAAATTGTACTTATTCAATCAGACCTATATTGGGAACAGCCTGATAAAAATCGAAATCATTTTGAGCGAAAAATCAATGGAATTGCGCATGCAGCTGACCTGATTGTGCTTCCCGAAATGTTTTCGACCGGATTTACTATGAATGCGAAAGCAGTCGCCGAAACGATGCAAGGCGAAACGGTGCACTGGATGCAAGCCTTAGCAAAGCAAAATAAATGTGCTATTACAGGAAGTTTGGTTATTGAAGAAAATGGGCAGTACTATAATAGAATGTTGTTTGTTTTTCCGGATGGAGAAATGCAGCAGTATGATAAACGCCATTTGTTTTCGCTGGCCGGAGAAAACCAATTTTATACCGGTGGAACCCAGAAAGTAATCGTCGAATATTTAGATTGGAAAATCTGTCTTCAGATTTGTTATGATTTGAGGTTTCCGGTTTTTGCTAGAAATGTAGAGAATTACGACCTGCTTTTATACGTTGCCAACTGGCCGAAAGTTCGTATAAATGCATGGGACGCTTTGCTGAAAGCGCGTGCAATCGAAAATCTAAGTTATGTAGTTGCGGTAAACAGAGTAGGCCTGGATGCTAATAAGTATGAGCATGTCGGTCACTCCCAAGTGATAGATTTTCTCGGGAATCCTGTTTTGGATCCTCAGGAAAAGGAAGGTGTTTTTGTGGTTGAAATCGATAAAAATACAATGCTGGAAACCCGTAAAAAACTCGATTTTTTAAGTGATAGAGATGATTTCACTATTACGATTTAATGAAATAAAGATTTAAAGAATTAGTCCAAAATTTTGATTTCTTTCTTTGAATTTTTAATGCGAACTACAATTTTTGTGTATGCCCATCCTGTTCCTTTTTTGAAGGCTGTGATATCCAGTTTACCTTTGGTTTTGGTGCCCTGTATTCTAACAGAAGAATGAACAGTACTATGGTCTTTAGAATACGAGGTGTTTCCTTCTAAAATGGCCAATTGGTCAAGAGGTGCTATAGTGCCGATAATTTTTAAAACTTCCTGATTCGTGTTGGCTTTTTGTATCGCATCTTCAAAAAGAGAATTATCGGAATAGGCCTGAACGATATCAGTTGTATTTCCTGCAATATTTGACGATAGAATAAATCCAAAGCTTAGGATCGATAGTAGGGTTAGTGGTAAAAACCATTTCCAGTTTCTGCTCCACCAGCTTTTTCTTAGGACTAATTCATTCTCTGTTTTTTCCATTTTTTAGTCTATTGTTGAATTTAGTTTAAAATTAGTGAAGTTTTAAGTTGAAGCAGGAATGAAAAACGTCTTAAATGATATTGAGGGATTCTCTTCGAAAGATCCGATTGATTCTAACGCAATTGCGATTTCTCTATAAAAAAAAAAATAAGCTCTCGAAATCTTTATTTTGAGAGCTCATTCTATTTTGATCGAATACTTTTATTGAACTAAAACTTAGAAGGCGGTCTTTTTCTTTTTTGCTTCTTCTTTTTTCTTTTTATCGTCGACTTTTTTCTCCAGTTCAGGATTGTACTGAATGCTTAAGTCAAAATCCTGTGACCAATCCCAGTTGCTTCTCACATCAAAAGCTTCCTGTAGATAATTGATTTCTTCAGGGTATTGTTTTTCCAGATAGTTTCCAGTGTCGTATATTTTATTTTTATTGTCATCATATATTACACGAATAGTAAATGAATCGGGCTCTATGTGATTAAATTCAAAATTGGTTTTGCTTTCAGAATATTCCGTCGCGATGATCTTATCTCCTTTTTTGTTTATCAATTCTACAATAATCGGAAAACGCTTTACATTTTGTAAATTCAATTTAAGATTGGCGTAATCTTCGTATTCTTTTGTGTTTAATTTATACGATAAAGTATCGTTCGTTTTTTCGTAAAAATCGGTCAAAGCTCCCGGGAAAAAGGTGAAATTGTACTTTTCCAGGGGTTCTCTCTTAAAATCTACATAGAGTTTCTGATCGAATTCATCGTATTCAGTAGTAAAATCAACTGCAACAGAATCCTTGTTGATCAATTTGATTTTAGATTTATCAAATTTTACCAAAGGTGTTTCGGTCTCTAAGGTAAATCGCTCAATGAAGTTGATTGTTCCGCTTTGTACCGCCTTTATGTTTAAGGTGTCTTTTTTCTGGTCTTTGATTTTAAAAGTGAATTTCTTCTTGTAATTTTCTCTTTCAATCTCCATCGATAAGGAGTCGGTTTTTATGGGCTTGTACCACACCTGTAAAGAATCCTTTTTAGGAAACTGTGTTACAATCGTCTCCAGAATTTCAGACTTATTTTTAAGTACAATTTTCGGCTTTTTATTTTTGAAATTCTGTTTTCCGTCGTAAGGGAGGTACAGTCTGTTTCCGGAAGCCTGTATCGGTTTTAAGGCTTTTAACGGAACGGTTTCTTTGAATAATTCCAGTTCAAAAACAGTATCGTTTGGTATTGTAATGTAGTTTTTCAGAAACCCGATTTTATCTTCTTTAGGGTTGAATTTGTTGTTGTTTCCCTTGTCTTTTAAAGCTACCAAAAGATATTTTCCGGCTTTTAGATTTTCTAATTTAAAAGTTCGTAAACTGTCCAGCGTGTTCGTGATGTATCTCGGATTTTGCTTGTAAATTACAGAGTCTTTAAAAGTATCGTTGACTTCGTAAAGCATTACAGAGACAAAGTTGTCGACGTTTTTCTCGTAGGCATCTTTGATTGTTCCGTTAATAGAAAGCGAATCGATATAACTGCCCGTAGAAAAAACGTACTTCAGCTGGTTGTATGGATTTCCTTCGTTGTTGTCTGTTATACTCTGTCCGAAATTTAAACTGTACGTGGTATTAGGTTGTAAGGTGTCTCTAAATTTTATGTTTATAAATTTACTGGCATTAGAGGGTGTGATTATCGGCTCTTGTTTCATTGGTGGCGAGATAATCAGCTGTTTGTTGACGTTTTTAAGTTTTATGTATTCGTCAAAAGTCAGGGTGATTTCCTTTCCTGTAAAATTAGTCGTAAAATTTTTCGGTGAGCTGTATTTTAAAACGGGAGCCAGGGTATCTTTTAATCCGCCCGTTATACTGCCTCTTTTGGCGCAACTCAACATTAAAAAGACTAATAAAAGTGAAATATATCTGAGGTTGTTTTTCAACATAACGTTTTTAAATTTGATTGCACAAAATAACGATTATATTTGCTTTAATTGAAATTTTTTATCCATTTATTAGGATTTCAGGCTTTTGTTTCCGCTGCTTTTTTATGCTTTCAAATAATGGATTTGATATAATTTCTTATTTTTGACATTAAATATAATTTTTCCAAGTTTTGATAAAAAAAGTTTTTTGGGGTATGTTGGTTTTTTTACTCTTCTCCTGCAGTAAAAATGATAAGCCGGCAATTGCCTTTTATTATTGGAAAACAATCTTCAAATTGTCTGAAACCGAAAAAGAGATCCTGGAAGAAAATAAGGTAACGAAGCTTTATATCCGTTATTTTGATATTGGTTTGCAACCTCAGACAAAGGAGCCAATTCCGATTAGTCCGATACGGTTTCAGGGAAATGTCGCTAATTTTAATGTTGTTCCGGTGATTTTTATTCAAAATAAAGTCATGTTGCAATCTAATTTAGATGTTGAAAATCTGGCCAAAAAAGCAGTTCAATTAGTAGAGGAGATCAGTACTGTAAATAAAATTGCCTTCCGGGAAGTCCAAATTGACTGTGATTGGTCTCTAAACAGCAAGGATAATTATTTGAAATTTGTGGAGCGTTTTAAAAAGCTTTCGCAGAAAAAACTTTCGGCAACGATTCGCTTGCATCAGGTTAAATATTTCAAAAAGACCAAAATTCCAAATGTCGATTCCGGTGTTTTGATGTATTACAATATGGGATCCATTGCCTCCGATTCGTTAAATTCTATTTACGATCAGAAAATTGCAGCGCGCTATCTTAAGAGTTTAAAAAAATATCCGTTGCATCTCGATTTTGCTTTACCTATATATTCGTGGGGAGTTCATATCAGAAATCAAAAAGTGATTGGATTGCGTTCTAAATTGAGTTTTAGCGAACTTCAAAAGGATGAGAATTTTGTGCAGACAAGTGCCTTTTTTTTCAAAGTAAAACAATCAAACTATAAAAATGGAGTTTTTTATGAAGAAAATGACCTGCTGAAAATCGAGGCCATTACTCCTGAAGATTTGAAACAAATGGCGAAGGAGTTGGGCGAAAGTACGGGGCAAGCGCCAAAAGAAATTATATTTTACGATTTAGACGAATTCAATTTAAAAAACTATGAAAAGAATATTTTTGAGCAAGTTGTTTCTTGTTTCTAGTGCCGCTTTGCTTTTTGCATACGGAATAATTTATGCCTGTGGAGGCGGAGACGATTGGGATTATTTTGGTTATAATTCGAATTTTACACCGGAGACGTTTGCAGATAAGTCCTATGCGCCGCTTTTTTTGTCGGGAGATTTCTTCTATGGAATCGGTTCTGATACCGAGCACAATTCGAGGTTTAATGACAATATTAAACTGGATTGGGAGAATTTTTTAAAGGGAAAGGCGGATGCTGCGACTGTGCGTTATTTTCTGATTGGTCCTGATGAAGAAAGGGCATATGAGGACCGAAATAAACCCTTGAAGAATAAAGTTGAAATTGAGCAGCTTCATGTTTTTTATAAAACGAAAAAAGAGAATAAGACTTCGCTTAAATGGGGAAAAGTAGTGAGTCTGAAAGAGGTTAAAATCAAAAGTTTTATTGAATTTTTGTATTTGGCACAAAAGATCGAAACGGTTTCTATCGGCGAGGATTATTGGAGTTATGACCCTGTTGTGGCTAAAACATTCAATGACAAGAAGATGATTCAGTCAATTGAAAATGTTTACAATATGACTTCAGATCCGTTTCTGAAAAACAGGTATTGGTTTCTTACTGTGAAAGCACGATTTTATAGTAATGACAAGCAAAAAGCAATTCAGTTTTTTAATAAAACGGAAGCTTCAGTTCCTAAAAACACCTTATATTACAGAGCTCTTTCGTATGTGGCAGGAATAAATTATCAGCAAAAAAAGTATGCGGTTTCAAATTATCTGTATGCGCAGGTTTTTGATAAATGTCCGGAGTTGCGAGTGGTTACGGCTTATTGTTTTCATCCGCAGAATGTTGCAGATTGGAATAAATCTTTAGCGATGGCTAAAAATAACAAAGAAAAAGCGGCACTTTGGGCTATTCACGGCTATTATAAAGATGAAAAACAGGCTATTGAAAAGATTTACGCATTAGATTCAAAAAGCGAACATCTGAATTATTTGTTAACACGATTGATTAATATTGAGGAGGGAAAAATAAATTATTCGTTTCAACAGAATATGGGGGATAATGTTCCGGCCAAATTGCAAACGGTTGCGGAGAATAGAGTAGAGAATTATGCTAAAATGGATCAAACTGCTTTTGATTTAACAGCAAAAATTGCGGCGGCAGGGAATACAGAGAAACCTTATTTGTGGGATATTGCGCTGGGCTATTTACAAACTTTGAAAGGAGATTTTGCCGGTGCGGATAAGAATTTTGACAAAGCGGCAAAAACACTTCCGAAGACAGAACTGGCAGGATATCAGTTGAGGTTGTTGCGTTTTGTGAATGCGCTGAGTAAAATTGATAAATTGACAGATCAAAATGAGAGAACGATTCTGGCTGATTTGAATTGGTTGTATCAGGAGCTTCCAAAAACATACAAGGGACAGGAGTTTCGTTATGAGAATGCAGTGTTATGGAGTAAAAATTATTTGGCAGCGCTTTACAAAGCAAAAGCAAACCCTGTAATGGCGGAAGTTTTCGGTACTTCTTCTTATGGTTATTGGAATTCGGGTAATGCTTTTTATGATAACGAAAAAGAGCTGTTGGAGATGAAGGCATTTCTGTCTAAATCCAATAAAACCGAAATAGAGAAAATTGGGGCTGGGATTTATGGCTTTAAATTAAAAGATATCAATAACTTTCAGGCTGTTCAGGCCACTTTTAAGAATAAAATTCCGGAGGCGATTGCTTTTATACAGCAAACGGACTCGGTGCAGTATCGTACCTTTTCAGGAAATCCGTTTAATGGAAATATAAAAGACTGTCATGATTGTGATCATGTGGCTTATCAAAAAAAGAAATATTCTCAGCTTGAATTCCTGAATACCATAAAAACCATGCAGGATAAACTGGCTCAGAAAGAAGATGTTTATACCAATAGTTTGTTACTTGGGAATGCTTTTTACAATATCACTCATTTTGGGAACGGAAGAAGTTTTTACGAAATCAATATTGTAGGCTACGGCTCGAGCCCCTATTCTTTTAGAAGTGCAATGAAAGGAATGATCACGGATTGTACTGTTTCAAAAATGTATTACCAAAAAGCCTTTGAAGCCGCGACAACAAAAGAACAAAAAGCAAAATGTGTCTATTTAATCTCCAAGTGTGAACGAAACGAATATTACAACAACAAATACAATAAGGTAAACAGTTGGTGGGAAGTGGAGGACGATAAGATTAATTTTATTGCCTGGAATGGATTTAAAACACTGAAGAAAGAGTATTCGGATACGAAGTATTATCAGGATGTGATTGCAGAATGTGGTTATTTTAATACGTATGTGAATCAATAATAAGGAGCAGGTTTAAATAATAGTAAAAGAAATGGTAAATAAAATAGAACATATCGGAATTGCAGTAAAAAACATGGAGGATGCCAATGTGTTGTTCGAAAAATTACTGGGCGTTCCGTCATACAAAATGGAATCGGTAGAGAGTGAAGGGGTTTTGACTTCTTTTTTTCAAACTGGAGTTAATAAAATTGAGCTTTTGACGGCCACAAATCCCGAAAGTCCAATTGCGAAGTTTTTAGAAAAAAAGGGAGAAGGGATTCATCACATCGCTTTTGATGTAGAAGACATTCACGCAGAAATAACACGACTGAAAGACGAAGGTTTTGTGTTGATTAATGAGGTACCGAAAAGAGGAGCGGATAATAAATTAGTAGTTTTTCTGCATCCAAAAAACACAAATGGGGTTTTGGTGGAGCTTTGTCAGGAAATAAGATAAAAAAATGTGTTTTTTTATTCCTGAATAAGCCATTGAAAATCAATTGTGTTCTGTGAAATAAGGGTGGCAGTTGCAAATTAAATAGAAAACATCTCTTAAAATATTTGGAGTGAACGAAAAATAGTAGTAATATTGCAACCTCAAACCGGTCCTATAGCTCAGCTGGTTAGAGCACCTGACTCATAATCAGGTGGTCCCTGGTTCGAGCCCAGGTGGGACCACTTTTAAAGTTCGTAAAGCCTTGATAATCGTGAGATTATTGAGGCTTTTTTTATTAGAGCTCAAACATATGCTCAAACTTCTTCGGAAAACCTTACCACCATTGACTTTGTTTGATTGTATGACTTCTCCAAATTTAATTTTGAAATGATATTGTTATTAGTAAATTACATAACTAATTTTACTATTTATCCTTTATATTACTTAGCCTAAAGAGATTGAAAATGTTTCCGTTTTTGTCAATCTATATATTTTATCTTTGAATTCACATTATAGATTTAACTAGTCCCACTAATAGAACTGATATATGAACAGAAATGACCGTACTTCTATCCAATTAACAGATTTATCTCTTGAATCAGTATCAAATGTGTTTAAATTCTTAGAAGAGTTTCTTAAAATTGATAATTTGGATTTAGATGTTTTTGAAAACAAAATAAGGAAATTCAATATATTGGAACAGTACTTTATTTGTGAATATGGAGCAGAATATTTTTCAGAGCAAAAACTTAAGCACTTATCAAAGCATGAATGGATTGATGATGAGGTATTTGGATTAATTCGTGAAAATAGTCGAAATTTTATTTTAGGCATTGAAGGAATGAGGAGGTCTTTACGACGATTAGCAGCAGTTTATAAACGTAAAAATATATTTTTCAAGGATTTGCCATTGTTATTTGAAGAAGATGCTATAGATCATAGACTACCTCTTTATTTTATTCCGCAAACATTAGAAAATTATGAAAAAAGAAGCAATGTTTTAGCAATAAATAAAACTACTTTTAAGAAAGAAGTTTATGATATTTTCATTGATATATTTTCTAAGAATGATATAGAATGGTTTTTTATTAATTCTTTCGACTTCAAGAATAATCCGTATCCAGTTTGCTTTCTTTACATAGAAGTTCACGATATGTCAGATTTTAACAACAGGATTCATCAGCTTTATATTAGCTATACTCAATATTATGAATCAGAAAAAAAGAAGTATGAGGATTATTATGCAGATTACATAAAACAACTAGAAAAAGGTGAAGTGAAAAAAGTTTCAACTACCGATAAAGGACTACTACTTATTGATATAGATAAAATAAAAATAACTGATATTCGTAAAAAATTCTACTCTAAGCCAAAAGAATCACTTAGTTTACCTAATGTTAGTAAAACAGATTTTACTAAAATTATGTTTAATAATTTCATTCACATAAGAGAAAAATATTATCGAAAAAAAATGGAAAACTCTGATTACCAGTTAAAAATATTCCTGAAATCAATCGAAAACAGTATTCGCCCAACGAATAACTTATAGGTGATGTGTAAAGCGTGTAAATTTTGTCGACATTTTACACATCATTAAATAAACCATTTTTCATTCTATAATTTCGCTTTGTAAAGTTGAAATTATATGGAAGACCAAGCACTTTTTAATCATTTTTTGAAACTCTTTTCGGAGTTAGAAAACCGTATAGCTGAGAAAGTTATTTCTCAACTATTAGAACATTCTAATGCACTTGTAGGGACGCCTGCGAACCGAGAAAATCTTTTGAAACCTGATGAATTGTGTGAGGCTCTTAGAATTTCTTCTTCTCAATTTTATAAGATAAAAAAAGCTCATAAAAACTTCCCCGTTTGTAATGTAGGAGGCGCTAAGCGTTATAAACTATCAGAAGTCGAGCAGTTTATCAAAAAATCTAAAATCTAAATTTATGGAAAGAGAAAAACCCGAAATAATACCGAAAATTATTTCGACACCATTTCGCAAAACTGCAAAAGGAAAAATATATGTAACAACTATGGATTTTATCAATTTTTTACAATTTCTGAATTTTTGTAAAGCCAAAATAAATGAAGCCTTTGAGTACATTCAAATTAAAGATAATATAGTGAAGATTGTTGATAAATCCTTTATGATTCAAACGTGTTTGGAATGGTTGGAAAATAGTTTTGAAAATTTTTCAGATCAAGGATTCACAATTAAAGATGTTCATGAAGCTTGGGTTTCTAGAATAAGAATTTTAATGGATGAAAAAACATTGTATTTTCTCCCCACAATTGAATTTAGTCCTCACTTTGATACTGAAAAAGAGTGTTTTCTATATTTTAAAAATACTGCGGTAAAAATAGATAAAGAAACAATTGTTTTAGTTGATTATCAGGATTTAAACGGTCATGTATTAGAGGAACAAATTATTGACCGAGATTTTGAGTTTCCAGAACAAACATCGTCCACTTTAATCTGCTTTTTTCAGCTATTTGTTAGGAATATTTCAAATCAACTGACCAATAGAATAAACGCTTTTGAATCCATTTTAGGCTACTTGATGCATCGTTTTCAGAACCCAGCAAAATCAAAAGCTGTTATACTTTTGGATGGTTCAATCAACGAATTAAATATTGTTTCAGGTGGTACTGGGAAGTCTCTTTTTGTAAAAGCATTAAGTTTTGTGCGAATTGTATGTGATATATCAGGTAAAGATTTTGATATTCGGAATATCTTTTCACTTCAAAGAGCAACTCCACAAACTAATATCGCTGCAATTAATGACGCTAAAGAAAACCAAAATTTTGAGTCGTTTTATGGGCGAATAACAGATGGTTTTACCATCAATAAAAAATACAAACCCGAGATTTATATTCCTTTCAATCGTGCTCCAAAGATGCTTATTACATCAAATTATATGCTGAGAGCTCCTTCGGGAAACAGTACTGAAAGAAGACGTTATGAGATAGAGTTTTCAGAACATTACGGAGAACATCTTACGGTTTATGAAGACTTTGGACACTATTTTTTTGATGATTGGGATAGGAATCAATGGAATGAGTTTTCTATGTATATGATGTGTTGTATTCAAAAATATCTCAATACAGGATTAATAGAAGCAAGTTCAATTAATTTAAAAGAGAGACGACTTATAAATGATGTCGGTATTGAATTGATAGAATTTTTAGATGAGGAATTACTTCGAACTAAAAGATTACATAAAAAGGAATTGTTTCAGACTTTTATCAGAGGTGGTTATGTTTCATACAAATATCTACCAACACAAAAAACATTTACCACTCGAATCAAAAAGTATTTCGAATATAAAGAGATTAATTACATAGAAACTCCAAGCAACAGTAAAGTATATTTTGAAGTAGTAGAAGAATCCTCTCTTGCAAGTTATACAACGATTAAAGATGTTACGACAGATTATAGAATTGTTGATACTGCTAATAAAATGACTCGATTAGTAAAAGAACTTAAAAAGCATTTTAGCGAAAACCCTAATGGAGTTTTAGCACTAGATTTAGAAACTACAGGACTTGACGCTCATAATGAAAAAATTGTTTGCATGGCATTGACTTTTAAAGAACGTAGAGGTTACAATATTATTTTTCCAAAACACAGAACAAAAGTCAATGATTTTATCAAACCGATATTTCATTTTTTGGAAAATGAAAATATCATAAAGGTATTTCATAATGCAAAATTTGATCTCAAATTTTTGCAATTATATGAAATTGCAATTGGCGGGACTATCAAGGACACCATAATTATGGATTATTTATTAGACCCAAACCGTAAAACGCATGGCTTAAAAGAAATATCAAAATTACACCTGA
Source organism: Flavobacterium sp. ABG (assembly GCF_001027725.1). Lineage (NCBI taxonomy): Bacteria > Pseudomonadati > Bacteroidota > Flavobacteriia > Flavobacteriales > Flavobacteriaceae > Flavobacterium > Flavobacterium sp. ABG. The sequence continues at coordinate 145,986 of NZ_LEKS01000009.1, forward strand.
ATTACGCACAGGTCGATTATCAAGAATTAACCAAAGGAAAATCAATTAGAGAAGTTCCTCCAGAAGAATTAACGCAATACGCTTGTGAGGACACAGACCAAACTTTTCAACTATATCATTATATCAATAACGAATTAAAATCTAAATTATGAACGATACAATTATCAATATAGAACATCAATTAATACCTGTTCTCGTTAAAATGGAATTGGAGGGAGTAAAAATTGATGTAAAAAAATTATCGAATGTAGAACTTGAATTAAACGAGTTAAGTAATTCTACCAAAATGCAAATTCAACAACTATCCAATTCAGAGGTTAATTTAAAAAGTTCCGAACAAGTGAGTCAACTGCTTTTTGAGGATTTAAAAATACAGCCTAAAATAAGTAAAAAATCAAAAAGCGACTATTATTCTGTGGATAAATCGCACTTAAATAAGTTGCTTAAAGACCATGAAATAATTCCATTGTTGTTGGATTATAGAAAAATAACAAGTCTATTGCAATTCTGTGATCAATTAAAAGAAGTCAATTCTAAAACCAAACGGTTACACGGCAATTTTAATCAAATTGGAACAGCAACAGGTCGATTTAGTTGTAGTAAACCAAATTTACAAAACATTCCAAATGTAAAGGTAAAAGCAGAAGAAAAAAATAGACTGAAAGTACTTGAATCTAAATTTAGAGAGGTTTTTATCCCTGAAAATGATTGTCAGTTTGTTGGAGCAGATTATTCTCAAATTGAACTTCGAGCAGCCGCAGAAATGAGCCAAGATCCTTTTTTGTTGAAAGCCTATAATGAAGACTTAGATATTCACATACTTACGGCAAGTGAGATTTTCAAAGTAAAATTTAATGAGGTTAGCAATGAACAACGCTCCATTGCAAAGTCAATTAATTTCGGATTAATTTATGGAAAAACAGCAAATGGACTCGCAGAATCATTGACTGAAATTACAAAAAAATCACATTCTGTGGAACAGGCTCAAAAAGTAATGGATGACTATTTTAAACGTTTTAGTGGAGTGAAATCTTTCTTAGATGGATTAATTGTTTTTGCTGATAAGTATGGTTATTCCAAAACACTTTACGGAAGAAAAAGACCAATTCCTGAGTTAAGTTCTTCAAAAATGTCGGAAAGAGAAAAAGGAAAACGTCTTGCAATGAATTCTCCTATTCAAGGTAGTGCCGCTGATATTATTAAAATGGCGATGATAGCTTGTGATAGAGCAATCATAGAAAAGAACCTCAAATCAAAATTAGTACTCCAAGTTCACGATGAATTATTATTTGAAGTTCCTGACGATGAGGTTTCAATAATGGAAAAATTAGTAAAAAACGAGATGGAGAATGCAGTAAAACTATCAATTCCTTTGAAAGTAGAACTCTCAATTGGTAAAAATTGGGCGATGGCTCATTAATATAAAAACAATAATAATAGTAACTCTTTAAAATTCAATATTATGAAAAAGGCAGAAACAAAAAACAATTCCATTTTAACTAAAGAATCTCATTTGCCAAAATTTAAGACAATTGGAGATGAGCTTATTGTTTTCAGTATAAGGTTGACAGTTGAAAATGTAGAGAAAGAAAGTGTTTGTCTACAAAATTTGGTAAAAAACCATTCTGAAAAAGAGCAATTTATACTTAATCCCAAATTATATGAGTCGGATGATTTAAAGCTAGAATTTTCAAATAAAAATGCAAAAATTGATATGAGAATGCCTAAACTGGTCTTCGATACTGTGGATCATAATTCTGAAGACAACCCTTGGATACAGTTAAGAAATTCAATAAAAGAGATGTTAAATATTGACATCTCTAATGCAAAAGTAGAAAAATTAAATTTTATGTTGCCTGAATCAGCGATAGTGAAAAAACTGTTTGAGTATAAATTTGGAATTGACGGATTTTCTTTAAAACAGGCTAGTCAACGGTATAGAAAATTTATAAGAAACGACAAAGAATTGGAATACATAATAATGTCTAGTTATACTCACAGTAAAAATATTATTAATGAGGAAATTATATTGAAAAAAAATCACACCTTTTTAAAATCTTGTCCTTATTCTGATTTTATGAATTCTAATGTGGAAGATAAGATGCGAGAAATTACTTTTGAATGTAGAAAGAACTTAAAAACAAAAGATTAATTAATAATTCTAACTTTTATCTGTATGAAATTCAGCTTAATTCTTGCGTAGGTTAGGCTGATATTTCCCGATATTAAAACAATAATATTATGAACACAAAATTATACAAAACACAGATTGATTATATTTCTTTAAAAGTAGATTCTGTAGATGCTCAACAAATCAATTGGAATCACCTTATTCCGCATCCAACTTTAAGAAAGCAATACGTTTTAGTTCCAAACATCATCAAAGAAGCCAAAAACTTTAGATTATATGCAAAAAGCAACGGAGATGTCATCATTAGCCTTAGCATTCCTTATTTTCTGTTTGGATATAACTACAGAAGTGTAGGGCAGGAAGAACTTACAGGCTTTTATGCTGAAATAAAATCCATTATAGGAATTGATATAAAAAAAGCAGAAATTCTCGAGTTTGAATACGGAGGATTTGAAGATGTTAATGAAAACCCCGAAGAACAAATACAAAAAATTATAGGGATGAGAGATTCTGACTTGGTATATTCCAAACCACAGATAAAAATATATGCTCAACAAAATAATGGTATTTTCTTCAAAATATACGATGCCGTTTATAATGCCAAACTGAAAAAAACGTATTCTCCTGAACGTTTTCCAAAAAGCAATGTTGTTAAATATGAGATAAAAATAACTAATCCAAAACAAATTTTTAAAAGGAATGTAGTATTTGAGGATTTACTTGTAGAACCTAGCCGGGAATCCGTTTTACTCTTCTGTATGCAATTCTTATCCAAAACAAAAAGTTTATTAATTCTACAAGATGATACAAAGGTTCTCCCTAAAAAATATGATTTGATTAATATTTTGTACGCCGAATTGAAAAATTTAGAAAAAGCAAAAGGAAATTCTAATGTAATCCATAAAGAACTTATAGAGATTATCAATTCAAGCCCTTTGTCTTCTTCTCAAAAAAGCAAAAGACGTAAAGCCATTGGCGATCTTGATTCTTTATATTGTGATTTACCTTTTTAAGCAAAACTAATTTTACCCCTTATGGCTAATTCATGTTGAAATAAGGGGTAATGTTATCTCAAATAAATCATAAAAATATGGCAACATTAAAATTTGTACTGAATAAATCGCAACATCAACGAAAAATAAAAAGTAAGGAGTCTATGTTGATGTTGAGGTACACGCACAAAAAGGAGGTTACTTACTTTACAGCTCATAAAAACATTGATGAGAAGTATTGGGATGATAAGGCTCAACAAGTAAAAAGGAGTTATTCTGGATCGGACCGTTTCAATATATACATCAAAACAATTAAACAAAAAGTAGAAGACATTGTTAACGGATTACTTATTTCAGGAGAAGACCCAACAAAAGACTATGTTAAAAGACTTTACAGTAATGGTAAAGAATTACAAGAAAAGAAGAATCAATATAGTTTCTTTGAATACACAGAAGTGTATTTAGAAATCAGTAAGAAGCATAAGAGTTTGGGGACTATTAAAGCTTATAAAACATCTTTGAATCAGCTAAAAAAGTATGAGAAGTATGCAAAGGTAAAATTAGATTGGCATAATATCGATATGAATTTCTATTATGATTTTTTAGATTTTTATACTGGAGTTCAAGGATTAACTAACAATGGATTTGGAAAGGTTATAAAAATAATTAAAGTAATTTTAAATGATGCAACTGAAAAAGGATTCAACTCGAATAACGCTTTTCATCATAAAAACTTTAAAACAATAAAAGAAGAAGTAAACAATATTTATTTATCTGAGGAAGAACTTGAGGCAATAATAAATTTAGATTTAAAGAAAAGCGCTGTTTTAGAACGAGTTAGAGACTTATTTGTTTTTGGTTGTTATACAGGACTTCGATTCAGTGATTTTAGTCAAGTTAAACCTGAACATATTGCAGATAATAAACTTAGAATAAAGACAATAAAGACAGATGAGTGGGTGACTATTCCTTTACTGGATCAAGTGAAAGTCATCATGGAAAAATATAAAGACCAACCTAATAGTTTGCCTAAATCCTGTGTTAATCAAACTATGAATAGACATCTTAAAGAGATAGGAAGTTTAGTAGGAATTGATGAAAAGGTTTTGAAAATAAGAAACAAGGGCAAAGAGAGAATTGAAGAGTCGTATTCCAAATGGGAATTGATATGTACTCATACTGCAAGACGTTCTTTTGCTACTAATATGTTTAAGAGAGGTGTTCCAACTAGAGTAATTATGCAAATAACAGGACATCGTACAGAAAAAGCATTTTCAAGTTATATAAAAATATCTCAGGAAGAAAACGCTGATTTGATGTTGAAATACCTTGATAAATCAGCATAAATAAAGTTTCTTTCAGTGTCTTTTTGATTAAGAGGAAGGCACTCAAAGAAACATCAGCTTAATTAATTTCAAGCCTAAAAAGAAATACGACATAACCTCTTGAAAGCATAACTTATAAGTTGGTTTTTAAATACTTTACAAGGTAAATGTCCTCTCTTTTACATAAACTAAACAACATTTTACAAGTGTATTTTTTTTTTCAAAAAATACCAAATACCCCAGAACAACCTCATTGCGTAGCAAAATGAGTAGTTGTTCTGCAATTTTACACATCTTAATTCTCTTTTTATCTAACTCTTTAATTAATTCTATTTAATTATAAGTGCCAAATTGGTGAATTTGAAATGCAAAATAGGTGAGTTTGAAGTGCAAAATTAGGTGTAATGAGATGCAAAATGGTGATAAAAATAGGAATTTGACCGCTGTAAAAAATAAAATAAAATGACTACTGAGAATAGGTTACCACTTATAATTAAAATTCCATATAAAATTCTGCTGAACAATGAATTGTCATTAAACGACAAATTAATTTTAGGATTGGATTATACGTATAGTTTAAAGATCAGAAGTAATACAATGAATAATATTCAAGTTGGTAAGTTGCTCCAGCTTCATAGTAATATTGTAGGAGACTGCCGAAAAAAACTAGTTGCACAAGGATATTTATCCAAAGAGAAACAAACGTATTTTTTAACCACTAAGTTTGATGAGTTTTCAACCACATTTGAAGATAAAAGAACTATTTATATCCTTTCTGGAATTTATAACAATCCAAAATTACGAACTGGAGAAAAACTACTTTGGGGGGAATATAATTCTATGAGTAAAGGAGATAAAACATATTTCGCTTCACGAGAACATACCGCACAAAGATTAAATGTTAGTAAAGAAAGTATAACAAATTGGACAAATTTACTACAACAAAAAAATCTAATTACACTACAGTATAACATTGGTTACTGTACAAATCAAAGACTAATTACTACTTGCAAGTTTGACTTGTAGTTGATTTGAAGTGCACAATTGGTGCTTTAAGGTCTTATTTATATTTAGAGAAAATTTATTTGTCCTCGAGAGGACTTTGTGGTAAAAAATCTTTAGGAGAACATTCAAATATCTCTGCTAATTTGTTGATGTGTGAAAGATTATATTTTGCTCTAAACTTTGAACTTTCCACATTTCCTATAAAACCAATTGACAAGTTTAAAGCATAAGACAACTCTTTTTGAGAAATTTTCTTTTCTATCCGCATTCTTCTAACTGTATCAATTATATATTGTTCTATCGGTTCTATATTCGAATTGTCCATAAACTTGCATTTGGACAAAGTGAGTTAATGCCGAAAAATATTGCACTTGCACCTGTGTAAGTATTTAAAAAATGTTGATATTTGTGATAAGAATTTTCTAAAACCTAAAGTGAAAATCTTAACAATTATTAATCAATAATCTTTGAAAATGAAATCAACTTTTTTTTGCATCATAGTCACAGTAATATGTTTATCATGTAATTCCATAACTAATAAAGAGCTCCCCGAAAATAAAAATGAAGACGGGACTGATATGTTTATTTGTACTGAAAATATATTTAGTGACTTTGTTGTGTTGAGTTCCTCACTTGATAAAATGCAAAAGCCTCGTACGGCAACTCATGTCTTTAAAGGCATACTAAAAAATAATACACAAAACATTTATAAAAAAGTAACATTAACAGCTGAGTTGATAATTGTTCTAGAGAATGGAAATGAATTAACATGTAGTGATATTAATTACACAAAGAATTTATTAGGAGATGGTATTACACCACAATTTAGAAGCAATTGGAAGCCCAATGAGGAATGGATTATAGATAAAATAAAAACATGTACTTTTCCTGTTGAGTATCTCGACTATCCAGTTAAGGAGGTTTACACGCAATATTATTTTAAATTAACAGATCAAGTTAATAATACAGAAACAGAAATAATGGCATCTCAGAGAGATGTAACCGAAAAGTGGTTTAATGCTAAATCTAAAGTGATAAATAATAGTGTAGATTGTAGTGATAATTCTTTTGAATTTGGAAAATTTATGAGAAATAAAATTTAAGATAAGTATACTCACTTCATACCAGAATTAATAAAAAGGGTAAGAGTGAACTTACCTCTCTATTTTATTATATTAACCACAACAATCTAAGCGTGATGTTAAAGTTAAAATGATGCTTTTTACTAAAGAACAAGGTGTTAGTAACTTGTTAGTCGGAATATATAAATCAAAGCCTCTATTAATTTAGAAGCTTTTTGAACTTACAAAAAAACTAAAAACGAAACCTCTTTAATTAGAGGTTTTTTATTAGTTAAATATATAATTCAATTACACAGAATTATTTAAGATTAAGATCTTTATATAGAATGTCAATTACTCTTTTAACTTCAACTGCCATATCTATATAAGGATTAATATTTTCAAAATCCTGCTTCTGAAAATTGCAAAAGAAATTAATCTTGGTAACCAAATCCATTACTGATTTTCTACTTTCCTCATTAAGATATATACTGTTACGTACAAGAGCATTATTTAATAGGCTAAGAGTTTCAACTGAACCTTTTGCATCGGAATTTCTTTCAAGAAATGGATTATTATAAATATTCGGTTCTAATTCAAATCTAAAATCAATAAGTATATTGTGTAACTCATTAAATGCTCGAATTTTGTTTTGATATAGAATCTCTATACGTTTTGAGCGATTTGAAAGCTTATGAGTTACAACACCTACTATTATTCCACTAATAATTGGAGAAAATATAGCTAGCCATTTGAAAATTTCTAGATTGTTCATTGGTTTGGTTTTAACAAATCTAACAATAAAGCCTTTCACAAGCTAATAGATTAAACTAAAATCCTCATTATGAGGATTTTTTTATGAAATAAAATTTCCAAAATCAAAACTTAAAAAATTGTACAGTCTTTAAAAAAAACTTACATTGTGCAGTTAAATCGATTACCTCTTTAAATACTCAAAGACAAAGTGAATAACGAACTATCAAATATTCCAAGCACATGGAAGTGGGTTACTTTAGATGACATCGGTATTGTTGTCAGCGGGGGAACTCCATCAACTAAAGATCCTGAATTTTGGAACGGGAATATTCCTTGGATAACTCCAGCTGATTTATCAAGTTATGAAGATATTTATATATCAAAAGGAAGGAGAAATATATCTCAAGTCGGATTAGAATATTCGTCAGCAATCCTTCTACCTAAAAATTCTATAGTCTTCTCGTCTCGTGCTCCAATCGGCTATGTTGCTATTGCTCAAAATAAAATGGCTACTAATCAAGGATTTAAAAATTTAATCTTGCCAATCGATTTAGTAAACCCTAAATATGTTTACTATTATTTGAAAGCAATCAAAGAACTTGCAGAAAATATGGCAAGTGGAACAACTTTTCTAGAACTTTCTACAAGTAAATTTAAACTAATTCCATTTCCTCTAGCTCCAATTGAGGAACAAAATAAAATTGTTGAAAAAATTGAAGAATTATTTAGTCAAATTAAGAACTCCGAAGATAATTTGCTGAATAGCCTAAAGTCATTAGAAAAATTGAAATTTTCAATAGGAAATAAATTTTTTATTAAAGACGATAACAGCAAAATAAAAAAAATAAAAAATATAGGAGTAGTAAGTACTGGAAAAACTCCTAGTACAATAAATAAAGAATTTTATGATGGTGATGTGAATTTTTTCAAACCATCCGATTTAGGTGATGATTTAATGTTATATCAATCCGAAATGAAAATTTCAAAAAAAGGTTGGAATGTTATATCACAGGCTGAAGTTGACTCAATATTAGTTACCTGCATTGGTAGTATATTAGGTAAAGTTGGAATTGTCAAAAAAGAAGGAGGGTTTAATCAACAAATCAACAAAATAACTGTCAATAAAGACTATATCCCAGAATATATCTTATATTTTTGTTTGTCACAATTTTTTAAAAATCAGCTAGTTGAAAATTCATCATCAACTACAATTAGTATTATTAATAAAACTAAATTTGAGAATTTAGATGTTTTTGATGTTGATATAGAAAAGCAAAGAGAGATCGTTAATTTTCTCAATGAAAAGCATGATGAGTTAAAATCTCAAGAAAAAAGTGTTCGTATAGAATTAGAAAAAACAAGATTCCTGAGAGATAAAATTCTAAAACAAGCATTTGTGGGAGATTTAATTGATCGATTTGATACAAATTTATCAACTGAAGAATTGTTTGAAAATATAAGGAGCGAAAAAGAAAAAATCCTTGCTAAGCAACAAGAAGTTGTAAAAAGCCATACTAAAGTTTCTAAGGCTAAACATGATTTAAAAGATATTATTAATTCAAAATTTAGTAATGTTCCCTTTAGATTTGAAGATTTAGTAGAACTGAATATATTTTCTATTGTTCAATTAAGTGAACAATGGGATAAACTTTTATTTGAAGGATACATCAAAAAGAACTACAATATTGAAACTAAACAAATACAGTTTAATAAAGTATGAAAATTAGAAGACTTAAAATTTATGACATAGAAAGTAAACCTTTATTAAAGGGTGTTGATCTTTTTTTTGAAAAAGAGACGACTAATATTATAAATGCAAATTGTTTTATTGGCGCTAATGGTTCTGGAAAGTCACAAGTTTTGGAAGTTATTATAGAAATCTTTTTATATATAGATAATTTGTTCAGAAATGAAAACAAGTTAGATCAAAAAAAGATATTTTCTCCATTTGCTTTCAGAATTGAGTATGAAATATATGTTAACACTGAAATTCATCTGGTGATTTTCGAATGTGATACTATAAGAACAAGTTTTAAAAATTTGCACATTGAGATACTAAAAAAAGGAACGGAGAGTATTGAAAATTTAGATATAACTTCACTAAGTATTTCAGATTATATACCAACAAAAATTGCAGGATATAGTTCAGGATCGAATGAAACATTAAGTTTACCCTTTGATTCTTATTATGATGAATATGCAGAATATACTTGGAAAAGAGCAAAAAAAATAAAAGACAGTAATGATTATTCAGACATAGACTATGATCCTAGATTGTACTATATGAATTACAATACTAACTTAGGTATTGTAATTAGTAGCTTTATTTTTAAAGATAAATTGCCTGAATTTGAGTTTATATTAAACGAATTAAGAATTAAGGAATTAAAAAGTTTTGTTATCACAATACAAACGCTCGGGCCATTAGCTCCTAATCGAACTAAAGGGGGGGTAATATTAACACCTGAATTAGAATTATGGAAACAAAAGTTAATTAATATTTCTGATGAAAATATTGTTGATGAGAAGCATCAATTAAATACATTAAAATTCAACATAAATGAAGAAACAATTCTTGCTTTTAAAGATAATTTTTCTTCTGCATTGGAACTCTATACATGTCTTTATAAATTAGAACTTTTAAATAATTTAATTGTTGATAAAACTACAAGAGATAAAATAAAAAAAGAGAGAAAAGAAAGAAGACTTGTGACTAAAATGCCTATTGTTTCTGATATTAATAAGGTATTAAATTATTCAGAATTAAAATTTATATTAAAAGATGATTCTGAAATTAACTACCTATCATTAAGTGATGGGGAACATCAATTTATAAATGTTTTCGGTACATTATTAATGATTAATCAAGAGAATTGTTTGTTTCTATTAGATGAACCAGAAACTCATTTTAATCCGACATGGCGAAAAAAATTCATTCGAATTTTAGAGAAAATAACTACAAATAGAAAATTAGATGTTTTTATCACTACTCATTCGCCATTTGTAGTTTCAGATTGTAAACAAGAACAAGTATTTATATTCAAACGAGAAGATAATAATCAAATTTTGATTTGCAAACCTGATAAAGAAACTTACGGTACTGCCTTTGACAACATTTTAGAAATGGCTTTTAATATAAATCCTCCGATTTCAGAAAATTCCTTACAAGAAATACAGAAATTACAACATGAAAATAATCCTAAAGTCATTGAAAATAGATTAAGTGATTTTGGAGATTCTCTTGAAAAAGCTAGTCTTGTAAATAGAATGGTAATTCTAAAAAATAAAGAAAAATAATAAGATGTTTTATAGATACGAATTTATCAAGCACCGGAGATTTAGGGAGTTATATTTTCATTTTTTATATTTTATTAAAAAGCTAAAAGATGTAAGGGCAAATTCTCGTTTTGTGCCTAAAAATTATTTTCACGCATCCTTTTTAAACATTGAGGGTGAAATTGCACCCAATGGAATGCGAAATGATACCATAAAAGATGCTTTTAAAAATTTCTTTGATGCATATAAGAAAATTGACGGTGATAAAAAAGAAGAATTTTATCAGTTAGTTTTATATTCTCAAAAACTAAAATTAATATTAGAAAATCTTAATCAAGTTGAAGCAAACAAACTTCATATTGATTATTTAAACGGTATACTAAATGATAATCTAGTTTTAAAAAAGTTAATGGATGTTTTATGGAGTAATTTAAAAACTAATGCTTGGGAGATTGATGCTCATTATGATAAGTTTTATAAAAAGTTGCCCGATTCCAAAATGTGCCCTTTTTGTGCTTTAAAAAAATTAATTGATAGCGATTTAGGTAAGGAAGACTATGATCATTTATTATATAAGGCTAAATATCCATTAACATCTATTTGTGATAACAATATTGCTCCAGCTTGTAGTGATTGTAATAGAAGGTTTAAGAATATTGAAGATATATTATTCAATACAATCAATAGACGATTATTTAAATATCCTTTTGTGATGAGAAGAGGATTTGAAATTCAAAATCTGTTGATTACTCTTGATGGAAGTACTCACCCTGAAACAAATTTAGCTAATTATAATGGAGAATGGATTGTAAATATTTCTCCAAATGATGATTTTAATCAATCTTGGTTTGATATATATAAAATAAAAACTCGTTATGAGAGCCATCTTAAAAATGACTATAAAAAATGGATTAAAGAATTAATTAATTCAGCTAGAATTGATAATAATAATGAGACTTCAATTTTACTTAAAATATATATTAATAAATACAAAAAAACTTTTGAATCTTTGGAAGTTGAATATCCATTAAAATGGGCATATTATGATTATATGGAAAAAAATATGTCGGATGATCTACATAATTATATGGAAAGGATTGCAATATGATAACTAATAATTTAGTAGCAAAAATATGGTCATTTTGTGATACTTTGCGAGATGATGGTGTAAGTTATGGTGATTATCTTGAACAAATAACATATTTGTTATTTCTCAAAATGGCTGATGAATATTCAAATCCACCATATAATAGGGACTTTAATATACCTAAAAATTGTGATTGGCAATTTTTTTTAAAACATCCCCTTGAAGGACTGATATTAGATTATATAAATGCTTTAAATGTGCTATCTCAATCGGGAAAAATGTTAAGTAACATTTTTAATGGGGCCCAAAATAAAATTCATGATCCTTATAAATTAAAGAAATTAGTTGAGCTTCTTGATGAAGACAATTGGATTTCTGAATCGGTAGATATTAAAGGTGATATATATGAAAGTTTATTACAAAAAAGTGCAGAAAGCAGTGGTGCTGGTCAGTATTTTACTCCTCGCTCAATAATTAAAGCCATTGTCGAATGTATTGAGCCTCAACCATTAGAGACTATATCAGATCCTACGTGTGGTACAGGTGGTTTTTTTCTTGGCGCAATAGAGTATTTGAATAATAATCATTCAATAGAATTAAAGAATAAGAATAAAAAAGAGTTTCTTCAATTTAAAACATTTCATGGGTGGGATATTGTTCCATCAACTGCAAGGCTTTGTTTAATGAATTTGTTCTTACATGGAATTGGAGATATGGAAGAAACTCCTGAGATAAAAGTTGAGGATAGTTTACTTGAACTGCCAAAAAATAATGTAAAAATTGTATTGGCTAATCCGCCGTTTGGAAAAAGTAGTACTTACACTATAACTAATGATGAAAAATTAGCTAAGCAGGAATCATATATATTGAGAACTGATTTTTGGACTACTACAAGTAATAAACAACTATGTTTTGTTCAGCATATTATAAGTATGTTAGAAGAAAATGGCCGGGCTGCAATTGTGCTTCCAGACAATGTTTTGTTTGAAGGAGGTGCAGGAGAAACAATTAGGAAAAAGTTATTAGAAGAAACTAATCTTCATACAATTTTGAGATTACCTACTGGTATTTTTTATGCTAATGGCGTGAAAGTGAATGTTTTATTCTTAGAGAAAAAAAGTAAAAGAAAAACTCCCAACACTAAAGAAATTTGGTTTTATGACTATAGAACTAATGTACATCATACATTAAAAAAATATCCATTGCAGTTTGAGCATTTAAAATCATTTGTTGAGTGTTATCAGTCTAAGGACAAGGTTACAACATCTGAAACTTGGAATGAAGATAATTTGAAAGGGAGATTTAGAAGATATACTTATAAGGAGTTAATTTTAAGAGATAAAGTTAATTTTGATATTACTTGGTTAAAAGATGATAGTTTTATTGATTTAGATAGTTTACCAGAACCAGAAATACTAGCTCAAGAAATTATTGATAGTTTAGAAAGTGCATTAAATAGTTTTAGAGAAGTAGTTAAAAGTTTATCAAAAGGAAATTAAATGACAACAACTAAAATAATTGCATTTGTTGATATATTAGGGTTTTCTAAAATGATTGAAGATTACGATAATGGTAATCATCAAATATTAGAAAGTTTAATTCATGCGATGAATAATGCTGGTGGTTTTATAAAAGCTCTACCGAAAGAGAATAATGAGTTTGCTTTCAATTTTAGGGAATGTATTGAAGCTAAATTGTTTTCTGATTGTTTATGTGTGTCTGTGCCCTTAGAGTATGGTAACGAACATAATACTTATAATCTTTATGATCAATTCTGGTTCTTTTATCAATATTTGAGTGGTTACCAAATTCTACTTTTACAAAAAGGTATTTTTACTCGCGGAGCAATTACAATAGGGTCATATTATTCAGATGAAAATATAATTTTCTCTGGTGGATTAGTAGAAGCATATAATTTAGAATCGAAAGTAGCAAACTATCCAAGAGTAATAATAAGTAAAAAGCTTTTAGATGTTTTCAAAAGCTCTGACTTACATAATAATTGGGATTACAGTCAAATCTTAAATATTGATAATACAAATGAAGTTTATATAAATCCTTTTAATTACAGAATATCTACTTCACAATTAGCAGATCAAATTTTGCAAGAAATGATGTCAAAAGGAGGAATAGAAGGGCTTTTTAATGATTCATTTCAGGAAGAAGACTTAAGAGATAAAAATGTAATCCTACAGGAGGTTTTAGCAATTTGCCAAAATGAAATCAATACTGATATCAGCGATAAAGTAAAAGACAAATATAGTTGGATAATTGACTTTATAAATTATGAATTAAGTATTGATAATTCAAGAGAATTTAGTCAATTTAAAGTATAATTAAATGAAACAAAAAACTATTATTCAATTGTGGGGTAAACATGGTTGTGGTAAAACAGGGACAATAAAGTTTCTAAGAGAAGAATTAATAGTTCGTTATATTAATCCTTCACATATATACCCAACACCTTTACCTCTGGGTGAAATTTCCGACGTCCTTACATGTGGCGGTTATAAAGTTGGTATTGAGAGTATGGGGGATTATCTGTGGCGTTATAATCTACATGATAGATTGAGTGATTATGTTTTGGCACACAATTGCGATATCATAATTTGTGCCAGTAGAGTTTATAATGATGTTTCGGCTCATATTGAGCATTTAGCTAATACGCATGGTTATAGATTGCTAAAAGTTACAAATTATAGAGGAGATAATCCTCCATTTGATAGAGGTGAGTTAAATAAACAGTCGGCTACTCATTTGTTGGATTTAGTAAATCAAATAATTTTAGGTATCATTTAAATAGATTTAAATGGTTTCTTTCAAGTGATGCTCAAACCCACGTACATCCATAGTATTCCATAATAGTGTAGTTTTTGATATATTTGCAGCAGAAAGTTTATAGGAGTCTATATAAACACATGTAAATCCATTAATTGAGATACAGGTGGGACCACAGTCAATTCTTCAGAAGCCTTATAAACATTATGTTTGTAAGGCTTTTTTATTTCTAGAGATGAATTATTTAATAATTGTATTTTTAATTTTTTTGTACGGATTTTATTCTTAATATTAGCATTCATTAAAATTGATTATTAATATGGGAGAATGGTCTAAGTCTGTAGGAGAAAAAGGGGAAAAGATAGTTGATTACTTTTTTAGGGATATTTTAGGGTATGGCAATGTGTTACATGGGGAATCTATTATTTGCAACAAGCCCGTTAAGCACAAAGATAAAAAAGCTCAAGGAAATAGAACAACACATGGAATAGATGCATTTGTTAGTATGGTCAGTCCTATGGAAGATCAAACCCTTGATGTAGGTGTCATTTCATCTAAGTTTACTTCAAAACCTTATCCGAACTCCCCTAAAGCAACTTTTAAAGAGCATTTTATTGATTTAGCTCATACACTTGAATGTTTTAAAAATTCGAAATTATCTGCAGATACAAATTTTGGTTTTTCCAATGTAAATAAAACAGAGGTCGTAGGTATATTAGTTTGGGCATCTAACAAAAGTGATGAAAGTAAAAATATAATATCTGAGATTTCAAATATTCAAATAGATAATGATCTAGTATTTGATAAAATAGTTGTTTTAGATAACAATAGACTAAGCTTTTTTGTTGACACAATTCAAAATGCTAAAAAAGAATTTGGAAAAGAAAATTTGAAGTTCGTTTATCACAATACCGGATTAAATAATATTAATCTGCAATCGCAAAGCTTTGGCGACTTTTTGCCTTTACAATATCTTTTTTCAGATATAATACCTGTGCGTATTGCGAAAGATGGAAAAGTTGAGCTTTTGATTTTTTCAAAGGATGAGTTTTCAAGTAGCAATTTTACTAAATTATTAGATTTTGCAAAAGGTTTTGATCACTTAGGTTCTATATCGGCTACAGTATTATCGTTTCCCGATTTTAATGATTTAGAACATTCGCCTATTGTGAAAAAGGAGTTAGCAAGATTTGGAAATTACATTCACGAGAAAAATTTGTTTTTGAAAAAGCATACAGAGGATTTTAGAAATTATTAATTATGAAGAAAGATATTTTACCACAAGGTGATAGGATTAGGCAATTTTTAACAAATGGGAGTATTACTTCTTCTAATCTTAATACAATACTTAGAGAAAAAGGTGTTTTCTTGGGGCATTCAGAAAAAAATTCTTCTGTACCATTATTGATGAAAACATTGATAAGTCCAAGCGAATTTGATGATTTGTGGGAAGTGCAAAAAGTTAAGGACGAAACTGTAAAGTATAGGACAGCTACAATAAAATGTACTACAGATTTAGATTTAACAGATGTTTTTTCGGAAAATATTAATTTAAATAAATTGATAAACGATGCACATCATTATGACCCAGGTTTTAGTTTAGTTGGAACACCTCATTTTTATTTTGATGATGGTGAAGCTGTTTTTAGTTATCAGATTAAGAAACAAAACCTACTTGAGAACTGGAATGAAAGTGAAAGTTTGCATAGTGGGGCAATTTATATTAGTAAGTCTAAAGAGGGCGATATTGAACTTTCAGTAAAGCAAGATTCTACATCTAAAGAGACTATTTTAATAAATAGTATTTTAGGGGGTGAGGTTAAGAGAATTTTAAAAGAAAGAAAGATTATAAAGCCTGATGATGATTTTATTAGAATAAAATTTAATGGCTTCACAAATAAAAATAGAATACAGTTTTTGTATGCATTTACGACAAAATTCTGTATTTATTTGGATTATGTTTCCATTACTGACATCGATCTTTACTTAGATGAAAATGAAAAAGCTCATGCTGATGTTAAGGATTTTTTGGATGAAATAGATTCTTTAAAGTTAAATGGTAGGGAATTGCAAAATCATATTTTACTTAAAAATAATTTATATCATTCAAAGCTTATTTTTGCTTCTGTTTCTTTAAAATATAATTTTGATATCGATGGAGTTAAGGGAACATGTGTAATTGATATTTCTTTTCCCGACTATATAACGAAGAAGGATGTGAACGCTGAGTTACAGATTTCATACAATTTTAAAATAAATAGAGAGGATAAGAGAAAAGCAACAGAATTGCAGCTTAGAAAAAAGGTGTACAGATTTGTTGAAAAATTAAAGACAAGCAGTTATGAAAAACATAAAAAAGCTAATCCTTAATTGGGTTAGCTTTTTTAAATTTAGAAATTTATTCCTAGAGAATTCCAAAACTCAAGTTTTCTATAATTTTCATTTAATAAATAAATATACTCGGGGTTTAGATTTATAAATAGTAATATCATATTGGTGGTTATTTCTTTTATAAGTTCTCTTTCTTCTTTGTCTTTAATTTTATTTGCAACTTCAAGAAGTTGGTTAAATGTTGCGCCATTATAAATTAAAATTGCTAGTGCGTATTCAAAAAGGAAAAGATCTTCGTCAGCCGAATCAAATGTTGCAAATTTTATACTTTAGGTAAATCTTTTATTACTGTATTGTTTGTTATCGTAATTTTGTTTTTAGTTGTTCATAGCTTTGTTTTTATCGTCCAATATTTTGTAGAGTGGTAATGTTTGTCTGTTAAGGTTTGTCATTTTTATAATAGCTCTATTGCTGTGGTCTTTTACTTCAAATTCTTTCAGTATAGCGTCTAATTTTTTAAATTCATCTACAAAGCTCGAATCTGTATAGAGTTCTGAAACTTGGCGGGAGCAATTCCAAACTTGACAATTAAATTTGTCGCTGTTTTTAGTAACGTATTTTATTACGAAAGATGCTATCGACCTAATGTTATTTGAATTTAATTGTCTTACATCAGATGCTGATGAGGGTTTGTAATTTTTATCTCTTGGAAGTATTCCGTTTTTCTTTTGTAAATCAAGTTAATGATTCTACCACTTCCTGATATTTGTTGGTTATCATGTAATGAATGGAGATTTCCTTCAAGGAAGTTTTTTTGTAAGCTTATGAGCTTTTGTGGCTGATTTGTAGTTTGTTTAGTTGAGATAGTAAAAAAGCTTCATAAATTTTATGAAGCTTTTTTTATTTGTAAAACTTGCATTTGAAAGAAAATCTTATACATTTGCCAATAATTTTGAGCGTAAACACTTGTTTTTGTGAGAATTATAATAAGAAAAATAATTTTAATAATGTACTGTGCTGTTTTTCAGCGTATTGAAAATTATGAAGATATCTAAGCCTGTTTTTTTTGTATTTCTTTTGACCTTGATTAGTATTTCGAGTGTTAGGGCTGAGGATGGTCCTCCTGAACCAAGGGCCAGGACTAGTAAGACAGCTGCAGGGCCTCCGCCTCCGCCGGATGGGCCTATTGATCAAAATTTAATAATTTTAGTTGTAGGTGCTTTGTTTCTGGGAGCACATACTGTATATAAAAATAGTTATAAAAGAAAAGCTTCAATGTAAATTGAAGCTTTTCTTTTATATAGCATGTTTTAGAGGCTATTTGTTTATCGAATAAAGTCTTGAAATGTATTTTCCTACTACATCAAATTCCAAATTAATCTTTGTTCCGATTTTAAAGTTTTTAAAATTGGTGTTTTCATAAGTGTACGGGATTATTGAGACACTAAATTCATTTGTTTTTGAATTTACAACAGTAAGACTTACTCCGTTTACGGTTATGGATCCCTTCTCGATAGTAATGTTGCTGAGGTTTTTGTCGTACTCGAAAGTGTAATTCCAGCTCCCGTTTGCCTCTTGTATGTTGGTGCAGGTTCCGGTTTGGTCTACGTGGCCTTGTACAATATGTCCGTCCAGACGATCTCCGAGTTTCATTCCTCTTTCCAGATTTACGATGTCGTTGGCTTTCCAGTCACCTATATTGGTTTTTAGAATGGTTTCTTCGATTGCGGTTACCGTGTAACAGTTGTCTTTTATGGCGACAACAGTTAGGCAAATGCCGTTATGAGAAACGCTTTGATCGATTTTTAATTCATTGGTGATAGAAGACTCAACGGTTACATGAAGGTTGTTTTGGTCTTTTTGTATTTCGTGAATTCTTCCTAGGGTTTCTATAATTCCTGTGAACATTGTTGTTTTATTTTACTAAATTTGCACATCAAAATTAGTAATAAATAAACTGAGCACATGAATAAAAAAGCAGAAAATATAATTGTTGGAATTTCAATAGGAGATTTAAACGGTATTGGAAGCGAAGTTATATTAAAAACATTCGAAGATTCTCGTATGTTGGAACTCTGTACGCCGGTTATTTTTGCTAATGCCAAAATACTTTCGTTTGTTAAAAAAAGCGTGACTTCTACCATTCAGTTTCATGGGATAGATAAATTAGACCAGGTAGTGACGGGAAAAGTGAATGTCTTTAATCTTTGGAGAGAAGGTGTAGATGTCAATTTTGGAACAAATGATGTAAAAATAGGGGAGTATGCTGTAAAATCTTTTGTTGCGGCTACAAAGGCGCTAAAGGATGGATTAATTGATGTTCTGGTTACAGCTCCTATTAATAAATACAACATTCAGTCTGAAGAATTTAAATTTCCGGGACATACCGATTATTTAGAGCAAGAATTAGAAGGAAATGCCCTTATGATGATGGTTCAGGATAATTTGAGAGTTGGTTTGCTAACGGATCATGTGCCGTTGAATGAGGTTTCGTCTCATTTGACAGAAGAATTGATCACCAGAAAAATAGAAACCATTAAAAAGTCCTTAATTCAGGATTTTAGTATTGTGAAACCAAAAATTGCAGTTTTAGGGTTGAACCCTCATTGTGGTGATGGCGGAGTGATCGGAAAAGAAGATGATTTGATTTTAAAGCCGGTTTTGAAAAAAATATTCGATAAAGGAACTATGGTTTTCGGACCATTTCCCGCAGATGGGTTTTTTGGAAGCAGTCAATATGAAAAATATGATGCTGTTGTGGCGACTTATCACGATCAGGGACTTATTCCTTTTAAAACGCTTTCGTTCGGTAAAGGGGTTAATTATACAGCAGGATTGAATAAGGTAAGAACCTCGCCGGACCACGGTACGGCTTATGATATTGCCGGAAAAGATGTTGCAGATTACAATTCATTTAAAGAGGCCGTTTACCTTGCGATTGATATTTTTCGCTCGCGTAATCAGCATGAGGAGATTACTCAAAAACCTCTTAAAATAAAAGAAAAACAGTTATAAACAAAAAAAGGTGAATAAGATTATTAGTTTTATAATAATTTTATATCTTTGCACCCCAATTCAGGTATCTGAGTTTTAGATACCGGTTGGATAAATTGATGTTGAAATGAGCAAAACAAAAGAATTTTTAATTCCTTTCGTAGGATTAAAATTAGGAAAACACCATTTTGAGTATCAAATAAGTAACGCGTTCTTTGAGAACTTTGATTACGACGAATTTCAAAGTTCGGATATCAAAGTGGCTTTAGTTTTAGATAAGAAAAGCAACATGATGGAGTTGGATTTCAAACACAAAGGGACTATAAATGTACCTTGTGATCTGACAAGCGAAGAATTTGATTTGCCTATAAAAGGGAAAATGAAATTAATTGTTCGCTTCGGAGATGAATTCAATAACGATAATGAAGAGTTGTTGATCTTGCCGCATGGAGAGCATGAAATAGATGTAGCACAATACATTTATGAGATGATTGCACTTTCGGTACCGCTAAAACGAGTTCATCCAGGAGTAAAAGACGGAAGTTTGCAAACCGAAGCTTTAACAAAACTGAATGAATTAACCGTAAAAGAACAAAAAGAAGAGAGTAAACAAGAAGAAGATATTGACCCGCGTTGGGACAAATTAAAGAAACTATTAACGGATAAATAATATAGTAAAATGGCACATCCTAAGAGAAAAATCTCGAAAACAAGAAGAGATAAGAGAAGAACACATTATAAAGCTACTGTAGCTCAGATCGCTACATGTCCTATCACTGGAGAGGCACATTTATACCACAGAGCTTACTGGCATGAAGGTAAAATGTATTACAGAGGGCAAGTTGTTATCGATAAATCTGTAGCGGTTGCTTAATACGTTTTTGTAAAAAATACTGGAACTCTCACATCGTGGGAGTTTTTTTTGTTGGTTATAATTTTCTTTTTTTAAGAAAATAGATACAAATTCGCTTTGTTTTTTTTTGTAATTTTCAAGTCTTTTAAAAATTTTTCAAATAGGAGTATTTGGAAGGAAATAATAGAATATAATGAATACAATCACAGCCGCAATTACCGCTGTTGGAGCTTATGTTCCTGACTTTGTACTTTCGAACAAAGTTTTAGAAACAATGGTTGATACCAATGACGAATGGATTACCACTCGTACCGGGATAAAAGAAAGAAGGATTCTTAAAGATGCTGACAAAGGAACATCGTTTCTTGCTATAAAAGCAGCACAGGATTTAATAGCGAAAGCAAATATTGATCCGTTAGAGATTGATATGGTTATAATGGCAACGGCTACAGCAGATATGCCAGTAGCTTCTACAGGAGTTTTTGTTGCCACGGAAATTGGAGCTACAAATGCTTTTGCATACGATTTGCAAGCAGCATGTTCAAGTTTTTTATACGGAATGTCTACGGCTGCAGCTTATATTCAGTCAGGACGGTATAAAAAAGTATTATTGATTGGTGCGGATAAAATGTCATCAATTGTAGATTATACAGATAGAGCGACTTGTATTATTTTTGGAGACGGCGCAGGAGCTGTTTTATTTGAGCCAAATTATGAAGGCTTAGGTTTACAAGACGAATATTTACGCAGTGATGGCGTAGGACGTGATTTTCTTAAGATCGCTGCCGGTGGTTCTCTGATTCCTACTACAGCAGAGACCGTACAAAACAAACTACACAATGTTTTTCAGGACGGGAAAACCGTTTTCAAATACGCAGTAACTAATATGGCTGATGCCAGCGAATTGATCTTAAAAAGAAACAATTTGACTAGAGAAGATGTAAGCTGGTTAGTAGCGCATCAGGCAAACAAACGTATTATTGATGCGACAGCAAACAGAATGGAGCTTGAAGATTCTAAAGTATTAATGAATATCGAAAGATATGGTAATACAACTTCAGCAACTTTACCATTAGTGCTAAACGACTTTGAACACTTATTAAAAAAAGGAGATAATATTATTTTTGCCGCTTTTGGTGGTGGATTCACTTGGGGATCTATTTACCTAAAATGGGCTTACGATAAGAAATAAATTAAAACTAAAAACAAATCATTATGGATTTAAAAGAAATTCAAAACCTAATCAAATTTGTTGCAAATTCGGGAGTTGCAGAAGTTAAGTTGGAAATGGATGATGTGAAAATCACGATCAGAACAACTTTGGAAACAAATGTAACAGAAGCTACTTATGTGCAACAATTACCTGCTCAAACTGCATTGCCACAGGCAGTAGTTCCTCAGCAGACAGCTCCGGTTGTTGTAAATGTTAACACTGATACACCAGCTGCAACAGAAGATTCTAAGTATATCACTATAAAATCTCCAATTATTGGAACGTTTTATAGAAAACCATCTCCGGATAAAGCCGTTTTCACTGAAGTGGGAAGCACTATCGCTAAAGGTGATGTTCTTTGTGTAATTGAAGCAATGAAATTATTCAACGAAATCGAATCAGAAGTTTCAGGTAAAATTGTGAAAATTCTTGTTGACGATATGTCTCCTGTAGAATTTGACCAACCTTTATTTTTAGTTGATCCATCATAGTTTTTAAAAATTCCAATAGACAAATCACAAAATCCAATGAGTTGGAATTAGGAGATTGGAATTTGTAATTTTTAATATAAGTAAGATGTTTAAAAAAATATTAATTGCGAATAGAGGAGAAATTGCACTTCGTGTAATTCGTACATGTAAAGAGATGGGAATCAAAACTGTAGCGGTTTACTCTACAGCTGATGCAGAAAGTCTACATGTTAAGTTCGCTGACGAAGCGGTTTGTATAGGACCTCCTCCAAGTAACTTATCGTATTTGAAAATGTCAAATATTATTGCTGCTGCTGAGATTACCAATGCAGACGCAATACACCCGGGATACGGTTTTCTTTCTGAGAATGCTAAATTCTCTAAAATTTGCCAGGAACACGGAATCAAATTTATTGGTGCCGCTCCTGAAATGATTGACAGAATGGGAGACAAAGCTTCTGCAAAAGCTACCATGAAAGAAGCAGGAGTACCTTGTGTTCCAGGTTCAGACGGATTGTTAGAATCTTTTGAACAAACACAAGAACTGGCTAAAGAATTTGGTTACCCGGTAATGCTTAAAGCTACTGCCGGTGGTGGTGGAAAAGGAATGCGTGCTGTTTGGAAAGAAGAAGACTTATTGAAAGCCTGGGAAAGCGCACGTCAGGAAGCTGCTGCTGCTTTTGGGAATGACGGAATGTACATGGAGAAACTTATTGAAGAACCACGTCATATCGAAATTCAGGTTGTAGGAGATTCTTATGGAAAAGCATGTCACCTTTCTGAAAGAGATTGCTCAGTACAACGTCGTCACCAAAAACTTACTGAAGAAACACCTTCCCCTTTCATGACAGACGAATTGCGTGCTGCTATGGGAGAAGCTGCTGTAAAAGCTGCTGAGTTTATTAAATACGAAGGAGCAGGAACAGTAGAATTTTTGGTTGACAAACACAGAAATTTCTATTTCATGGAAATGAATACCCGTATTCAGGTAGAGCACCCGATCACAGAACAAGTTATAGATTATGATTTGATTCGTGAGCAAATTATGGTGGCTGCAGGAATTCCAATTTCCGGAAAAAACTATTTACCACAATTACACGCTATAGAATGTCGTATTAATGCTGAAGATCCGTATAACGATTTTCGCCCTTCACCGGGAAAAATTACTACGCTTCATATGCCAGGTGGTCACGGTGTACGTTTAGATACACACGTTTATTCTGGTTATAGTATTCCACCTAATTACGATTCGATGATTGCCAAGTTAATTACAACAGCGCAATCTCGTGAAGAAGCAATAAGCAAGATGCGAAGAGCTTTGGATGAGTTCGTTATTGAAGGTGTGAAAACGACAATACCTTTCCACAGACAATTAATGGATGATCCAAGATATATTGCAGGAGATTATACTACTGCATTTATGGATACTTTCAAAATGAATCCAATCGAATAATTTTAAAGGCTATCAATTTTGATAGCCTTTTTTTGTTTCTATAGTTAGTTTATCAGTACCGTTTAAAAAAACGCTCCGGTTTGCCGGTTTGGTTTTTCGCTAAGTAAACACTATTTGTGTATACTTTTTACACACTATTTCGTAATAGTATACAATTTTGTTTGTTTTTGAGTTTTGTTATATTTTGTTTAAAGCCTTTTAAAATAAGAGCTTAGGGCGTTTGATAGTTGGTTTTGTACTTACGGCATAATAATTTCATTATCCTAAAGCGTATAACAACTATTAAATAACTAAACATATACATTATGAAAAATTTATTTTTATCAGCCGCAATCGTTTTGGGAAGTTTATCTTCATTTGCCTCAACTACTCCAATTAGTAACACAACAGTAAAAACGATCTCAGTTCAGGATGACTATACAGAGATTAAATTGGAGGAACTTCCTACTGCTGTTACAGACGCTCTTAAAAAAGCATATCCAACTGCTGTACTTGCTAAAGCATTCAAAAATACAAATTCAGAGTACAAATTAGAAGTAACAGTTGGAGATAAAACGGGAAATCTTTTTGCTAACGCAGATGGAACCTGGATCAAAAAATAAGTATCTTGGTTTCTCTTAAAAAGCATTCAATAAACACTATAAAATATATACACACTATGAAAAATTTATTTTTATCAGCCGCAATCGTTTTGGGAACTTTGACTTCATTTGCTTCAACTTCTCCGATAACTACTACAAGCCTAAAAACAATCTCAGTTCAGGACGAATATACTGAAGTGAAGCTGGAGGAAGTACCAGTCGCGATTACCGATGCTCTTAAAAAAGCTTATCCGACTGCTGTACTTGCCAAGGCATTCAAAAATGCAAATTCAGAATATAAATTAGAAGTTACCGTTGGGGACAAAACAGGAAATCTTTTTGCTAATGCAGATGGAACCTGGATTAAAAAATAACCAAAGTAAACTTAAAAACTATATCTTATGAAAAAATTAATGATCACTGCGACTATCGTTTTAGGAACTTTGTCAATGCAGGCTGGAACCACTTTTATCAAAACCACAAAAGTCCAGTTAGAAACCACTCAGGAGGAGTATAAAGAAATAGATGCTGTTCCGGCAGCCATCAAAACAGCTTTAGATAATGCCTATCCGGGGGTGAAGCTTGAAAAAGCATACGTTAATGAAAAGAAAGAATATAAAATTGAGATCGTTGTAAGAGAAGTAAAGTCAGTAGTATACACCGATGCTCAAGGGAATATTCTAAAAAAATAATAACTAATTATTAAACAACCCAATAAAAAAATCATTATGAAAAATTTAGTAGTAGCAACAGCAATCGTTTTAGGAAGTTTAACTGTTAATGCAGCCACAACTCCATCATTAGAAAATGCAGTAAACCAATCCGTTCTTATTCAAGATGAGTTTAAGGAAGTTAGTGCAGATGCAGTTCCGGCAGCAGTAAAATCAACAGTTGAAAAATCTTTTCCAGGTACAAAACTTGAAAAAGCGTATGTAAATGAGAAGAAAGAGTATAAGCTTGAAATCTCTAAAGGAGACAAAAAGTATATTATATTCTCTGATGCTGCGGGAAACATAGTTAAATAAGAAAAAATATGAAAAAGATCGTTTTAATAGCCGCAATCGTTTTAGGAAGCCTATCCATTTATGCCACTACAATTGTACATTCTGAAGAAGTGAAAACGGAAACAAGTTTCCAAACCGAATATACCGAAGTTGGTACAGATGCTGTTCCGGCAGCAGTAAAAACGGCATTGGAAACAGCGTACCCTGGTGCAAAATTGGTTAAAGCTTATGTAAACGAGAAAAAAGAGTACAAATTAGATATATCAGTTGGTGACCAAAAGGCTACTGTCTACTCAGATGTCAATGGCAACTGGTTGAAAATATAATTAGGTGAATTAGATTTATGTTTTTGGTAAAAAAGAGATTGTTGGATAACAATCTCTTTTTTTTTTGCAAAATTTTATGAAAAGACAAGTTTAATAGTATTATTTTAGCAAAAAAGTCACTAAAAAACAATGCCAAAGATATTACTAATAGAAGATGATATTTCATTCTGCAAATTATTGGAGAAGTTCCTGATAAAAAAAGAATATGAAGTAATCATTGCCTTTTCAGCTGCAGAAGCCCGAGTAGCAGTTAACAATCAATTATTCGATTTGATTTTAACGGATCTTCGATTACCGGACTCTGATGGTATTGTACTTATGACTGAATTTAAGGCTTCAAATCCCGAAATACCTGTGATCTTAATGACAGGATACTCCGATGTGAATACGGCTGTAAAAGCGATCAAAAATGGCGCTGCAGACTATATTTCGAAACCGTTTAATCCCGATGAAGTTTTGTTGGTTATTACAAACGCTTTGCAAACTCCGCAAGTTCAAGTTCCAACAAAAGAAAAAAAAGTTGTCAAAAAACAAACTGCCACTACGGAGAACGAATTTGTACGAGGAATTTCTGTAGCTTCAAAAAAATTACTGGATCATATTCAATTGGTTAGTCCAACAGACATGTCTGTTTTAATTATTGGAGAAAGTGGTACAGGAAAAGAAATCATCGCCAAAAGCATTCACGAGCAAAGTACCCGAAAAAGCAATAATTTCATTGCCGTTGATTGTGGTGCAATTCCAAAAGAATTGGCTGCAAGTGAGTTTTTCGGACATTTAAAAGGATCTTTTACGGGAGCAATCAGCGACAAAATGGGTTATTTTGAAGCGGCTAACGGTGGAACTCTTTTTTTAGATGAAATAGGAAATCTTTCGTATGAAAATCAAATTCAGTTGCTAAGAGCACTTCAAGAACGAAAAATTAAACCCGTAGGAAGCAACAAAGAAATTAACGTTGATATCAGAATTATTACGGCCACCAATGAAGATTTGCGGGAAGCTGTTAAAAATGGTGATTTCCGTGAAGATTTATACCATAGAATTAATGAATTTTCTATTCAGTCTCCTTCCTTGACAGACCGCGAAGAAGATTTAATGGTTTTTGCCGATTATTTTCTCGAGAAAGCCAATCAGCAATTAAACAAAGAGATTATTGGTTTTTCACCGGATGTAATTCGAATTTTTCAAAACTACAGCTGGCCCGGAAATTTACGTGAACTTCAAAATTGCGTAAAACGTGCCACATTATTGTCACGCGGTGATTATATTGAAAGTGAAGTTTTACCAACAGAATTTTTTCAAATCGAAAAACAACAAAATTCTAAAGGAAATTTCTCCTTGTCAGAAAACGAGAAAGAGGCCATTATTCACGCATTATCCAAAGCACAGAATAACAAATCAGAAGCGGCTAAACTGCTTAAGATTACCAGAAAAACACTTTACAATAAGCTAAAGCAATACAATATAGATTAAGCTATTTCTTGTTCGAGAGCGATAAAAAGAGTTTCGATTTGGGTTTTTAAACTGTTGAATATACTTTCTAAATCAGAATTTTTAAATTCATTCTTTTCTAAAGTTTTTAAAATACCGGCAATTTTATCAGATTCAATTTGTTTGAACATCGGTGCAATTCGGTGTGCGATAAGGTTGATCTCAGAAGTGTCATTTTCTGTTATTGCTTTGTTTAAGTAAGTCAAATTTTCTTTAGTACTTTCAATAAACGAGGTGATAACATCTTTCAAAGCATCAGCATCATTGCCTAAAAATTCTTTCAGGGTATCTAACGAGTATAGGGATTCGTTGGTTGATAAAGCTTCAGTAGTTCCTATTTCACTATTGGGGAGCGGAATATCTTCCGCAATATGATGGAGGGTTTCAAGCAGCATTTTTGGGGAATACGGTTTTTTGATAACTGTGGTGAATCCGGCCGCTGTGTAAACGGAGAAATCGAGATCTGTTCTTCCCGTCAGCGCAATTACAGGTTGGTTTTTGAATGTCGAAAGCGCACTGTTTTTTAATTTTTCAATAAACATAAAACCATCCATTTCCGGCATTTGAATATCGGTGATGATAAAGTCAAAATCAGTAGTAGCAATGGTTTCTAACGCTTTTTCGGCTTTGTTAAAAGATAAAACATGATGGTTTTCCTGTTTTAAGACCCCACTGGTTAAATTCAATAAATTAATATCGTCGTCAATAACAATAAAAGTCAGCTTTTTTGTATTGAGGTTAGCGGGCAGTTTCGGGGTTGTAGCCGTTGTGTTTTTAGTACTGTCAAATAATAAAGGAAGTCTGATTTCAAAAGTACTTCCTTCTCCAAAAGTACTTCTAAGAGTTAAACTTCCTTGAAGAATGGTGACTATTTTTTGGCAAATAGACAGACCTAAGCCGGTTCCGCCATATTGCTTTTCAATATTTTCATTGGCCTGTGCAAATTCTTCAAAAACTAATTGTTGGTTTCCTTTCTCAATTCCAATTCCGGTATCTTCAATGGTAATAACAAAAAAGTCGCTGTTGTCCGCAACATAAGCGCTGATTTTGATAAAGCCTTTTTCTGTAAATTTATAAGCGTTCCCGATTATATTGGTCAGGATTTGCTTTAAACGAAACGGATCGCCGACTATTTTACTGCTCAGCTGATCGTCAACATTGATAATAAGATCGATGGTTTTGTTTTTATAAACGGTCTGAATATTTTTGGCAGCCTCTTCAATAAGCTCCGGCAAAAGGAAAGGTACTTTCTCGATGCTAATTTTCCCCGCTTCAATTTGGGAAAAGTCCAATAAATCCTGAACGAGTTGCGAAATATATTCAGAGGAATTTTTAATGTTTTTTACGAAATAGGATTGTTTGGTGGTCACATCAGAATTGCCCAAAAGTTCCGTGTAGCCCACTATGGTACTCAAAGGTGTTTTGAGATCATGACTTACCGTTGAGATAAGTTGCTCGCGGCTTTTTAACAGGTTTTTGGTTTTGAAATTAGCAATCTCGAGCTGTTTTTTATACAATTGAGATTTGGAGTAATCGCTGACAATTAAAATAGAGAAAAACACCGTCAGCAATAAACCAATAATGGCAGATGCCGTTACAATATCATTGACTTTTTTAAGTGATTTTTCTTTTAAAGAATTGTTTTTTATAGAGTTGATAATGATTTCACGTTCTATAATACGAAGTACTTTTCTAAGTTGTTCCGAGATGGCGATTTCATTTTTAAGCAATTTGTTTTCCTCAAAATTCAGCGATTCTTTCTTTTTTTCTGCTTTTATTTTGACATTGCTTAATAGCTTTTTTGAATTGGCCAAGATAGAATCAGAGGCTTGTTTACTCAACGTATTGGTACTGTCGTCGGGAATATTCTGATTGAGATAATCCACATATTTTTGGAGCACATTTCGCTGGTAATTTCCCAATTGATTAGGGCTTTTCGTAAAATCCTGAAGCTCGAGCTTACGGAGTTTGAATTCCATTTTGGTAATTTCGTCAATAGCGGTATTGACCGAAACTTCATCGTCGGCTTTGTTTTTTATGGTTTTTAGCTGTCGGATATTCTCTGTTTTTTCGGACAAAAAATAGGTAACGCTGTCTAGTAAAATTTTCTGATAGTCGGTAGTAACGATTTGTTTTAAAGTATCAATTCTTGCACGTAGGGAATCTGTTTCAATAATATAACTTTTAAAGTCATTTTCAGAATTCGTCTGGATCGTTTTTCGGGCCAAACTTTCTGTTTTGTATACATTGGAGAAGAGTTTACTGACTCTTAAAATCTTGGTTTTTTCAAAGCCTATTTTTTCTTCGAGTTTGTTATAAACTTTATTTTCAGAATATAGGAACCAACCAACCGTAACAACTAATCCCAGTAATGCAATATAACTGAAGAGTACTTTAAACGGCATGTAACTTTTTTTACTCTCCATAAATTAGGGTAACAGGAATTGCAAGGGTTTTTGTAAATGAAACAACTGCAATTTATTTAAAATTTTCTGATTTAGGATTATAAACCGCGAGGAAAATCTTGTATAATTTTAATATGGGGCTTAAAAAAACCGCAGATTTTAAAGATGAAACAGGTTCGATCTAGAAAATCTACGGTTATTTTTTTTAAACACGAATTTCACGAATTGGCACGAATTGTTTTTTTTTGCCACGAATTAATTAGTGCAATTAGTGCAATTCGTGTTTGATTTTTTTACCACAGATTAAAAAGATTCGCACAGATTATCTGATCGTTTTGGTTTTTTTGCCAAGAATATCTCCAATTGGCACGAATTAATTAGTGTAATTAGTGCAATTCGTGTTTAATTTTTTTGCCACAGATTAAAAATATTCGCACAGATTATCTGATCGTCTTGATTTTTTTGCCACGAATTTCACCAATCGGCACGAATTAATTAGTGTAATTAGTGAAATTCGTGTTTAATTTTTTTGCGTCGCAGATTATCCAATCATTTTAATCCTTTAATCTGTGGCAGTTTTTTCACCCAGCTTTAACAGATTTTTTCAAAAGCAATGTTGAAAAAAATCTGCCAAATCTGCGTGCTATTTTATTTCGAAACAGACGCTTACAACGTTTCGTTTAACCATTTGAAAAACTCACCTTGCCACACCTGAGCATTCTGAGGTTTTAAAACCCAGTGGTTTTCTTCCGGGAAATAGACTAAACGGCTTTTAAGACCTCTTAATTGTGCCGCCTGAAAAGCTTCTTGTGATTGTCCGATTGGTACACGGAAATCTTTTCCTCCCTGAACAATCAAAATCGGTTTGTTCCAGTTTTGAACTAAGCTTGCAGGATTAAAAGTAGTATACGTTTTTTGCGCTACTGCATTGTCTTTTTCCCAATAAGCACCACCAAAATCCCAGTTGTTAAAGAAAACTTCTTCCGTTGTTCCAAACATGCTTTGAGTATTGAAAACACCATCGTGAGCGATAAAAGTTTTGAAACGGTTTTTGTGAATTCCGGCTAAATAGAAAACAGAATAACCACCGTAACTAGCGCCAACGCAACCTAAACGAGATTTATCAACATAGCTTTCTTTAGAGACATCATCGATTGCAGATAAATAATCATCCATAACCTGTCCACCCCAATCTTTACTGATTTGTTCGTTCCATTCTACTCCGTGTCCCGGCATTCCGCGACGGTTTGGAGCGACTACTACATAACCTTTAGCAGCCATTAAAGAGAAATTCCAACGGAAAGAGTATGATTGTGTTAAGGCAGATTGTGGCCCTCCCTGACAGAATAATAGCGTTGGATATTTTTTTGTAGCATCAAAATTAGGAGGTAAAATTACCCATACCAACATTTTTTTACCGTCGGTAGTCGTAACATAACGTTTCTCTGTTTTGCTTAACGTTAAGGTGTTGTATGTTTCGGTATTTACATTTGATAATTGTTTCCAGGTTTTTTTCTTCAAATTATAAGAAAAAATTTCAGCCGCATGATTCATGTCTGTTCTCGTTACGATAATTTCATCACCTGAAAATCCAACTAAATCACTTACATCAAAATCTCCATTTGTCAATTGACGAACCTGAATGGCTATTTTGGTTAAACCCGGAAAGTTTACTTCAAAAAGTTGTTTTGTTCCGTCTACCGGTGCTACAAAAAATACTTTTTTACCGTCTTTACTCCACATGAAATTATCTACAGTACCGTCCCAATTAGCAGTTAAGTTCGTTTTGATTCCTTTAAATTCAACAATAATGTCGTTTTTGTCCGCTTCATAACCATCACGTTTCATTTGCAACCAAGTTAGATTTCCGGTTGGAGAAAATTGCGGAGCAGTGTCATAACCTAAGTTACCTTCGGTTCTGTTGCTTGTTTTTTGAGTTTCTAAATTGTACTCATAAATATCGGTATTCGTAGAAACTGCATAAGCAGTTCCGGCTTTTTTCTTGCATACATACAAGATACTTTTTCCGTCAGGAGACCAGATATAATCTTCGTCACCACCAAAAGGTTTTTGTGGACTGTCGAAAGCTTCTCCTTTAAGGATATCAATTCCTGCAGTTTCTTTGTTGTTATTTTTATAGAAAACATGATTGAATTTCCCTTCGTTCCAAGTGTCCCAGTGGCGGTAATCTAAACCATCGTAAATCTGAACATCAGATTTATCTAAGTTCGGATAGAAGTCTTTCCCTAAAACTTTATCGATTTTTACTTCTTCATTGTAGACTAATAACGTTCCGTCAGGCGAAATGTTTTTGTCTGTCAACACCTCTTTGGTGTCTTTGATTTCAGTTGCATTTCCTCCATTTACTGGTAAAATGTAAAATTTAGAATGCGATTTGTTTTCCTCTACAGAAGGAGTTGTTACTTTAAAAACAACATTTTTTTCGTCTTTCGAAAGGCCTAGTGGAGTCACTCGTCCTAATTTCCATAACAATTCCGGTGACATTACATTCTGTCCGATAGCGTTTAAACTCATCATTATTAAGGTTGTTACTACTACTTTTTTCATAATTGAAATTCTAATTTTTGTGGTGCCTAAAGTACGAATTTTAAATTCCAATCTTTTAAATTCCAAATTCCAATTTTTGTTAATGTTTTTTGGGAAAAATGGGTTTAAATTCCGATCTCTGAAATTTCAATCTTCTGAAATTCCAAATTCCAACCTTTTGTTGGTGACTTGGATAGATGAGGGGTGTCGCTCTTCGACTTCGCTCAGAGTGACACTCTTAGTTGGAATTTGGAATTTAAAAGATTGGAATTTATTTCTAGTATATTTTGTTGGTGATTAAAAAAAGGAAGTAAGCTCACTCTTCGACTTCGCTCAGAGTGACACTTCTGGTTGGAATTTACGTCTAGTATATTTTGTTAGTGATTTAAAAGAAGAAAGTCCACTCTTCGACTTCGTTCAGAGTGACACCTCTCGTTGGAATTTGGAATTTAAAAGATTGGAATTTACGTCTAGTATATTTCGTTGGTGATTAAAAAAAGGAAGGGTGTCGCTCTTCGACTTCGTTCAGAGTGACACCCCTCGTTGGAATTTGGAATTTAAAAGATTGGAATTTATTTCTAGTATATTTTGTTAGTGATTTAAAAGAAGAAAGTTCACTCTTCGACTTCGCTCAGAATGACACCCCTCGTTGGAATTTGGAATTTAAAAGATTGGAATTTATTTCTAGTATATTTCGTTGGTGATTTAAAAGAAGAAAGTCCACTCTTCGACTTCACTCAGAATGACACCCCACGTTGGAATTTGGAATTTAAGAGATTGGAATTTACGT
>NZ_LEKS01000010.1:0-175365 GCF_001027725.1 Flavobacterium sp. ABG
AAAGCCAAAGCGGATGCAGAAGCATTACAAGCAAAACTTGCAGCCGATGCAAAAGCAAAAGCAGATGCAGAAGCACTACAAGCAAAACTAGCAGCTGATGCAAAAGCCAAAGCAGATGCAGAAGCATTACAAGCAAAACTAGCAGCCGATGCTAAAGCCAAAGCCGATGCAGAAGCATTACAAGCGAAATTAGCAGCAGACGCAAAAGCCAAAGCCGATGCAAAAGCGAAAGCCGACGCAGAAGCATTGCAAGAGAAATTAGCAGCTGATGCCAAAGCGAAAGCCGATGCAGAAGCACTACAAGCAAAACTAGCAGCTGACGCCAAAGCGAAAGCGGATATGGAAGCATTACAAGCTAAGTTATTGGCAGATGCTAAAGTTAAGGCGGATGCAGAAGCTACTGCCAAAGCACAAGCTGATGCAGAAGCTAAAAAATTACAATTAGAAGAAGAAGAGCGCCAGGCAAAATTAGCAGCAGATGCCAAAGCCAAAGCGGATGCAGAAGCATTACAAGCTAAGTTAGCAGCCGATGCCAAAGCGAAAGCTGATGCAGAAGCGTTACAAGCTAAGTTAGCAGCCGACGCAAAAGCGAAAGCCGATGCAGAAGCAGATGCCAAAGCGAAAGCTGATGCGGAAGCATTACAAGCGAAATTAGCAGCCGACGCTAAAGCGAAAGCCGATGCAGAAGCGTTACAAGCAAAATTAGCAGCAGACGCCAAAGCGAAAGCTGATGCAGAAGCATTAGAAGCGAAATTAGCAGCAGACGCCAAAGCGAAAGCCGATGCAGAAGCACTTCAGGCGAAATTAGCAGCCGACGCAAAAGCGAAAGCCGATGCAGAAGCATTACAAGCGAAATTAGAAGCTGATGCCAAATCTAAAGCCGATGCAGAAGCACTTCAGGCAAAACTAGCAGCAGATGCTAAAGCTAAAGCAGATATGGAAGCAGCGCAAGCTAAGTTATTAGCAGATGCCAGAGCTAAAGCGGATGCAGAAGCAAATGAAAAATTACAAGCTGAAGAAGAAACAAGACAATTAAAACTGGCTGAAGAAGCACGTGAAGCAAAATTATTAGCAGATGCCAAAGCCAAAGCTGATGCGGTAGCGCTACAAGCAAAACTAGCGGCAGATGCAGCAGCAGTAGCAGCAGCAAAAGCGGCTTCAGCACCGAAAGATGATACAGCAAGAGCGATTGACAATTTAACGCAGTCTTTAGATGCTTCAGGAAAAACACAAAGTGATTTATTGGAACAGTTTAATGCAACGGTAGCCAACAAACAAAAAGATTTGGACGACTTAAGAGAAGAGAATGACTTAAGCGATAAAGGGATCTACAAAGAGCCTAAACCGTTCAAAAGTGTTGCTGCTGAAAACAGTCAGTTAGAAGCTTTAAAATCACAATTGGCTGATGCAAACAGAATACAAAAAGACGAGATTGCTAAACTGACAAATTTATACAACGAAAGACTTAAAAAAGTACCAAATAAAAATGATGCTTTAAACAAAGCTTATTTGGAGAAAATAAATCAGTTGAAAGCAGCACAGCTTAAAATGGAACAAGACAGTGCAGCTTTACTTGCCAATTTAGAACGTATTAAGGCAGAAACTGAAATTGAGAAAAAACGTAGAATTAAACGAGCTGCATACGAAAATGATCAAGGAAGATATGAACAGGATTTGGCTGCTCTTAAACGTATAAAAGAAACAACAAAACTAAGTAATACACCACTAACAGCAAGTGATTTTGATTTTGGAGAAGATCAGTCAAACATGCAGATTATTAAGAATATTAAAAATTCTGACAATGGGTATTATTTAATTGTTGCTGTACACAGCAGTGTGGAGAAGAGAGATGAATTCCTTGCCAAAGCAGTAGCTTCAGGAGTTTCAAATGTGAATTTCTTTTATAATGTGACAACAAGTAAATATTACATTTATTACGATAAATTCGAAGGATTATCAGATGCTCAAAAAGCACTGGAAGCTAAAGGCAGCAAACCATACAATGGGAAAATGGTTATCGCTAAAGTGGAAAATTAATATCAATAAAAAGTTGTGCCCTTCTTAATTTTTGGGAAGAGTCTAAATAATAAAATTTTAAAATACTAATTGTTTTTATTCACTAATGCCCCTTAGAGAATAAAGTTTAAGTAAATAAAAAGGACTATGAAAAAACCTACTATTTTTAAAACGTTAATCGCAGTTGTACTGTTATTGCTAAGTTTTTCTTCTTATTCTCAGTTAAGAAAAAGCTTCAGTTCGCGATATACGACCAGTTTGAATGGAGATATTTTAGTTATTGGAAACAATATCTTAAATAGAGATAACGGAACTGGGCAAAAGCCAAATGATGCGTATAATGATGTTGGTAGTGGAAGTCAGTACAATGACCGATTCGATATGCGAAATATTGATATCGACAATGAAACCAGCTTTAATTCAAGTTCTGCAACATTAACAATTCCACAAGCCAGTAAAAGCTGTTTTGAAATTGTTTATGCTGCTTTATATTGGTCAGGAACCTATCAAGGATCTGATCGAAGCAAAATCAATCAAGTTAGATTAAAAACACCTGAAGCAGGTGCTGCTTATAAAGCGATTACCGGTACACTAATTTATGATGAAGGAGGTACAGGTGTTACGGATGTATATAAATCAAAGCCATATGCTTGTTTTAAAGACATTACTGACGAAGTTAAAGCAGCGAAAGAAGGTGTTTATACAGTAGCTGATTTAGTATGTTCTGAGGGGATCTTAAATGGTGACGGTGGTAATTCTGCCGGTTGGTCTATTTTTGTGATTTATAAAGATCCGTTGCTTCCAAGTAAATATATTACCAGTTTTGATGGTTTTAGTATTATCAGAAGTACTGATGCACCATTAGATATTCCTATTTCGGGTTTTAGAACGAATCCTTTTGGAGACGTAAATGTAAAATTAGCTTTTAGTGCATTAGAAGGGGATAATAGAATTACAGGTGATGGTCTTTTCATTAAAGGAGCAAAATCAGCTGCTTACGGACCGATTAAATCTCTAGTGAGACCCATCACATTCAGTGAGCCAAACTTTTTTAACAGTACCATAACTGATGGAGATATTATTCTGGCGGGTCGACAACCAGCCAGTAGAAATACATTAGGTTATGATGCCGGTGTTATTAAGGTTGATAATGATAAGAATAAAATAATGCAGAATGATGAGACCAATGCTACGCTTAGGATTAGTACATCAGGAGACTCTTATTTTATGTTTTTTAATGCATTATCGGTAGAAATTATCGCTCCGAAAATAGTACTTAAAAAGAATGTATTAGATGAAGATGATAATAATATAGGATCGCAACCGGTAAAACTGGATCAGGAACTTAGATATGAAATTAAATTTAGAAATGAAGGTAATGACAATGCTAAAAGGTTTACTATTACCGACGTTCTTCCTAATAATGTAATTTTTAATGGTACAGCGGATATCTTAAAAACGTATCCGGGTATTAATGCTACTTATACAGCGGCAACAAGAACACTGGTATTTAGTATACCGGATAGTTTTGTTCCTGCAGATGGAGCAGAGTACATTCTTAAGTTTAAAGTTAGAGTCGTAAAAGATTGCAATGAATTAGTGGATGCCTGTTCTAATGAAATAAAAAACACGGCTATTTCTAAATATTATGGAGATAAAAATACCAGTCCGGAAGGATTTGGTGAAGGTAGTTTTTCTACTATTTCTTCCTGTAATGTTGGAGAGCCTACATCGACCAATTTCTTAGTTGGTATTGATGATTGTAAGTTTATAAAGGATGTATCAATATGTGATAGTGCCATTCTAAAAGCAGCGGGTGGTTATACTACTTATGTATGGAAGGACAAAAATGGGGTTGTTTTTGGGGGTAATAATCAGCAAGTAACAGTAACTAAAGCTGGAACTTATACTGTCGAAAATAGTGGTACGGTAGATTGTAAAGACATCATACAAACTTTTAACGTAATTGATTATCTTACAGGAGCTAAGAAAAATCCAATTAAAGGAGACAACATAGATCCTCTAACAGGTGAGGTGATTAATTGTGTGCGAGACGGTAAACCTTTTCCTAAAATCTTTTTATGTGGTTTAAACGATAAAAGACCATTAGTGACCGGAATTATTGGAGCAGAAAGTATTGTTTGGCAGGAAACTAAAGATCTTCCGGCAACTCCGGGCCCGGATACCTGTCCTTATGAAGGAGCAACAAACTGGACAACTGTTCAAACCGGACCTGACTATATTGCCGACAGACCTGGTGTCTTTAGACTTGTAGTGAATTATGGTAATACTTGTATCGCGACTTATTATTTTAATGTATATCAAAATTTACTAGATCCAAAAGCAGATAAACAAGATATTATTTGTGATACTAAGGGATCGATCACGGTTACAAACCCGCTTCCAAATACCGGATATTCTTATAGTCTTGACGGTGTAAACTACCAAGCTTCAAATGTATTTAATAATTTAGCGAAAGGGTCTTATGATGTTCAGATCAGACAGACTGTATTTGTAAACGGAGAAATTTCATCTTGTCCGTTTCATGTTCAAGTGAATGTCGAAGAACTTATTTTTAGCACAGAAATTACAGCAACACATCCACGTTGTAACGGTGAATTAGGGACAGTAAAAGCGGTTATTAATAATGTACCGGGTCAATTCAGATTTATCTTAAGAGCAGTGGGAAGTACTGTTGAGATTCAGAATTCAGGACTTATTGATAATAATTATGTAACATTTACAGGTGTTGCACCAGGTAAGTATGAGGTTTTAAGCACAACAAATCATAATGGTTGTAACAAAATCGACGAAATAGAAGTTTTCGATTATCGTTTAACAGCTTCGGCTAATCTTACTAAACCACTTACAGCTTGTGCTAATGGTGAAATTTTAGTATCAGTAAGCGGTGGAACTCCAAGACCAGGACCACCACCTTATTATTTATACTATGTAAATGGTAGTACAGATTATGTTACAGATCCTAAAATTCCGGTAACAAGACCTTTACCGGCTAGTGGAGAATACAATATTGTGGTAGTAGATGATAAGGGATGTCGTGTTACAATACCACCAATAAAAGTTACGGATATTCTTAAACCTACTGTAACATTCAATACCAAAAATGGTAAATGTTATAATGATAACGGAGGTGAAATTTCAATGGTGGTTACGCCATCAAATTCTGGTTATACAGTTTCTTATAATGTAGATGGTGGTGCTTATACTACATCGCCTACTACTAACCTGAATCCGGGTAAATACAGTGTAATCGTTAAATATACTTATGGTACAGATGAATGTTTTGATCTGGCCAGAGAAGTAATTGTTGGAGGTCCAGCATCAAAATTGACTGCATCAGCGGGAGTTGCCGAATTATCAGGTTGCGGACCAACTGGTCATGAAAACCAAGGATTGGTAAGAATTACAAATGCTCAGGGAGGTATTCCTTTCGCTGCGCCAAATTTATACCGTTATAGTTTTGATGGTGGAGGTACATGGATTACTTCAAATCAGGCTTATGTAGAGCCAAGAGCCACACCTTATGTTTTATTGATTAAGGATGCTGCAGATTGTATTTATGAAATGTCGGGTATTGTTTTAGATCCGAAACCGGCTGATCCGGTTTTCACTGTACAACCAACAGCCTATACTTGTGACGGAAAAGGAACCACTACGGTTACCGTAACAACCGATCCAAGTACGTCTTATACCTATGAGTATTATTTAGGAACAACCTTAAATACTAATGTGCCACCAAATGTCTTTAAAGATGTTCCGGCCGGTACTTACGATATTATTGTAAAATATAAATTAGTTGGTGCTCCAACTTTCAGTAATTTATTAAATGAAGATTTCAGCAATGGACCTGATACAACTTCCCCTGGAATTAATACCGTTTATTGTCTTGAAAGACAAGATAACGTGGTTGATTGCGCCCGATTTAATTCGGTTTTACTTAATGACGGAGAGTATGTTGTTACAAAGGCATTATTAGCAGCACATAATCTTTATTTTGGATGGGTATTACCAAAAGATCATACAGCGGTATTAAATAACACCCCTAATATAAAAGACGGACGATTTTTAGCAATTAATATTGGTGGTAAGGATGAAGATATTCCTGAAGGAACAATCATATACAGTAAACCAATACACGATATCATACCTGATCAGGATGTTAAGGTTACTTTTTATGCTATGAACTTGTTGAAAAAGACTACTCGAAAAGAAGCTCCGGATTTAACAATTGAACTTCATAAAAATGGTTCTGTAGTTCCAGGAGCTACAGTAAAGACCGCTAAAATTTCCGCAAACGAGCAATGGAATAAATTTGAGTTGACAATAAATCCAGGGAATAATAAAGATTTGGATTTTGTAATTAAAACAAACGTTGCAATCTCTGAAGGTAGTGATTTGGCTGTTGATGACATTTTGGTATATCAATTACCAAAATCATGTTTGTCTGAGCAGAAGCTTAAACTTATTATTCAAGATAAAAAAGCATTTACAGCTACTGTAAAAGGAATTAAAAATATAAAATGTAACGGAGACAAAGATGGTGGTTTCAGTATTGTTGCTGAAAATTTCGATACAGCGAAAGGTTACTTTTATTCCATAGATGGAGGAGCGACATGGGCAAAATCAACAACTGCTCAAGTCGATATTTCAGGTAAAGCAGCTGGTGACTATGATGTTCGTGTAAGATACGATGACCCTGCAGCACCGTCAGGAATACTTTGTAGTGTTACGATACTTACAAAAATTACGACACCTACTCCATTCGTTCTAACAGCTAAAGCAAGTATTGCAAATTGTAAAACCAATGCAACCGTTACAGTAACGGCGGCCGGAGGGGTTGAACCTTATGTTGTAACATTAAAAGATAAAAATTCACCGTTTACTAAAACTTTCCCAGCGGATGGAATACTAACGAATATCCCACCAGGAACTTATACGGTAACCGGAACAGACGGAAATTTATGTCCGGGTACTACAGGTACAGATTTAATTATTGATAAACCGGTAAAACCTACAGCAGAAGTAGTGGCCAATACAGGTTTGTGTTTTGATAATAATAAAGCGGAAATTACGGTTACTATTAACGGTGGTATAGGACCATATACTTACCAGGTAAAAGTTAACGGCGGAACTTACAGCGATCCTAGTCCTAGTTTTGCAGGGCCAAGTTTTAAGTACACGGCAACGGCTACAGGAACGTATGACTTCTTAATTACAGATGATAATAATTGTGAAGCTCTTGCAGTAAGCCAAAAAATTGACGCCAAAATTACGGCGAAAACAGAAATTAAAAATACACTAAGCTGTGACCCGGTTGCGCCAAATGCTACTATAGAAGTTACTATAGAAGGTGGTACTGCGCCGTATAAGTATGTGGTTAAAAGAGGTGCTACTATTTTATTTACAAGTGGTACTATTACAGGACCAACTTTTACCTATTCTGCAGATACAGCCGGAACATATACTTTTGATATAGAAGACGCTAACAAATGTACTTTTAGTATTGACCGAAAAGTTGACGGTAAAGTAGCTGTAACAGGAAAAGAAGAAGTAGAAAATGTAACTTGTTTTGGAGCTAACGATGGTAAAGTTAAACTTATAGGTTTAACAGGAGTAGCTCCGTTTACTTACCAGTTTAATGGTGTTGGAGCCTTTACTACTACAGATACT
The DNA here is from genome assembly GCF_001027725.1 of Flavobacterium sp. ABG. NCBI lineage: Bacteria > Pseudomonadati > Bacteroidota > Flavobacteriia > Flavobacteriales > Flavobacteriaceae > Flavobacterium > Flavobacterium sp. ABG. The sequence continues at coordinate 7,708 of NZ_LEKS01000010.1, forward strand.
TATGGTCCGTTGGTAGGTTCAGTTGCTGGTACTACTTATACTTATATCGTTAAAGATGATAAAGGTTGTACCAAATCGTACTCGTTTAAGGTTTTCCAACCTGCAGATTTAGCAGGTACAGCTTCAATAACAACCCCATATACTTGCGATAATCCTGCGACTATTACAGTTGCAAGTGCAAGTCTTTTTGGTGGAAATGGTTCTTATAAGTTTACATTGTATAAAGATGGAGTAGCAGTAGCCGGTCCACAATCAACATATGTATTTGGTAATTTAACAGCAGCGGGTGTTTATACCGTAACTATTACAGATGCCAAATCATGTCCTAAAACAATTCCTGCGGGAACTATAGTAGCGTTAAACCCGCCTAAGGGAATGACACTTACTCCTACAGCAGTAACTTGTCCAACTAATAAAGCGGATGTAACCATTTCAAATGTTGTCAATGCAGCAGGAATTGCTGTGCCAACTACAGGGTTAAAATATAGAATGCTTTTACCTACAGTTGGTGCTTATCAGCCAAGTAACGTATTCGCTGGTTTAGATGCCGGTATTACTTATAAGTTTGAAGTAGCAGATGCAAATAATTGTAAATTCGAGAAAGAAATTTCTATTGCCTCATTGCCAACTATTTCGCTAACAGTTAAATCACAAATCAATGTGATGTGTTTGGGAGATTCTAAAGGATCAGCCATATTTACCGTTTCAGGAATGGGGAATAGTGTAGCTTATAGTTATACAGTAGATTCTGGGGCAGTTCAAACCGGAACATCTCCGGCAGCAGGAACTTCATTTGAGATCTCTGTACCAAATTTAAATGCAGGTACACATTCAATTATTGTTACTAATACAGCAACTACTTGTTTTGCTACGCAAACGGTAAATATTTTAGCACCGACAGTAGCTTTAGCTTTAAATTTACCAACATTAACGCATGTTACTTGTAAGGTAAAAGGAACCGCTATCATAAACGCAGTTGGAGGTTGGTTGCCATACACTTATGTAGTGACACCAACTGCTCCGGCAGGTACTGCTATTACACAAACGGTTAAAACTTTTAATAATTTAACAGCAGGAACGTATTCTGTTGTCGTAACCGATTTAAATGGCTGTTCAAAAACTCAAGATTTCACGATCAATGATAAAGTAGCTATAGACGTAAAAATAGATGTAACCTCAGATTTTTGTGCTAAAGGAGCCGGAGCTACCATAAAAGTATCTCCTAATGCAGCACCAAACTATGTCTATAAGTTAGACAACGGAACCACTCAGAATCATGGAACGTTTACAAATGTAACTCCTGGGGATCATAAAATACTTGTAACAGATACTTTTACAGGGTGTTATGAAACTTTAACAGTGCCAACGATTGCTTCACCAATAACAGCAAGTATCAAGATAGATAAAGATTTGGATTGTTCTCTTGGTTCACCGGATGCAGTAATTAGTGTATTTAATATTGCGGGCGGTTATCCAAATTATAAATACAGAGTTAATACAACAGGTACATTTACTTCGGAACCTTTCACGACACTTTCGACGGGACAAACATCGTTTACGCATCCGGTTAGTAGTGCTGCTACTTATTATTTTGAGATTTCAGACACTAAAACTTGTTCAGCAGTTGTAAATCAAAAGATAAACACATTGGTAAAACCGATTGTTACTTCTGCAACTCCTACTGCTATAAAATGTAAAGGAGGCGCTACAGGAACAATTACGGTAGTAACAAATCCTGTTGCAGGAAGTTATACCTATGTTTTAACACCAACTGCACCAACAACAGGTTCAGTAGTTTCACAAACAACAAGTAATGTATTTACAAATGTAAAAGCAGGAACATATAGTGTTACTGTGATAGATGCAAAAAGCTGTCCTTCTCTACCTGTATCCGTTACAGTTACAGAACCTGCGATTGCTTTGAGTGCTACTGCTAATGCAACAAAATTAAAATGTGGCCCGGCAAATGCACCAGAAGCTGCTACAGTCACTGTAACGGCAATTAATGGTACTCCATTTACAGGAGGAAAATACAAATACGATTATGGTGATGGAAGAGGGTTTGTAGATTCAAATACATTTACAACCGATAAGCCTGGTTTGGTAACAATTACAGTAAAAGACGCCAATGATTGTACAACAACAGCAACTACTACTATACTTGCATTAAAACCACCAAGTGCTTTGATTTTTGCACAGCAACAAGTAATCAGTTGTGATCCTACGAAATTAGATACTGATTTAACAGTAACAATAACGAATGGTATATCACCATTTAAATTCGAAATCACTAGTACAACAGCTGCAATTGCACCGGCAAGACCTGTTGAAACAGGAATTGTTGCGCAGTCGCACACTTTTACAGATTTAGCACCTGGTAAATACTACTTTACTATTACAGATGCTAACGGTTGTACAGTAAGTGATAATTTTGAAATTATCAATGTAACACCAATTAATGTGAACGGTGTAGTTGATACAAACGTAAGTTGTAATGGAGTAAGCGATGGTAAAATTAAGTTTACTGTTGGAGGAAATTCAACAGGTTTTACTTATGTGTTAAAAAACAGCGCTAACGCTACTATTGCTGGAGGAGTTAGAACAGGTAATGTTGTTGTTTTCAGTAACTTACCAGGAGGAACAATATATACGATTACGGTAACAAATCCAACTACAAAATGTAGTAACACGGCTTTTGTAGACCTTGCTAATCCAAGTGTAATTACTATTGCCAGCGCGACGGGGACCAAAGTGTACTGTGACAAGCCTAACACAGAAATTACAGTAACTGCTTCTGGAGGTACAGGTACATTGTATTATGCTGTAGTTTCTGCAAAAGCAGGAACACCAACACCGGTATTCCCGGCAGATTTTACAAATACAAGCGGAATATTTGCTAAAAATACGCTTGTAGATGGTGAAAGTTTCAATGTATTTGTTAGAGACACTAAAGGTTGTCCGGCTACGGGAACTGTTTCTGTAGTACGTGATGCAACACCAACAATAAATCCGATTCCGGTAACTTGTTATACAGGAGGTAATCTTAGTATTACAATGTCAGGAACTGTTTACGCAGGTTCAGGTATTTTATATGGTGTTGACGGGAATTACTCTTCAAACGCAGTTAAAACTATTCCGGGACCTGGTTCTTATGATTTGACTATTAAAGACGATAACGGATGTATATCACCTGTTTTTGTTTTAAATATCAGTAACCAATTAAAACTTACCGTAACACCGGTTAAAGATGTTACTTGTAGTATAGTTGCTCCTTTTACAACCACAAATGCGCAGGTTACATTGTCTGCTGTTGGTGGTGGAGCTACTTATGTTTATGAGTATAGAAAACATCCTTCTATGACTTATTCCCCAGTAGTTGGTACTGTTTTTGAAACGTCATCACCTGGTGATTACTATTTCAAAGTTATTTCTGGCGGATGTGAGGCAGAAAGCACAGTTGCGGTAACCGTTACAACGCCAGTACCTCCGGTTATTACTGCCGTAGCGACAGGAACAAAATGTACTTCTAATAAAGAAGGAACCATTCAAATTTCGGTTACTTCCGGTGGAGTTCTTCCGTTTACTTATACAATTGATAATTGGGTTACAAGTAATACGACGGGGTATTTTACAGATTTAGCGGGAGCAGTAGGAACTGGTTTAGGATACACCTATCAGGTTCGTGATGCTAAAGGTTGTGTGGTGTCAGGAGCGGCGCAAGTATTTGTTGTGGCACCGGATCCTATTGATTTTATTGCAGATGACCAACCAATAAAATGTAATCCATCAGGTGGAGGTTCAAGCTTAGGCTCAATTGAAGTGAAAAATGTTACTGGTGGAACAGGGCAATATACTTATTTCATTAGAAATAATTTTGGTTATCAAGATTCTTATACAACTACGGCCAGAGAAGATCACAAGTTTGATATCATTAATTTTGGTATTTATACTGTTGAAGTGCAAGATGCAAACGGTTGCCCACAACGAAAAGTAGTAGTGATGGCTTCACCTCCAAGTGATTTGGATATAAATATTACGTCAACTACATCGACTTGTGCATCAGGAGGTACTGCAATCGTTCAGGTTGTTGCTTCGGTTGGTAGCGGAAATTATGAGTTTGGAATATTAGAATCTAATGTAGCTCCATATACGACGACCTATTATCCACCAGATGTTCCTAATGGTAGTACAAAAACATTTAATTCTCTTATACCGGGTGTAACTTATACATTTGTGGTGCATGATGTAACAACAAAATGTTATTTCTTAAAATCGGCAAGTGGTCCTATAGCACCATCTTCTAGTTTAGTTGGAACACCAACTGCTCAGAACGTTACTTGTAACGGAGCTGGTGATGGTAAGGTAACATTTACGGTTACAGGATATGCTGGATCGACAACGACTGTTGATTACCAAATTTTCAGAGATCAGGATAATAAGGTGATGAGTCCGGTATTAACGGAGACTATTACAGGTACATCATTTACTAAAACATATCCTGCAACAGGGCCTGGAACATTAATTCCGGGAAGATATTATATCGTATTCACAGAAAAGAACGGAGCTGTTATTGGATGTAAAGCTGCTTCAACTATGTTTGAAATAAAAGAAGCAACAACACCTTTAACATTACTGGCGTCTTCTCTTAAAAATGATAACTGTAATCCAAAGGCTGGTATTGTTAGTGCTCAGGCTTCTGGTGGAGCGGGTTCTTATTTATACCAAATTGTTACGGATAACGGATCAATTGGTTTTAATGCTGCTGATGATACTAAACCAACTGTAGCTTCATTTTTACCTACTCATAGCACAGGTACATTCTATGTGGAGTCAGGAGATTATTTGGTTTGGGTTAAAGACGCCAATAACTGTATTACAGAAAAAACAGTTAAAGTTCTTTTAGATCCAAATCCGGTATTTGCTTTAAGTGTAGTGAATCATTGTGCTTTAGAAGGAGCATTTGCTGTTACGGTTACAGTAACAGACCCAACACCTTCAATGGCGCCATATAAAGTAAGTGTTAATGGTGGAAATCCAGTTCCACTTACCACATTAATTTATACAGCTTCTGGTCTTAATTCCGGAATGCAAACGATTATTATTACGGACAAAAATGGTTGTCCAATTACACATACTATAAACATAAATGCAACGCCAATTGCGGTGGCTACTATCGACAAAGTTTTGGCTTGTTCTGTGACAGGAGCTGTTGTTGAAGATGCTGTTATTCATGTTGAAGTTAAAAATGGAACAACTCCATATACGTACCAGGTTAAGAAAGGCCTTGGTGGTTTTGCAGCATTTACTCCTGTAACAACTGTTGTTGCCGGTGTAACCTCATTTGATTATACGGTTCCTGCAGCTGCTGCAGATACGTATGTATTCAGAATTACAGATTTAAATGGTTGTCCTATTGACACAAATCCTATAACTATTGACGCCATTGTACCAATTGTACCGGCTGCAAATCCTATTCAACCTTTATGTTTTGGAGGTACAGGAAGTGTTAAGTTATCGGCTACAGGTGGGAAAGGACCTTATACATATAGTTTTGATGGATCATTATTCACAACAAAAACTATTTATGACGTTGCGGCCGGAACTTATAATTACATTGTAAAAGATAATTTAGGTTGTGAAGCTCCAGGTTCTGTAATTTTAGGTCAGCCAACAGAAGTATTTATTTCTGCTCCGGTTATTGACCCATTAACTTGCGGTCCTTCAAATGTTGGACAAGACGCTAAAGTTGTTTTGTCTGCAACAGGAGGTAGTGGTAGTTATGAATATAGTTTTAACAATAGTGCGTTCACTACTAAAAACACTTATTACGTTAGTGATACTAAAGCGGATCAATTAAATATTCCATTTAGTGTAAGAGATACAAATGGTTGCGCTAAGTCAGGTACTGTTGATATCCTTAAATTAAACCCTCCATCGGATTTTGATTTGACACCAGGAGTAGCCATTACGTGTACACAATTGACAACAACTGTTGTTGTTTCAGGAGTTGATAATGGTGTTGGTGCCCTTACGTATCAAATTGTTTCACCTGTTAGTGAAATGATTGATAATGGTCCAGTTGCTACTTTCGGAAATATTAAACCGAATATAGATTACGTATTCCAGGTTAAAGATGCAAATGGTTGTATTTTCCAAAGACCATTGCGTATCAATGACGTTACAAAAATTAATATTGTTGTACAATCTACAACAGGTATCACTTGTTCTACAGCCATAGACGGGAAAGCTTCTTTCTTCGTATCAGGTTTTGGTTCAGTGGTAGGAGGAACTTATCGTTATGAATTAGATGGTTTAGCTGCCGTAACAGGTTTAACTGCAGCAAAAATTGATCTGATAGGATTAGCTGCTGGTCCGCATTCTATAAGAGTGTACGATGATGTAACAAATTGTGAAATGACTAAGCCATTTACAATTACTGCTCCGCCTGCTGCACTTACGATGAGTAAAGTGGTTACGCCATTAGGTTGTACTACTTTTGGTGGGGTTGTTATAACAGCTCTGAATGGTTGGGGTAATTACACTTTTAGTGTGACGCAACCTGATACAGTTGTTTTGACAAATACCAACGGAACTTTTAGTGGTCTTACACAAACAGGAACTTATGCTATTGCTGTAAGAGATGCTAACGGTTGCGTGCTAACAGATTCATTTACGTTAACAGCACCGGTTAAGCCAACTATTACAATAGATGCTTCAAATTATTGTTATGTAAGTGATAATTCAACAACTATAAACGTTAGTGCTACTTCTGTAGGTGCGCCACATGCAGTAACACCATACGAGTTTAGTATTGATGGTACAAACTGGCAAACTAGTGGTTCATTCCCAGGTTTAAAACCAGGTGATTACACCATTACAGTTAGAGATATATTTGGTTGTACAGCTACTGCAACAACTAAGATCAATGGTCAGCTTTTTGCTTCGGTAGAAAACAGAAAAGACCTTTATTGTACAGGTGTTCTTGACGGAACAATCAGAGTAAAAGCTGTTGGAGGTTATCCTGCTTACAGCTACACAGTAGCAATAAACGGAGGACTTCCTTCTGCACCGGTAGCATTTGCTAATGCCGCTGCTACTTTTGCTGACTATACGGTAACTGCTGCAGGTAGTTATGTATTTACAGTATACGATACTAAAGGATGTTCTTACCCAATTCCGGCGATTGTTATGACAGCTCCAACTCCGGTTGTGTTTACTGCTACTCCAACTTCGCCAAGTTGTTCAGGTACTCAGGGTACTACAGGAGACGGTTCAATTTTAATTAATTTGGCTGCTTCTAATAATAATCCGGATTATACCTACACTATTCAGCGTACAGCGCCAACGGTTGGTACTGTTGTTACTCAGGTGAATAATCCATTATTTACAGATTTAATTGCAGGTACGTATTCAATTACGGTAACTTCTGCCAGAGGTTGTTCAGATTCTGATAACGTGGTAATTAATGAACCAAATCCGGTTGTAGCTTCGGCTGTTGCTTCGCCATTTACATGTTCTGCTACAAATACTGTTAACACAACAATTGTTACCGTTACTGGTGCAGGTGGTGTAGGAGCAGGTTTAGTTTCAGATTATACGTATAGCGATATCGCAACTGGTAATTGGAAGACTACGAACGTATTCAACGTAGACAACAAATCTGCTCAGACTCTTACATTCTATGTGAAAGATGCAAACGGATGTGTTGATGATGTTCAAATTTCAATAAATGCATTCCCTAGATTGATTTCTGCTACAACTAGTTTAGATACTAAAGCAGATTGTACCAATGCAGGTGAAATTATAAACGTAGTTATTGCTGGTGGTACTGCTAATTTTGAATACCAGGTATATAAAGATGGTGTATTGTTTGGTGGCGTAGTTCAGGTTCCGGTTGGAACAAGTACGTTCAAATACATAGCCGCAGATGCCGGTCATTCATACCAGTTCTTAATCAAAGATAAAACGACTTTATGTACTGTTCTTTCTGATGTTTATAACGTTCCGTTATTTAATATTATGAAAGTAATTGCAAATGCTTCTTCAATGGTAACCTGTGACGGGTTTAGTGATGGAAAAATTACTATTACTATTGAAAATTATACAGGAACTTACAACTACAGAGTGCTTCTTGCAGGAGCCCCTGTAGCTTCAGGAACAGCTATAAATGCAGGTACTAACAATCCGTATATCATTACAGGATTAGCAGCAGGAAAAGATTATGAAGTTGAGGTTACACAAACAGCATACCCTTCTTGTATCGTACTTTCAAATAAAGTAACTCTTACACAACCACCGGTATTAAATATTAGTGGATTGAAAGTAAATGTTGCTAATCAGAATTGTAATACAAAAGGAGCAGTGCTTACGGTAGATAAAACAACTATTGTGGGTGGTACACCGGATTATATCTTTGCTTTTGTACCTGCAGGAACTTTACCGGTTGCTACAGACTACGATGCATCAGGAACTAAAACAATTGCAACGACTAAGATCGCTCCATTGTTTGATGCATGGGATGTTTATGTGAAAGACCTTAACGGTTGTTTTGCTTTCCAAACCGTACAGATTTCTGTAGACCCTCTACCGGTAATTACCGATGTAAAAGTGGCCAGCCAATGTGCAAGCGCTGCAGGGTATAGAATTGATGTTACTGCAAACGGAGTTGGTCCTTTAAAATACAGTTTAGACGGAAAACAATTCCAGGACGATAGTTTCTTTACTGTTTTTGCAGCAGGAAACTACACCGTAACGGTAATGGATGCAAACCAATGTAAAACAACAGCAGCTGCTCCGGTTACGATTTTAAATCCACTTGAGTTGCGTGCAAGAGTTAGTATTATGCCGGTTTGTAATGCTACAAATGGTGAGATTACATTAGAAGCTTTGGGTGGTACTGTTACACCTCCAAACAGTTATGTATATACGAAAGACAATTGGGCTACAAGTCAGGTTCAACCTAACTTTACAAATCTTGCTCCGGGAGTTTATACTTTTAAAGTAAGAGATATTGTTACATTATGTGAAAAAGAAGTAGTAAAAGAAATTGAGGTTCCTACATTGGTAACCGGAATTAAGTTGGCTCCAACAGCTGTTTCTTGTAATGGTGGTTCAGACGGAACTATTACAGTAACGTTAGCTGCATCAAATAATAATCCTAAATATACGTACAGTTTAACTGGTCCAGCCGGATTTACTCCAAGACCAGCTCAGGATTCACCAATTTTCAATGACTTACCATTCGGATTATATACCGTAAGTGTATTGTCAGGAAGAGGATGTCCTGGTACAGCAACTGTTACAGTGCCTCAACCACAAGCTATTACAGTATTGTTGCCAACAGTTACGCAATACCTTTGTACTGCGGGTACTAATGACGCAAACAATGCTACAATCACGGTAACCCCGGGTTCTGTTGCAGGAGGTTCAGGTAATTATGTGATTTACGAATTCTTTAGAAATGGAGTTTCTGTTCAAAAAGACGGCAGAAATACCTTTACAGAATTTGATTATTTAGGTGGTACATACACCGTAACTGTTTTTGATTCTAACAATTGTCAAGGTCAGTCTAACAGTGTTGTTATTGCTCCATATGCTAACATCAGTGATTTAAAAATTGATGTTACTACAATTACTTGTAAAGACGATGAGTCGATTCGTGTTTCGGCAATCTCAACAATAGGAACATTACCAACGTTAACGTATACTCTAGAAGGTGTTGACGGTACGGTTTACCCTATTACATCTAGTCCTACAGGATTGTTTACAGGATTAAAAGTTGGTCTATATAAAATTATCGTGACTAACACGGTAACGGGATGTAGCATGGAAAAATTCCATAAAGTGAATGAGCCAAATACGTTCAAAATCGTAGCTTCAAATGTGAAAAATGTTATTTGTTTTGGTGAGGCTAACGGTAGCGCTACTTTAACATTGGTTGACAACATTGTTCCAACAGATGAAGCCGGTATCTTTACTTATGTGATTACACACAAAGAATCAGGTGCAACTCGTAATGGAGTTACTACTTCGGCTAAATTAGATCTTACCAATTTGGTAAGTGGTACTTATACAGTAGATGCTACATTAAACAGCACTCCATTCTGTCCAGTTCAAACTGAATTTAGTATTGAAGGACCAACAGCTGAATTAACAATTTTAGCATCTAAAGATGATATTACTTGTGCTGTAGGGAATAAAGACGGTAGAATTTCAGCTTCTGCTGAAGGTGGATGGCCAGGTGGTTATGAGTTTAAATTGGTAGGACCTGTAAATGTGGCTTACTCTTCAGATAGAATTTTCCCAGGATTAATTCCGGGATCTTATACGGTATTTGTGAGAGACAGTAAAGGATGTGAAGTTTCTACACCAGTGTTGTTAGAGATTCCAAAACCAATTGACGTTGTGATCAGCGCTACACCATTACTTGCTTGTTATGATGACGAAAATGGAGTGGTTACGATTAATACAGTAACAGGTGGTTCAGGTAACTATACGTATACTTTGAACGGAACTTTAGTAGACGGAACAGTAATCAGCCAACAATCACAAGGAGCCCTGCAATTTACAGGACTTAAAGCCGGAACGTATTCTGTAACGGTTAATGATAGTTGGACTTGTAAAGGAACTTCTAATACAGTGACTATTGCTGAGCCTACAAAAGTTAAGGCTTCACTAGATACGAAAACGAACGAAACTTGTAAAGTTTTCCCAGTTCTTACACTTAGTGCTACAGGAGGTACTGCACCTTATTTCTATAGTGAAGATGGTACCAACTATATTTCAATGACAGGTTCGTCAATTGATATAACGTTACCATTTATAACTACTAAAACGACTTACAAGTATTTTGTAAAAGATGCAAACGGATGTACAAGTTCGGAGTCTAATTATGTAGAAATGCCTGTAATTCCAGCGTTAACATTTGATAAGTTAGTTGATATCGATATCATGTGTAGTGGAAGTGCCACAGGTGCTATTACCGCGATTGCTAAAGGAGGTTTAGGAAACTATATCTATACTTTACAAGATGCTGCAGGAAAAGATATTACTCCAGCTCCGATTCAGCTTACACCAGGTGTCTTTACCGATTTAAAAGTTGGAAGATATATCGTGAAGGTAAGCAGTGTAGATTGTGAGCAACCTTCGGCTGTAATCGATATTACAGAACCAAAAGCACCTTTAACGGCAGTAGCAATTGCTACAGATATAAGCTGTAACGGTTACAATAACGGTATAATAACAGTAAATGCACAAGGTGGAACAGGAGTTTATAAATATGCTATAGAGCCTGAATTCAAACAGTTCTTTGATGATAATAAATTCGTAAACTTGAAACCAGGATTCTACGATGTTATGGTTCAGGATGAAAATGGTTGTTATATCATAATCAAAGATGTTGAGGTTAAACAACCGGATCCAATCGTAGTTACTGAAATTGTAGCCAATACAAAACCAGAACTATGTAAAGATGATAAAGATGGTTATTTTGAAGTAGAAGTAAAAGGCGGAACAGGTCCTTACAGCTATAGTCTGGATAATGATAAAGGACCATTTACAGTTGGTGCAGTTGGACAAACGGTATTTAGTTTCCCTAACCTAATAGGTGGTGGACACACGGTTTACATTATAGACAGTAAAGGTTGTTTTGGTGAGCAGTTGATAACATTACCATTCCCGGTTACGCTTGACCCTAAAGTTAAAATTGATTATCCATGTGTTGATAGCGATCAGGCAACAGCTACTGTTACTGTAAGTGTGGATCCTAGTAATTATGATTTATCACTTATCACGTATGAACTTGACGGTGTTGCTAATACAAATCCGAATAATCCGGTATTTTTAAATGTTGCTCCTGGTCTTCATAAGGTGACTGCAATTCATGCCAACGGCTGTTTCAAGTTCACTGATGATTTCACTGTTAAAGCTTACACCAAATTGACTTTAGCTGAGACTACCGGTCAACAGGAAATGAATGTAATTTCTGTTACGGCTGCTGGTGGATCTCCTGCTTACGAATACAGTTTTGAAGGAGGACCGTTTACATCTTCTAACAAATTTAAATTCTACAAAACAGGAACTTATAAAATTATAGTTAGAGATCAGAATGGTTGTGAAGCTGAATTAAATCTTTACAGAGAATTTGTAGACGTTTGTCTTGACAATTATTTTACACCAAACGGTAGTTATACCGAATGGGGTCCTGGTTGTACCAATATTTACAACAATCTAACGTTCTCTATCTTTGACAGATACGGTCGTGAAGTTGGTAAATACCGTTACGGTCAAAAATGGGACGGTAAATACAATGGTATAGAATTACCTTCTGGTGATTACTGGTATGTTCTTAAACTAAATGATGAGAGAGATATGAGAGAGTTTGTTGGACATTTCACTTTATACAGATAACAAAATAATAGCCCCTATGATGTTATCTAAAAAAATTATTACAATGAAAAAATTAATTTTATCCTTAGTACTTATGGCTGTAACGACAAGTTACAGCCAGGAGTTAAACCTACCGGTATTTACGCAGTATCTTGCCGACAACCCTTTTGTTCTTTCTCCTGCCTATGCAGGTATTGGCGACAATCTTAGAATTAGGGCCAATGGACTTACGCAATGGGTTGGTGTTAAAGACGCTCCTCAAAACCAGTCTGTGTATGCAGATTTCAGGATTCTCGATCGTTCGGGAGTTGGTATTTCGATGTATAATGATAAAAATGGATACACCAGACAAACCGGTGCTAAAGTCTCTTTTGCACACCATTTGATCTTAGATTATTATTCTAAACAATATTTATCATTTGGTATTTCATATAACTTCAATACTTTCCGAATTGATGTTAATGAGTTCGAGAGTACGACCAATAGACCATTGGATGCCTATGTTACAGATGACCGATATACAGCAAACAATAACTTTGATGTCAGTGCCTTATATCGTTTCAAAGATTTTTATGTTAGTTTTAATGCCAACAACCTCTTAAAGAAAAATATAGACAAGTTTGGTGTTACCGGCAAGGATGCCAGCAGAGCTCTTGAACCACGATTGTTATCCAATTATCAGGTATATACCGGATATGTATTTAGAGATTCAGAAAACAGTCGAATAGAATACGAACCATCTGTGTACTACCAGTATTTTGCAAATGATAAACGTTCCAGTACCGATTTTAACTTCAAGTACAGACATTACAACCGTTACGAAGACTATTACTGGGTTGGGGTTTCGTATCGATTCCTGAACGATCAGTTTGGAAAACCTTTGGCAGTAGGACCAATGGCCGGATTTATGAAATCTAAGTTCTACTTCGGGTATTCGTATCAGGTGATGTTCAATGATCTTGGAGCTTACAACTCAGGAACGCACATGGTCACTATCGGATTCGATTTCTTAGGATCTATTAGTAGCTGTCCTTGTACACAAAGTCCGGTTCACGATTAATAAAATTTACAGTTGAGGTATACTGCAAACTAATTTTCTGACAAGATCAGGAGTTTTAGTTTGCAGTATGTTTTAACGGTTAGTATATAAATAAGCATTTTTATCTTTTTTAAATATAAATTTGTTTTTTTTCATAATTTACAACGTTTTCGTTTTCATAGACCCGCTATTTTTGTTTTTTTCGAATTTAATACTACTTTAAAAGTTCTATATTTGTTTTTCTTTCAAAATATTAAATAAGTATCAAATGAAAACTTTAAACAATTTCGATTTTAAAAATAAAAAAGCAATAATCCGTGTTGACTTTAATGTGCCGCTGGATGAAAAATTTAATGTAACGGATGCTACGCGTATCGAAGCTGCAAAACCAACCATTGATGCTATTTTGGCACAAGGCGGAAGTGTAATTTTAATGTCACATTTAGGAAGACCAAATGGTGTTGAAGAGAAATACTCATTAAAGCATATTTTAAAGACCGCTTCTGAAATTTTAGGAGTTCCTGTTCAGTTCGCTGAAAACTGTGTTGGAGATGTTGCTCAGACTGCTTCAAAGAATCTTAAAGCGGGAGAAGTACTATTATTGGAAAATTTGCGTTTTCATAAAGAAGAAGAAGCTGGAGATGTGGCTTTTGCGAAAGAATTAGCGTCACTTGGAGACATCTATGTAAATGATGCCTTCGGAACAGCACACAGAGCGCATGCTTCTACGACTATTATTGCCCAATTCTTTCCAACTGAAAAATGTTTTGGAACCTTATTGGCAAAAGAAATAGAAAGCTTAAACAAAGTACTTAAAAACAGTGAAAAACCGGTAACTGCTATCTTAGGCGGATCTAAAGTATCCTCTAAAATTACGGTTATCGAAAATATTCTGGACAAAGTAGATCACATGATCATTGGAGGCGGAATGACTTTTACGTTCGTTAAAGCGCTTGGTGGTAAAATTGGAAAATCTATTTGTGAAGATGATAAACAAGAATTAGCGCTTGAAATCCTAAGATTAGCTAAAGAAAAAGGGGTACAGGTTCACATTCCTGTTGATGTTGTCGCTGCTGATGATTTCTCTAATACGGCAAATACGCAAGTAGTAGATGTTACAGCAATTCCTGATGGATGGCAAGGTCTTGATGCAGGTCCTAAATCTTTAGAAAGCTTCAAAAAAGTGATTTTAGAGTCAAAAACAATTTTATGGAATGGTCCATTAGGTGTTTTTGAAATGGAATCTTTTGCTAAAGGTACAATTGCCCTTGGTGATTATATCGCAGAAGCTACAGAAAACGGAGCTTTCTCTTTAGTTGGAGGGGGTGATTCTGTTGCAGCAGTGAAGCAATTTGGTTTCGAAGATAAAATGAGTTATGTGTCTACAGGTGGTGGTGCTATGCTTGAAATGTTAGAAGGAAAAGTACTTCCGGGAATCGCTGCGATTTTAGATTAAATCGTAGTTTTAACATTTTTTTAGATAGTTTTCAGCTGTAAACCATTTAAGTTTGCAAAATGATGGTGTTATAATGCTTTGAATTATAGCCTATTGAAATAAATGTTCTATGATTGTAAAAAAAATTTCCTTAGCGGTTTCAGCTTTTTTTTCGATCGCTGCTTTTGCACAAGATGTTGCAAATACAGACGCTCCAATTAAGCCTGAAGTAAAAATATCGTATTTAGATTCGGTTAAGAGTACTTTCAAAAAAGATGAACTGGCTACACGTGTAGACAGTCTCTGGATGAATGAATTAGTGAGCCTGGATATATACGACGATTTAACAAAAGACATTCAAACCATCAATTCAGATGTGTCGGTCAATGAAGAATTGCCAACCGAGTTGCTCAAGCAGCGACTGCAGGCCATGAATGGGAAATCGCCTTTTGAAATTGAATACAATCAAGGACTTGAGAATATTATAAAATCGTTCTTGAAAAACAGGAAAAAATCGTTTTCACGATTGATGTCCTTATCAGAATACTATTTTCCAATTTTTGAGGACGCCTTTGCCAAGCAAAATGTTCCTTTGGAAATTAAATATTTAGCCGTTGTAGAATCTGCTTTAAACCCTAAAGCAGTTTCTAAAATGGGCGCCACAGGAATTTGGCAATTCATGTACGGAACCGGAAAGCAATACGCGCTTAAAATCGATTCCTATATTGACGAACGCAGTGATCCTCTAAAAGCAACTGCAGCCTGTTCAGAATACATGACCAAGATGTTTAACATCTTTGGCAATTGGGAACTTGTTTTAGCATCTTACAACTCAGGACCCGGAAATGTGACCAAAGCAATTCGTCGTTCGGGCGGAAAAACAAAATACTGGGACATTCGCAATCACCTTCCAAAAGAAACACAAGGGTATGTTCCTGCTTTCCTGGCGACCATGTATCTTTTTGAATACCATAAAGAACACGGTATTAATCCACAAAGAGCTGTAGTAAAAAACTTCGAGACCGATACGGTTCAGGTTAAGTCGCAAATGTCATTCAAACAAATAGCTGATTTGTTAGATATGCCACAAGCACAGATTCAACTTTTAAATCCTTCATACAAATTAAATATAGTACCGTTTTATCAAAACGAAGCGCATTATCTGCGTTTACCAAAAGATAAAGTAGCAACTTTTGTTTCAAATGAGGATAAAATTTACGCATACGTAAAACACGATTCTGAATTTAAAGGACTTCCTACCCAACTGGCTATGAAGGTTGCGCCTAAAGCGAAAGCGAAAGTAAAAGTCGATGCGAAAGTAGAAAAAGACATACAAGATATCCAATTTTATAAAGTTCGTAAAGGAGACAATCTAGGTTCAATTGCAAGTAAATATGATGTTTCGATTCCGGAATTAAAAAAATGGAACAATATCAAAACGAACACGGTAGCTTACGGTAAAACGTTAAAGATCAAAGCAAATGATCCGCTAGCTAAAAATTCGAAAGAGTTGAAAACTCCGGATTTGGATAGAAAAGCGAATGAAGAAGCTATTGCAGCTGCAGATCATAAAGAAAAAGCAACGGAGCAGTCTCAGGAGTATATTGTGGCAAGCGGAGATAATTTAGGCAGTATTGCTAAAAAATTCGGTACGACTATTGCTGACTTAAAAGAACTAAATAGTCTGACTTCAAATAATATTGTTTTAGGAAAAACTTTGGTAGTTTCTAAAAACGCAGCTGTTATTGAAGAGGTTACTGTAGAAACGAAAGCAATTGCTTCAAATTCTGTTGATTCATTCAAAAAGAAAGCAGCATCAAAAGACTTAGGTAAAGACTATTACGTTAAAAAGGGAGATTCATTGTATAGCATTTCTAAAAAGTATCCTGGAGTAACAATTTCAGATATTAAAAAGTGGAATGGAATTAAAGATGATGATTTAAAACCGGGAATGAAACTTAAAATAAACGGATAATAAAAAATCTTAACTAAATTTGGGTTTTATTTCATAAATTAAAAAAATGCATAAAACCCATTTTTTATTGCTTTTACTTTCGTGTTTGTTCGTTTCTTGTTTTAAAAACGACAAACATCCTGAGCCTGTATCAGGCAAAACAAACACCATTTCTGTTATCATCGATGATCAGTTGTGGTATGGCGAAGTGGGCGACAGCGTCAGAAATAAATTTGCCTCTCCGGTTCTTGGTCTTACACAAGAAGAACCTTTGTTTACGATCAATCAATACCCAGCCAAACTTCTTGAAGGCTTCGTTACCGACAGCCGAAGTATTATTGTCATAAAAAAAGGCACGATCGATAAGTTCGAGATAAAACACAATCCCCATTCTTTACCGCACAACACTTTTCGGATTTATGCAAAATCGGTTGATGACATCATTTGCAGCATCGAATTAAATTCGGCTGAAATGATCAAAATGATCCGCGATGCCGAAATTCAGAAAATTCAGGAAGATAACAGCAAATCACTTTTGCATCCGACTATTATAAAGAATAAATTTCATATCGATTTGCAAATTCCCAGCGGATACGAATACATGTTGCATAAAAAGAATTTTATCTGGCTAAAAAAGGAGATCATTAGTGGCAGTACAAGTTTGCTGATTTATCAAGTTCCCTTAAAAAAACTTAAACGAGGGTCTAATGTTGTAGAGGATATTGTTAAAATGAGAGATTCTGTTGGCCGATATATAAAAGGGCGGGAAACCAATACGCAAATGATAACGGGTGAAGCCTATGCACCCTATTTTTTAGTGACGGAATTAAACGGAAAGAAGACTTTTGAGACCAAAGGAACCTGGGAATTAAAAAATGATTTCATGACCGGACCGTTTATCAATTATGCTATTATTGATGAGGCATACAACAGAATTTTGGTTATCGAAGGATTCTGTTATTCCCCGTCGGACGAAGAACGTGATTTAATGCTGGATCTTGAAGCGATCATAAAATCAGTTAAAGTAGATAAAAGATAGCTTCTGTTTTTTCGTTACTTTTGTTTAATAAACTTTAAATGAGATAATTATGAAAAAAATTTATGTGATAGTATCGATGTCCGTATTTTGTTTTTCTTCTTGTAAAAAGGATGGGAAAACCGAAGCCGATAATGCTAAAGTTGCGGACAGTATAAAAACAGAAGAAGCAATTGCAGAACGACCTCTCGATTCTGCGGCACAAGAAAAAGCATGGATTGCTTATGGAACCCCTGGAACTCCGCACAAAATGATGGCTGACGAAAATGGTACCTGGAAGTGTGACATGACTTTTTGGATGGAACCGAACGGCAAACCTCAAAAAGCCAGTTCTACAGCA
This sequence comes from Flavobacterium sp. ABG, assembly GCF_001027725.1. Lineage (NCBI taxonomy): Bacteria > Pseudomonadati > Bacteroidota > Flavobacteriia > Flavobacteriales > Flavobacteriaceae > Flavobacterium > Flavobacterium sp. ABG. The sequence goes on from NZ_LEKS01000010.1 coordinate 25,899, forward strand.
GTCATTAAAATGATACTTGGCGGTCGTTATCAGGAATCCAGTTACAAAGGAATGATGATGGGACAATCCTTTGAGGGTAAAAGCACCTTAGCCTACAATAATGCCAGTAAAGAATACACCACTACTTTTATTGATAATATGGGAACCGGTATGTTGGTAGCCATAGGCAAGTACGATGAAAAAAGTAAAAGTATAGAATTTAAAGGCGACATGATAAACCCATTAAACGGCAAAAAAACACCGTACAGAGAATTATACACTTTCGTAGACGCCACAACCCGTAAAATGGAAATGTTTGAAGTCAAAAAAGGGGAGGAATTCAAGAGTATGGAAATCCTGATGAAGAAACAGTAACCCTATTTCTACAAGGCAAAAAAGTGGCCGTCTCAAATTATTGGGACGGCCACTTTTTTTAAACTTTATGGCCCTTGCATAAAGTTTTTCAGATCAAGCTTTGCGAACTTTGCGTTTTTTACAAAGCCCCACATATCAAAAAAAACCTTGCGATCCTTAAGGTTAAAAACAAGTTTTTACAAAATAACGATCAATTTCTGCTTCATACTATTGTCACCCTGAGCGAAGTCGAAGGCTAGTTAAATAAAAAGGGGGGCTTCGACTTCGCTCAGCCTGACATACGGGTAAAAAAAACTTAGCGAACATTGCGTAACCTCTTTGCGCCCCTTGCGGTTAAATCAGTTTTAAGATATTTTTACCACACTTTGTAAGAGTTTCGTACATTTGAAGTTACATGTAACTACCTAACGTTTAACCTATGAGAACACTTCGAAGTAAATATCTAAGCAACATCCCAATTAGCGAGGATAACTATAAAGTTGATTTTATAATTTTAGAGAAGTATCAAAGTTTTTCCTCAGAAATATTGAGGCTTTCATTACTTGGTTTAACGATATATGGATTTTTAATTACCAATGTACTATTTAAAGTTACAGATGATGGAAAGAAAAATATATTTATCGATCCATTTTCCGAAAATAAAATGCTGCTGTTTCTTGGCGCAATAACATTGATAGCAACAGCGCTGGTAGCGTTAAGTCACCGCTATTTTTCGACTGATTGTATGACTCATTTCATAAGAGGCTTTCGCTTGCGACAAAAATTGTCAGAAATGGAAAAGAAAGTAATAAACAACAGACCAGAACTCATTCGACTTAAGGAAGTTATAAATAGTGAAGAAATAAGCTTTGAGAAAGATTTGCGTTATTGTAAGTGGCTGTTGTTTGCTTCCTGCTTTTTTTTAATTGCTGGTATTTTATTAATCATAATTGCATTAGCATGCTCGTTTAACAGCCTGTTGGTATAAGGGCAACTATAGTTCAAACCTGGTAAATCCTTTCGCAGGGCTATTCAAGGATATGAACTTTATCTACACCTTCAGATATTAATTCAAGCAATTTGGAATTAACATTTTCAAGCAGATGAGCTTCGCCTATTGAGTGTCGTTCGGTTTGTCAGCCTCCCTAATAAAACAATCCGCAAAATCTGCAAAATCTGCGTGCAAAAAAACTTTGCAAGCCATACATTTTGATTCTTTAATGATCGTATTCCGCTTTTATCATTGAACTAATAAGGCTCCTTTATGGCGCTGACCTTTCGACGAAGGGGAAATCACATCCAATATTCGACAAAGATTGGCGCTTTTCTTTACGGAATTTCTTATGCGATTTACTTCGTCTATACGCTTTCGCTCGATTCTCCTTGGTCGAAAGGACAAATTAAGGATATTGTTTAAATTAGGGGGAGTAGACAAACTAAATTTAATATTGATTTTTGTTACTGCTCCATAGGTTTTGGACTTGATATCATTTAACAGTTAAGCGACCCATTAAGTCTGTAAAATTAATTTAGTTCTTTAACACAACTCTAAAGAATAATTTTTCTATGTTTGAAATATAGAAAAGATGGAATCCATTTTTACAATAGCACAAAAACAGAATCAGATGGAAATAAAATGGAAAATAAAGCCCTTTGAGGCATTAACAGCACATGAGGTATATGATTTGCTCAAACTAAGGAGTGAGATCTTTGTAGTCGAGCAAAACTGCGTTTATTTAGATCCTGACGGTAAAGACAAGCTCGCTTTGCACCTAATTGGCGAGTACGATGGAAAAGTAGTCGCTTATTCGCGATTATTTGATGCCGGAATTAGTTTTGACTATGCGTCAATCGGCAGAGTGGTGGTCGATGCCAATTATAGAGATAAGAAATGGGGACACGATTTAATGCGCGAGGCCATTGCAGGCATAAAAGTCAATTTTGGTACCGATAAAATTACAATCGGAGCGCAGTTGTATCTAAAGAAATTCTACGAAAGTCACGGTTTTGTTCCAACTAGTGAAATGTATCTGGAAGACGATATCCCGCATATTGAAATGCAACGGACTTAAGTTAAAATCAAACTTTGGTAATCACAAACTCCACGCGTCGGTCTAAGTTGTCTCCTTTGCCAAGCGGATATTTATTGCCACAACCTTGATACGTCATGCGGCTCTTGGATATTTTTCGACCCATCAAATAGATAAAAACGGTTTTGGCCCGGTTCCAGGAAAGTCTCCTTTCCTTAGTAACTTTGTCAATTCCGTCGCTATAAATTTCAGGCGTGCAACAGACATGTCCTCGAATTTCGAACTCAAGTGTTTTCTTTTGCTCAAGAATTTTGGCGATTTTGTCTAATTCTTTTTTGGAGTTATTCGTGAGTTTAGAACTTCCTAAATCAAAGAGAATATTGTCAAGATAGATTTTATCGCCCACTTTTAAGCGGTTTTTAAACGAAGTATGAATACCTTTTCCGAACGAGTTCTTTTTTACGGCGATCAAATCGACACGGCGGTTTTGCGAGCGCGTTTCGTGCAGGTTTTCTACCGTATCGGGTTTGATGATCACCCGGCCTTTTCCTTCAAGGATAATTATTTTACTTTGGTTAAAACCATTTTCTATTAATAATTTCTGAATGGTATTTACACGATTATTAGACAATCGAAAATTGTATTCATCATTTCCGCGATCGTCACAATACCCATAGATCTGTACCGATTCGATTTTTGAAGTGTCAATGGTTTTTATAAATTTTGTAATAACGTCTGTTTGTCTTTCTGTAAGATCATATTTGTCAAAATCAAAGTAAACCGTTTCAACGGGTTTCTTTTGAGCTGACAGGTGGATGAAAATAAAGAAAAGAAACAGTGTTTTACAAAATTTCATTTTTTACATTTTTAAAATCGTTTTATATTCAGTCTGATTGTTTAAAACGTTTACGGCCTTTTTAATTTCTGAATTGTTTTTAATGTAAAATTGATACAAACCTTCCTGATATTGGTACCTTTTGATAAGTTCCTCCTGAATCAGGTTTTTAATTTCTTTCTGGTTTTTATCTAGCAAAGTAGTTTCGCTTTTCTCAAGGGCGTTTAATAATTGTTGGTATTCAGGCGCAATTGTTTCGTCTATTTTTTCGTTTTTGGCTGCAGCCAAAGTGTTTTTCAAAGCCACTTCTGTTTCTGTGTCAAAAGTAATTTTGTTAGTTTTTAAATACTGTTTAAAACCAGTGTAATCAGCATCGGTTACAACAGGGATTTTATCACCCAGATTCGGATTTTTATAGTAGTAAGTTGTAGCATAGTCAAAGATACCGTCGTTTTTTAATAACGCAGTGGTGATCGGACTCATTTTGGCCTCGTCTAATTCAATATCCGGTAAAACGCCACCACCATCATATACGGTTCTGCCTTTTCGGGTTTTAAAAGCAGTAAAGTTTTTGGAATCCGTTTTTTGTGCCACACCATTTTTGTCTTTATGCGCATAATCCAAAGCCTGTATGCAACGACCGGAAGGCGTGTAATAACGTGAAATAGTCACTTTTAGCTGTGTTCCGTAAGTCAGATCAACAGAACGTTGTACCAGACCTTTTCCAAAACTGCGACTTCCCAGAATTACAGCACGATCTAAATCCTGCAAAGCTCCTGAGACAATTTCTGATGCCGATGCACTTCTTCCGTTTACCAAGATGGCTAAAGGAATCTCTGTATCTACAGGTTCACGTTGTGTTTTGTAAATGTTGTTGTGTTTTTCAATTCGTGATTTTGTGGTCACAATAACCTCATTCTTTGGAACAAACAAATTACAAATATCGATGGCTTCGTTTAGCAAACCTCCGGGATTTCCGCGTAGATCAAGTACAATTTGTTTGGCACCGTCCGCTTTTAATTTTTCTAAAGCCTCTTTGACTTCCGCCGCAGCTTTTCTGCTAAAATGGGCCAAAACAATATAACCGGTTTTATCATCAATTTTTCCGTAAAAAGGTACCGATTTAATATCTACCTCGTCTAAAACCAATTCTGTTGTAAATGGTTTTCCCTGACGCAGGTATTTTATGGTGATTTTAGTGTTTTTTGCTCCTTTTAATAATTGCGAAGCATCATCTTGAAAATCGGCAATTAAGACATCCCCAATCTGGATAATTTCATCTCCCGCTTTTAGTCCGGCTTTGTCAGCTGGATAATTTTTATAAGGTTCACGAACAATCAGACGGTCTTTTTTTCGGGCAATCAGAGCACCAATTCCGGTATACTCACCTGTGTTGTTGATTTTGAAGTTGACAACATCCTGTTCATTAAAATAAACCGTGTACGGATCTAAGCTGCCTAACATACTTTTAATGGCTTTATCCATTAAATCTCCCGGATTAGTGTCGTCCACATAATTGGTGTTCACCGCTTTGAATAAGGTGGTGAAAATTTCGATTTGCTTGGCTATTTCGAAAAAATCGTCTTTGAAACTGGTTCCGATAAATAAAAACCCGGCCGCAACGACAGGAATGACAAACTTCTTTTTGAAATAAGGATACATGATTATATTTTTTTTCTTTTAAATCTTCTTCTAATGTAATAACCCAACACGCCAAATAATAGTATAAACGGCCAGACACTTATGATCCAGATAAATAAACCGGATAATTCGAAAAAACCGGATTTTATAGCGTTTAGTATTTTTGAACCGTAGGAAACCTTAACGCCTTCTCTTTCGGCTGTTGTTTTATAAAACTCAATATAAAAAGTGCTTTCCGAAACACGACTTTCTAAGTATTTTAATTGCCCTTCTTTTGCTTCAATTTCTTCGCGGATAGCAGAAATCTGTTTTTCTATTTCTAATATTTCACTGATTTTAGTGGCTCTTTGAAGGATCTCGAGATAGCGGGTTTCTAATTTGCGTTTTGTTTTTAATCTGGAATCCAGGTCGATATATTGTGTTGTTACATCCTCACTGGAAATCTGCTTGGTATCAAAATATGAAACTCCTTTTGAAATGGATTGCAGGAAAGCATCAAAATTCTGACTGGGAACATGAACGGTTATGTTTCTGGATGCTGTATTATATCCTTTTTCTTCCGTATCATTCTGTACGTTTCCTTTGTTGTCTTTTATCGCTTTTTGGATTTGTTCAAAAGTGCTTTCTAAATCACTCGTTTCAAATCGCAAAGTGGCTTGTCGGATTATTTTTTGCGGAATAGCATCTGGTGCCGGACTTTCTTTGTCATAACTTACATCCGATTCCATTTTTGCGGCAGGAAGTTTTACCGCCGAAATCTTAATGTCGTTAGTAACTTCATCTTGTTGTTCCTTTCCACAACCCGCTAAAAACAATACAAAAAAGAATACGTAGAAGATATATCGCATAAAATTTCAATTTAGAGCTAAAACTACAATTTTTTTAGAATTTTTTATCTAATTTGATAAATTAAGTTGTCTTTCGAATCTTATAACTCAGTTTTATTCTCAGAATCGTTCGTTTTGTTTAGCTGCAGAAGGAATTTTTCAAACAACTGGATTGTTTTGGTATTGATTTCTTCGTAAGACAATCGGTCTTTAGTTTGGTAAAAAAGCATAAAAGAATAGTTTCCTTCCAGATTGTCCCAAAGTAAGTGTTTGTTGAGGCGATAGGTTTCCCTTAAAACACGTTTGAAGTAATTGCGGTCGACGGCCTTTTTGAAGTACTTTTTTGAGACCGAAACGCCAACTTTGATTTCTTCTTCAGCTTCCACTTCTCCAACATGATAAACCAAACGCAACGGGTATTTTGAAACTGATTTTCCTTCAGAAAACAGTAAACCAATTGTTGTTTTGCTTTTTAAGCGTTCATTTTTGGGATAGGTAAAGTTCATTTAGTTCAGAAAAAATTTGCAAAATTATCAGGCAAAGGTACAATTAAACCAGAAATACGGTTATTGTTTTTAATTTTAATAGCGCTAAAAATTTATTTATTACTTTTGGCCTTTAATTTTTTCAAGCATGCAAAAGATAATTTCGTATCCCATATCCGTAATTTATTATTTATGTTTTGGATTGTGTCTGGTTGTTTTTCACCCAATTCAATGGATCTGCCTAAACGTTTTTGGTTATCAGGCTCATAAAAAAAGCGTTGATTATTTAAACTTCTTCCTTTTAAGATGTACTAATCTTGCGGGAACAACTTATAAAATAGAGAACAGGGAGATAATTCCTACCGGAGTTCCCTTAATATTTGTGTCGAATCACCAAAGTATGTACGATATCGTGGCAATGATTTGGTACTTTAGACGATTTCATTGTAAATTTGTCAGTAAGAAAGAGTTAGGTAGTGGAATTCCAAGTGTCTCATTCAATTTACGACATGGAGGATCTGTGCTAATTGACCGTAAAGACCCTAAACAGGCGATCCCGGTAATCAAGGGTCTGTCTGAATATATTGAAAAAAACACGAGATCTGCCGTTATTTTCCCCGAAGGCACAAGAAGTAAAACCGGAAAACCGAAAGAATTTGCCCAAAGTGGATTAAAAATCTTATGTAAATATGCACCATCAGCCTATGTGGTACCAATAAGTATCAATAATTCATGGAAAATGGTACGTTTTGGTTTTTTTCCTGTTGGTTTAGGAAATCACCTTACCTTTACAGCTCATAAAGCGATGGCGGTAAAGGATTATGATTTTGCCGAGTTAATGGCGCTTACAGAAAAGGCAGTTGTAGAAGGAGTAAATGAATATAAATAGATTTTTGCTTGTAGTGTATGCTAAAGCTTAAATCCCAAATCTAAAATAAGTAATGTCTATAAAAAACATTAGATTAGAAGTAATGCAGTTTTTGGAAAAAAACGTGGACAGCTTCGTTGAGCAGTATTTAATTCCAGTGGAAAAAATTTGGCAACCGTCTGATTTTTTGCCTAATTCTGAAGGAGATAACTTCTTTGAAGAGGTAAGAGAGTTGCGCGAGATTGCTAAAGAATTGCCATATGATTTCTGGGTAACACTTGTTGGTGATACGATCACAGAAGAAGCTTTACCAACTTACGAATCCTGGTTGATGGATGTAGAGGGAATAAATCAGGTAGAAAATGGTGGAAATGGTTGGTCAAAATGGATCCGTCAATGGACGGGTGAAGAAAACCGCCACGGAGATTTATTGAATAAATACTTGTATTTGTCAGGACGTGTGAACATGCGTGAAATCGAAATGACCACACAGCATTTAATCAACGATGGTTTTGATATTGGAACGGGATCTGATCCGTATAAAAACTTTGTATACACCAGTTTCCAGGAATTAGCAACTTATGTTTCACACAATAGAGTAGCTCAAATGGCGAAAAAATTTGGTGACAATAAGTTGTCTAAAATGTGTAAAATGATTGCGGGTGACGAAATGCGTCATCATCATGCTTATAGCGAATTTGTAACTAGAATTTTCCAGGTTGATCCAAGCGAAATGATGTTGGCGTTTCAATATATGATGAAACAAAAAATCGTTATGCCGGCGCATTTCCTGAGAGAATCAGGTCAAAAGATTAGTTCTGCTTTTGAGCAATTTTCAGATTCAGCACAACGTATCGGTGTTTACACAGCAAACGATTATGTAGATATCATGCAAAAACTAATCGATAAATGGGAAATTGATAAGATTTCTAATTTAACAGATGAAGCCGAAAAAGCACGTGATTATTTAATGAAATTACCAGCTCGTATGGCAAGAATCTCTGAGAGATTGGTTATTCCACAGGAGTCGCATATCTTCAAATGGGTAGAACCGGCTAGATTGTAAATCTTAGACTTAAGATTTTAGATTTTTTGGCGAGGCTTGAATTTCTGATTTTGATTGATTTTTGATATTGCAATTAAGTTGCATTTAATAAAAATAATAAATTAATGTTGATTGTTGAAGCTAACAAGTCTTTGATAATCAACATTTTTTATAAGGTTAATTTCAGTTTAGATTTAAATGAAAATAAGGGAGCTCAAGTAAATCTTTGTACCGATACTAAACATAAATAGAATTCGTTTAACAGTAAAAAAGTTATGAATATTACAGACCTAATAAACAAAACGATAGTTTTTGTAAAAGAAAAATTGAACGATGCTGAAGGAGGACACGATTGGTTTCATATCGAGCGCGTGTATAAAAATGCGCTTTTAATTGCTAAAAACACAACTTGTGATCTTACCGTAGTGCAATTAGGAGCTTTGCTTCATGATATTGCCGACAGTAAATTTCATAACGGAGATGAAACGATTGGACCAAAGACTGCTCGTTTGTTTCTGGAATCAGAAAATGTTTCTGAAGAGCTTATTGTACACGTGATAAAAATCATTGAAAACATCTCTTACAAAGGCGGTAACTTCGAAAAGAAGTTTTCTTCTATAGAGCTAGATATTGTCCAGGATGCGGATCGTTTAGATGCCATTGGAGCTATTGGAGTGGCCAGAGCTTTTAACTATGGAGGCTTTAAAAACAGAGCATTGTATAATCCCGAAATTGCTCCGATTACAAACATGACCAAAGAGGAGTACAAGAATAACAATGCACCCACAATAAATCATTTCTACGAAAAGCTTTTACTCCTAAAAGACAAAATGAATACCGAAACCGGAAAACAAATCGCCGCCGAAAGACATCATTTTATGGAGTTGTTCCTGTCGCAGTTCTATGCTGAGTGGGAGGGTGTTAAGTAGTTTGCAGTCTCAGTCTCAGTCTCAGTTTTCGGTCTCAGTTTTCAGTTTTCGGTCTCAGTTTTCAGTTTTGGTTTCGATGACCGTCTTTCTGTCTTCATGAGTGAAAAGCGAACTTTGCGGAAAAACTTTGCGAACTGTGTTTTTACTTTGTAATTAAAAAATTAACCAAGGCTCGAAAAGATTTTCTTTTGCAGGCATATTTGCTTCGCCAGTTCGCTATCGATCGGATAGCAGATTGCACACATTTTTTATAAAAGGTAAATAAGATCAGCCTAATCTGCTAAATCTGCGTGCAGAAAAAATAGGGTATAAAAGTAAAAAGGAGTCGTAATGTTATGCTCAAACTTTGCGTTGCTTGCAGTTAAATCTCAAGGGAAATATAGTTGCTAAGTTTAAAATCTCAGAATCTTAGCAACTCAGAACCTCAGAGCCTTTAGAAAAAAATCACCCACACCCGCAATTGTCATCACCACAATCTTTCTTCTTCTTAGATTTCCAGAAGAATTTTTTGATCAGAAAGGCAACGGCGAATCCTAATACGGCGAAGGCAATAATTTCTTGTACCATGGCTTTTTATTTTAAAATTTGGAAAGCAATTAGTGCGGCAAAATAAGCCAAAGCACTCATAAGGAATAGCTGCATAGCCGGCCATTTCCACGAATTGGTTTCTTTTTTTGTGATGGCAAGTGTACTGGCACACTGCATCGCAAAGGCATAGAATAACAAGAGTGAAATTCCGGAAGCAAAATTAAAGATCTTTTCACCGGTTTGCGGATTGACTTCCTGTTGCATCTTACTTTTTATAGTGTCTTCGTTTTCACTGTCACCAACACTGTAGATCGTCGCTAAAGTCCCTACAAAAACTTCACGGGCAGCAAAAGAGCTGATTAGTGCGATTCCTATTTTCCAATCGTAACCCAATGGTGCAATTGCCGGTTCGATGGCTCTTCCCATCAATCCGATATACGAATTCTCTAGTTTTTGAGAGTTTACCTCGTTTTGAAATTCAACCTCATTCAAGTGCTTTTCAGCGGTTCTTTCTTTTACGATGGCTTCTGCGTCGTTAAAATTCTTTCCTGGTCCGTAAGACGCCAAAAACCACAAAATAACCGATATGGCTAAAATGATTTTACCTGCACCTACAACAAACGCTTTGGTTTTTTCAACAACATTGATGGCAACATTCTTAAATAGAGGCAATTTATAACTCGGCATTTCGACAACGAAATACGTTTTAGTGTTTAATTTTAGAACTTTATTTAAAATATAGGCCGAAATAATCGCACCCGCAAATCCTAAAACATACAGAAGCATTAGCGTTAAACCTTGAAGATTCAGGATTCCGAATACTCGTTTACTTGGTATTACTAAAGAGATAATAATCGCATAAACCGGTAATCTTGCGGAACAGGTTGTAAATGGTGTTACTAAAATGGTAATGAGACGTTCTTTCCAGTTTTCGATATTACGGGTTGCCATGATCGCCGGAATAGCACAAGCTGTTCCCGATATTAATGGCACCACACTTTTTCCTGAAAGCCCAAATCTGCGCATGATTTTATCCATCAAAAAGACGACGCGACTCATATAACCGCTTTCCTCTAAAATCGAAATGAATAAAAACAGAAAGGCAATTTGAGGAATAAAAATGATTACTCCGCCAATTCCCGGAATTATTCCTTCAGAGAGTAAGTCTGTGAGAATACCGCTTGGTAATGTTTCGGCTGTCCAAGCACTTAATGCTGCAAAACTACCGTCAATAAAATCCATTGGAATCGTAGACCATGAAAAAATAGATTGGAAAATAAGAAACAAAATCCCAAGAAAAATAGCATATCCCCATACTTTGTGGGTCAATACACGATCTAATTTGGCTCTGATATCTTTTGCCATTGAGGCATCCACTTTCAATCCTTCTTTTAAAACATTATTTATAAATTGATAACGTTTTATGGTTTCCTGCTGCTGTATACGTTTTAATTCAGAATGTGATTTTGTAAATGTATTGCGAATTTCATGTCGATCTAAATTCGAAAAGTTTACATCTTGGGTAATAACCAGCCACAATTTATATAACAATTGATTCGGGAATGCCTGTTGTAAGCTTTCAAAATAAGCTTTATCCATAACCGATGCATTCAAGCAAGGTTCTGTTGGGAGTGTTTTGTACGAAACAATTAATTCTTTTAACGCATCGATTCCGTGCCCTTTGCGCGAACTGACCAAAGCAATTTTAGTCTTAAGTTGCGCTTCAAGTAGCGGAATGTCAAGCGTAATTCCTTTTGTTTCCATGCGATCGGCCATGTTGATGACTAATATCGTTGGAATTTCAAGGTCTTTTATTTGGGTATAAATAAGAAGATTTCGTTTTAAATTCTCTACATCCGTAATAACAATGGCAACATCGGGATATAATTTGTCGTTTTTGTTAAGCAAAAGCTCAATCACAACACTTTCATCCATAGAACTTGCGTTCAGACTATACGTTCCCGGAAGATCCAGTATGTTTGCTTTGATGTTTTGAGGGAGTTTACAGAAACCCATTTTTTTCTCAACGGTAATCCCCGGATAGTTCCCAACGTGTTGGTTTAGTCCGGTAAGTTGATTGAATACTGAAGTTTTTCCTGTATTTGGATTCCCAATAAGGGCAACATTGATATTTTGAACACTCATTACAAATTGGTTTTGATAAGTTCAACTTCAATTTCACGAGCAGTTTCTATGCGAATAGCCACATGAGAACCATTAATGTCCAAGTACAAAGGATCTCCAAAAGGGGCAATCTGAAGTAATTCTACTATGCTGCCCGGCAAGCAACCCATTTCTAATAATTTGAGAGGAATAACATCGATATCAAAATCTTTGATAATGGCTTTCTCGCCTTTTTTCAGAGTGTGGATAGTATTTTGCAAGCTTATTTAGATTGAATTTAGATTGCAAAAATAGGTAATTATTCTGTATTTAATGGCGTTTAATGCTTACACAAATGCTAAATGTTTCTAAAAATTGAGAGATTTTACTCTTCACAAAGGAAATTGATGTCTTCTATCAGACGTTTTACGTCTTCTTTATTCGTTCCGTCGTAGAAACCTCTAACGCGGCGTTTTTGATCTACCAAAACAAAATTCTCGGTATGAACCATATCGTATAGTTGATCGGGTCTGCCCAATTTTACTGCCAGATAGGATTTTCTGGCCATGGTGTAAATCTCTTTTTTGTCTCCGGTTACCAAATTCCATTTGCTGTCCACTACACCATGTTTTATGGCGTACGCTTTTAAAACAGGAATGCTGTCCACTTCAGGAAATACAGTATGGGACAATAACATCACTTTTGGGTTATTAAGAACGGCCTTTTGAACATCGGCCAGATTGGTTGTCATTTTAGGACAGATAGAACCACAAGTTGTAAAGAAAAAATCGGCTACATATACTTTACCTTCATAGTTTTTCTGTGTGATAGTATCTCCGTTTTGGTTTACAAAAGAGAAATCGGCAATGGTGTGGTACTTACTTTTGTATTGAACCGTACTGTCCACCATTTCCGGATTTACATCGGCGGGATTGTAAATCGGTAATGTTTTTTGCGGTTTTAAAGCAGAATAAAACAAAGAAAGAGTTATAACAGAAAATACAGTTAATACGATAAAGAATTTGCGGTATTTGTAAAGTAAGGATTTCATAAACTTGATTTGGCGCAAAAATACAAAAAGCAGTTTTTAAAACCCTTATTCCTTGTTTTTTTAACTTTGGCGATGTACTATTTTATATTATTTTTTTAATTTTCTAATCGATTTGTTTACGAGATACAATCCAATCAAGGTTACGATCACTCCAATTGTAATGGCCTGCGTAAGCATTTCCCCAAAAATAAAGGAGCCTAATAAAATAGCTACAACCGGATTGATATACGCATAAATGCTGCTAACTTCAGTTGGAAGATGTTGCAGAGAATATATAAAAGCAATAAAAGTTAATACAGAACCAATGATTACCAAATAGGCAATCGCCCACCAGGAAGTTGTTGGTATTTGACTGTAAGGGATATTAATTCCGGAAAGCTCTGTTACACTCAAAAGGATAAAACTTGAAATCAGCATTTGTAATCCCAAACTAAAATACGGATTAAAACTGGCTGCTTTTTTCTTGGTATGTAAAATCCCGAAAGCCCACGTAATGGTCGATGCAACAGACAGGAAGATTCCAAATTGAAAATCCGGTCGCAGAAAATCACCCAAATGATCCATAAAAATAATACAGATTCCTCCAAAACAAATTAAAAGTCCTGTTACGGCCAGTTTTGCTATTCGCTCCCCTTTAAAAAAACAAATAACAACAATCCAGATCGGGAAGATCGCACCAATGATGGCGCCAAGTCCGCTGCTTATGTATTTTACGCCCCAGGTGCTTAAACCGTTACTGCAAACAAAATTTAAGATGGCTAGGATCAAAATCGTTGTCCATTGTTTGCCTTTGGGCCAAGGTTCTTTTTTATATAAGAAATAACCAACATAGAGTATCCCTCCTAAAAACTGACGAATGGTTGCCAGTTGTAAAGCAGGCATATGTTTTACACCTTCTTTTGAGGCCAGCCAAGTAGTTCCCCAAAAGAAACTTACCCAACATAAGGCGAGAATTGGTAGTCCGATAGCTTCAACTCTACCGGATAATGCGGCTTGTATTCTTGCTTTCACTTTTGTTTGAATTGGTTTGGCAAATATTCCAAAAACAATTTCAAATAGCGGTTAAAAAGGGAATATATATTCATGAAATTTTTAGCTTATTGTGATGAAATATTTGCATTAAAAAAGCTGTGGCAGATTATTGTTCAATTTTAACATAAAGTTTGAAATAATAACAATATGTTTGTGTTAAACCTTAAATAATAAATTATAATGATTAAACAGCTAAACAAGCCTATGTTTTGTGTTGTTTCTGCAATGTTTACATTTTTAGCTGCGCAGGCTCAGGATGCAAAACCAAAGGAACCGGGTATCAATGTTTCGTACATGAATACCAAAATTAGTCCAAGTGAAGATTTTTTTCGCTACGTAAACGGAAGTTGGTTAGACAAAACGGAAATTCCTAGTGACAGAAATTCATGGGGAAGTTTTAACGAATTGAGACAAAGAACGGATGATAATTCGCTTGCTATATTAAAAGAAGCTTCGAAAGATCCAAAGTACAAATCAAACACAGATCAAGGTAAGGCAATTGCTTTATACAATTCTATTTTAGATACTGTTGGAAGAAACAAACAAGGTATAAAACCGATTGAGCCTATTTTAAAGAAAATTGATGCTATTAAAAACGTAGCGGATTTACAAAATTTCCTTATCGAAATGGAACCTCAGGGTGGTGTTGGTTTTTTTGGAGTTGGAGTTAGTGCTGATGCGAAAAACAGTAATGTGAATTCGGTGAGTATGGGTCCAGGACGTTTAGGTTTATCGGATAAAGATTACTACAATGCTGATGATAAAGATTCTAAAGAAAAACGTGCTAAATATGAACTTCACATTGCCAGAATGATGCAGTTTATTGGCGAGTCTCCTGCAAAAGCAAAACAAAGTGCAGCTCAGATTTTAGCTTTAGAAACCGCTATGTCTGCACCAAGATTAGATCGTGTAGAACGCAGAGACCGTAGAAAACAATACAACCCAACTGCTGTTGCTGATTTAAAAAAGACAGTTCCTTCTATTCAATGGGATAAATATTTTGCCGGAATCGGAATGGCAAAAGTTGATACTGTTATTGTAACTCAACCGCGTTACATGGCCGATCTGGAAAAGATTTTTACAGCAAAAAAAGTAGAAGAGTGGAAAGAATACCTAAAATGGTCTGTTCTTAACGGATCAGCTTCTTTGTTATCGACTGATATCGAAAATGCTAATTTTGATTTCTACGGAAAAACATTAACCGGAACGTTAAAACAACGTCCGCGTGAAGAAAGAGCTTTGCAGGTAGTTAATAATACTGTTGGAGAAGCGTTAGGGAAATTATATGTTGAAAAATTATTTCCTGCTGAAGCAAAAGTGAAAGCGCAGAAAATGATCCAAAATGTGATTTTGGCATACGAAAACAGAATCAATGCTTTGGCATGGATGTCGGCTGAGACAAAAGTAAAAGCAATTGAAAAGTTGAAGAAACTTACCGTTAAAATTGGTTATCCGGACAAATGGAAAGATTATTCTGCTTTGACAATCAAAAATGTTGCTGAAGGAGGAACGTATTTCTCTAACATGCAAACGTTCTCTAAATGGGATTTCAAAGAAGATTTAGCTAAATTGGGCAAACCGGTTGACAAAACAGAATGGGGAATGTCTCCACAAACGGTAAATGCTTATTTTAATCCTTCTTATAACGAAATTGTTTTCCCTGCAGCTATCCTACAACCTCCATTTTACAACTACCAAGCTGATGAAGCGGTAAATTATGGTGGAATCGGAGCGGTAATTGGTCACGAAATTTCACACGGATTTGATGATTCAGGTGCTCGTTACAACGCTGACGGAAATTTAGTTGACTGGTGGACTGCTGATGACTTGAAACAATTTACAGCACTTGGTGGGGCACTTGCAGCACAATACAGTGCTTTAGAGCCGTTACCTGGAATTCACGTAGATGGTAAATTTACTTTAGGGGAGAATATTGGTGATTTAGGTGGAATAAACGCTGCTTACGATGGACTACAATTGTATTTAAAAGCAAACGGAAATCCTGGTTTAATTGATGGATTTACACCGGAGCAACGTTTCTTTATTTCTTGGGCTACGGTTTGGAGAACAAAATCAAGAGACGAAGCAATCAAAAGTCAGGTGAAAACAGATCCGCACTCTCCTGGAATGTACAGAGCGTATGTGCCAATTCAGAATGTAGATGCTTTTTATGATGCTTTCGGAATTAAGAAAGGGGATAAAATGTATGTTGACCCGGACAAACGAGTTAAAATCTGGTAATCAGAAACTATAAAATAAACAAACCGTCTCCCTAACAAGAGACGGTTTTTTTGTGTGGTAGTGTTTCGTTTGTGGAAAGGTTTCACGCGGATTTTGCAGATTGAGGGGATTTTTTCTCTATTAAAAGATCAGTTTAATCTGCAAAATCAGCGTAAGAGAAAATATACTGCCTGGTTTCTTTACTTATTACTGGATAGCAATATAAATAGGAACTTCTGCATCCTCGCGATTTTGGGCTTTCTCCCCATAAACTTCAAAATCGGCGGTAAAAGTGCGGTTCAGATTGGAGTCCCAGATTTTCATCCATTCGTTATAGACGGCTCCTTCTGCTAAATTTCCTTTTGCGGTGAACGTTTGATATTGTACTCCTTCGATTGTTTTTGCGATCATTCCTTCAGGAATAACCTCTAAATTGTTTACCACGCAACCTATAATGGTGGTATAAGGTTTGGTGTGGTCTTTTTCATAATCGGTGTACATACAGATGATGTCCTGCGATATCTTGTTTGGAATTTTTTCACCGACAGCCTCAGAGAAAAATTTGTTCCAAAGTGCCGGAATGTCCTTACTGGATTGCCCTTCTTCATTAGTCGTTCGCATTGAAATACCAATTACATTGAATTTTTGAGTGTACATGTTTTTTAATTTTTAGTTTAATATGATACAAAACTAAAATAGTGCTGTGACAACCTTATGTCAAGGGTTCGTTTTTTGTTGCGGTTTAAGGAATAGTTTTGAAAGAACAGTATAAAAAAACGGCGCTGAATTAGCGCCGTTTTACTTTTTTATGTATTTCCGAATTACTTTAGTTTACTGTAAATATAGGTTTCTATAGCTTTCAGTTCTTCATCAGACATGGCCTGAGTTACCGGAAAATTAGTTTTCATAACGGCAAACTGACTAGGATCTACGATTGGCTCTGCATTTCCTTTCAAGAAAGTAACAATGTCCCCATTTTTGTCTTTGTAGATTTTTGCAATTTCCTTAATACTTGGACCAATCACTTTTTGATCTACCTGATGACAGGAAGTACAGTTTCCTCTTCCTTCAAAAATTTGTTGTCCTAAAGCTTCCGGAGTTGTGGCTTTTGCCGTTTCTCCTTCTGAATACGCTTCTGTTGTTTCCGGAACAGGGTTTTCTGCAGTTTCTTTTTTACAGGAAGCCAAAGCTAAAACGGCAGATAGAAATAGTATTTTTTTCATGATTAATTAATTTTACCAACCAACATATTTAGGGGGTTCGATTTGATTTAAATTTAAATAGACAATTAGTTGTCCGCGATGATGTGTGACATGATCCTGCATTAAATTTAGAATTTGGAGCCTTGTTTTCGGCCCGGCAAAAAAATCTACTTTCTCATTTAAATTTGGATTTTTGTCCTCTTTTATGGTGTTTTTTGCTTTATCAAAAGCGCTTTCAATTTCTTTTAAAATAGCTTCTTTTGATGTGATTTTTGAACGATCTTTCTTTTGGTATTTAGCAGTAGAAAAATAAGTAGTACTCAACCAATCCATATTTTCTAAAATATGAAATACTTGCTCTTTAAAACTCATTTCTCTTGCGGTAGCCTTAAAATCATATTGATTCTCAGGCATTGCTTTCGCGATGTCATAAAGATAGGTTTTAGAATTGTCCCACTTTTCTATAAAGGTAGTTGTGATTTCTTGTTGAGCAGAAACAACAGCCGATATAAACAGTACTAGAATACAGATCGTTTTTTTCATCTTTATTTATTTAAAAGTATGGAGGCTTCTTTAGCAAAATAAGTCGAAATTAAACTGGCTCCCGCGCGTTTGATACACATTAACTGTTCCATCATGATTTTATCATGGTCTAACCAACCTCTTTCTGCGGCTGCTTTAATCATGGCATATTCTCCCGAAACATGGTACACGGTAACAGGAACGTTCACAGCGTTTTTTATTTCACGAACAATATCCAAATAGGCAATTCCCGGTTTTACCATAACCATATCAGCTCCTTCTTCTACATCCCATAAAGCTTCTTTGATAGCCTCAATACGGTTGGCATAATCCATTTGATAGGTCTTTTTATCTTTTGGAACTACCACATCAGCTTCTCTTGGTGCAGAATCTAATGCATCGCGAAATGGACCGTAAAAAGCAGAAGCATATTTAGCCGAATAACTCATGATACCCACATTATGAAAACCGGCTGCATCTAAGCCTTCTCTTAAGCGCAAAACACGTCCGTCCATCATATCGCTCGGTGCCACAAAATCGGCTCCGGCCTGAGCGTGAGAAACGGCCATTTTGACCAAAGCTTCAACGGTGCTGTCATTTTCTACATCGCCATTGGTTATAATTCCGTCATGACCGTAGATAGAATAAGGATCTAAAGCTACATCCGGCATAACAATCATTTCAGGACAAGCTGCTTTGATGGCACGAATGGCCTGTTGCATCAATCCGTCTTTGTTCCAGGCTTCTTTACCGGTATTGTCTTTTAAGTTTTCGCTGACTTTTACATAAATATTAACGGCGCGAATCCCCAAAGCATAAACTTCTTTGACTTCTTCAACGGTTAAATCAATTGATCTGCGATAAATTCCAGGCATAGAAGGAATTTCTACTTTTACATTTTCGCCTTCAGCAATAAACATAGGAAACATAAAGTCTGATGGACTCAAACTGGTTTCGCGGACTAAAGAACGAATGGATTCATTTACTCTTAATCTTCTGCCTCTGTGTAATGGGAACATATAATTTTAGATTTTTGGATTTTAGATTTTAGATTTTGACTTCTTGAAATCATAAGTCATGGATCTGCTTTCTTAAAATCGTGTTGTTGTTTTAGTTTTATATTTTAAATCCAATCAATCGGATTTTCAAGAACATTTAATAATTTCTCTTCCTCACTTCCCGTTTCCGGATGATGATCGTAAACCCACTGCACATGAGGTGGTAAACTCATCAATATACTTTCGATTCTTCCGTTGGTTTTTAAACCGAATAAAGTGCCTTTGTCATGAACTAAATTAAATTCAACATAACGGCCACGACGGATTTCCTGCCAGTTTCTTTGTTCAGGTGTGTATGGAAGATTTTTTCTTCTTTCTACAATCGGAACGTAGGCTTCAAGGAAACTATTTCCCACTTCACTGACAAAATTGAACCAGTTTTCCATTGACATTTGTTCATTTGCTTTGCAATAATCAAAGAACAGACCGCCTAGTCCGCGAGCCTCATTTCGGTGTGCATTCCAGAAGTAAGTATCACATTGCTTTTTATATTTTGGATAAAACTCCGGATTGTGTTTGTCACAGGCCGTTTTACAGGTTTGGTGAAAGTGTTTTGCATCCTCTTCGAATAAATAATAAGGCGTTAAATCCTGTCCACCACCAAACCATTGCTCGATTACTTTTCTTGGACCTGTACTGTGCGAAGACGAAGAATCATACATTTCGAAGTAACGCCAGTTGGCATGAACCGTAGGAACCATTGGGTTTTTTGGGTGTAAAACCAAACTTAGTCCGCAGGCAAAAAAATCTGCTTCGCCAACACCAAACATCTTTTGCATGGCTTCCGGTAATTTTCCGTGAACGGCTGAAATGTTGACACCACCTTTTTCAAAAACAGCTCCATTTTCGATTACACGGGTTCTTCCGCCACCACCTTCCGGACGTTTCCAAAGGTCTTCACGGAATTTTGCAGTTCCATCAACGGCTTCTAATCCGGCGCAAATCTGATCTTGTAGTTTTTGTATGTAGGCGTAAAATTTATCTTTCATTGTTTTCGTATTCTGATTTAAGCAAGCCAAAATAAACGGTGTTCTGCAATTCGCCAGCACCGTTTCTAAATTCGTCGCGTAAAATTCCTTCTTGTTTGAAGTTGTTTTTTAATGCAATCTGCTGACTTGCGAAATTAATTTCTGAAGTACAGATGAAAACTTTATTCATCAATAATTCATTGAAACAAAAATCAAGCGCATCAGAAGCCATTTTTGATATTATTCCTTTTCCCTGAAAATCCTCGTCAATGAAGTAACCGAGTTCGCATTTAGAGTTGCGATAATCTATAGATTTTACACACAGATAACCAATTAAAGCATTGGTGTCAATTGCTCTTGCGAAAAAGAAATAACCTTCTTTGTTTTTCTCTTTCTCAAGATTGACAGTCAGGAAGCTCTCTGTTTTCTTAAGCGTGTCAGAGTTGGCCAGTGTTAGCGGAAAGGTTTGTGCAATATGACTTTTATTCTTATCAATAAGTTGGTAGAACTCTTGGGGAAGAATGTTTTTAATTCGGTCAGTTTTCCAATCGGTATTACTCATCTCTATTTGTTTTTAGCAGCAGTGATTTTAGTATTAATTCCAAAAGAAAAGACCTTGCTTTCCTGCTGGATGTATTGATAAACAGCCAAAGCTTTTTCGTGAAAAGTGTAACCTTCGGCTTTGGAAAAATGCATTAGGAAATCAGCAAATTGTTCGAGATGATCCCAGTCAAAATGAAGTCGGAGCAATAAGGTGATCAAATCTTCATTTGAATAGTCAACTAATGTTTCGATATTTAAACCGAATTCTTTTAATTGATTATCGATGTCAATTTTATCTGAGTCGCTTAATGGCTGAGGTACAAAGACAATAGTTCGCAACGTTTTTAAAACATTATCGATTCTAATTTTTTCCTCGTCTCGTAAACCTTTGTTAAGCATGATTTATAGCGTTTTCAGTCTTAGTCTCAGTCTCAGTTTTCAGTTTGTTAAGAGATAACTGAAAACGGAGACTGAAAACTGCAAACTAATTCCCGTATTCCTTCACCGCGTCAATAAATGCCTTGGCGTGATCTACAGGGATATTTGGTAAAATTCCGTGACCTAAATTTACGATGTATTTGTCTTTTCCGAATTCGTCGATCATTTCGTGAACCATTTTCTTGATGGTTGGAATTGGAGAAAACAATCTTGACGGGTCAAAATTTCCTTGAAGCGTGATGTTTCCACCAGACAAGTAACGTGCATTTCTTGCAGAGCAAGTCCAATCTACACCCAAAGCCGAAGCTTTACTTTTACCCATTTCACCCAAAGCAAACCAACATCCTTTTCCGAAAACAATAACAGGAGTAACCTCTGCCAAAGCATCAATAATTTGGTTGATGTATTTCCATGAGAATTCCTGATAATCAACAGGAGAAAGCATTCCTCCCCAAGAGTCAAAAATCTGAACGGCATTAACACCTGCTTTTACTTTTTCTTTTAAGTATAAAATGGTAGTGTCTGTAATTTTTTGCAATAATGTATGTGCTGCAACCGGGTTTGAAAAGCAAAATCCTTTCGCAGTATCAAAACTTTTAGAACCTTTTCCTTCAACAGCATAGCAGAAAATTGTCCAAGGTGAACCGGCGAAACCAATTAAGGGTACTTCGTCGTTCAACATTTCTTTAGTCAATTTAATGGCATCAAAAACATACCCTAAAGTTTCATTCACATCTGGAACAAAAACCTGATTTACTTGCTCCATTGTGCGAATTGGATCCGGAATAATTGGGCCCAGATTATCTTTCAATTCAACGTGAATTCCCATAGCGCGAGGTACCACCAAAATATCCGAAAACAAAATAGCAGCATCGGGAGCAATTCTGCGAATAGGCTGAACCGTTATCTCTGCAGCCAATTCCGGAGTTTCACAACGGGTAAAGAAATCGTATTTATCACGTAAAGCTCTAAATTCCGGTAAATATCTTCCTGCCTGACGCATCATCCATACGGGTGGACGTTGAACAGTTTCTCCTTTTAATGCTCTTAAAAATAGATCGTTTTTTAACATGTTTTTTATTTTTACACCTAACAGGTTTTTAAAACCAGTTAGGTGTTGTGTTATAATTATTTATATTCGTTGATCACATCTTCAATCACATCCTCAATAGTAGGCTGATCGGCGATTATGATGTTTTTTGTAATTTTCTCTAATGCTTGAGCTGTAGTTTCGCCAATACAGAAACAAGTCTCTTTTTTTATAGTATTCTCTTTTAAATAACTATCAACGCCCGAAGGACTAAAAAACAAAATAGCAGCTGCTGCGGTTTTTATCTTCTGTGGAGTTAATGAAGTTTCATAAACCTGAATCTCATTTAGCTTTACATTGGCATCTTTTAAAGCTTTAGGCAACGTTTCTCTGCGAAGATTTCCGCTGAAAAAAGTATAGCTTTCCTGAGAATAGATCAAAGTGATAATCTCAGCCAAGTCCGAGGCATAACCAGTGTAAGCGACTACGTTGAATCCGCTATCTGATAAAAGAATCTTAGTTTTTAACCCAACGCAAAAAACATTTTTGGACTTTAATTTTTCACAGTTTGGATCTGCTAAAATACTGTGAACAGCATTTTGACTGGTAAAAATCAAATTATCGTTGAGGTCTTTAATTTCAAAAGGTTTGTTTGCGGTTTGTATAAAATCGGCTTCGATAAGTTCAAGACCGGCTTTTTGCAGTTCTTGCTTTTGAATGTTCGAAAGCGTTTTAGTCGACAGTATTTGAATTGATTTTGTCATTATTTTTTCAGAGATTCTTTAATTGTTTGCATCAATTCGGTTCCGCCATTGTTCAGGATTTCCTGAGCAGCAAAGAATCCTAGTTTTTTCCATTCTTCAATTCCAACAGTTTTGTTGATTTCCAGTTTTTGTTTTCCATCAATTGAAAGCAAAACACCTTGAAAATGAAGGGTGTCTTCGTCTTCATTATACGTGACCAAAGCTCCAATTGGCGCGGTACAACCACCCTCTAAAGTTCTTAAAAACTGACGCTCGATATAGGTGCAAATTTCAGTTTCAATATGATTTAATTGGGATAATGCGTCTAAAGTATAATTGTCATTTTCCATTGCCACAACGAGCATTGCTCCTTGAGCTGGCGCAGGAATCATCCAATCTAAATCGATACAATTTTGCGGTTTTAGGTTGATACGCTCCAAACCTGCAGCGGCAAAAACAGCTCCATCCCAGTTATTGTCTTGTAATTTTTGCATGCGGGTGTTTACGTTTCCGCGTAAGTCAACCACAGTATGATTGGGATATTTATTGAACCATTGCGCCTGACGTCTAAGACTTCCGGTGGCGATGGTACTTGGTGTAGTAAAATCAGGATTTCCTTTATGAACTAAAATATCCAGCACATTGGCTCTTTCCAGCACCGCTGCCTGAACGATACCTTTTGGCAAAGCGGTCGGAACGTCTTTCATCGAATGTACCGCAATATCAACATCACCATTAATCATAGCAATGTCTAAGGTTTTGGTGAAAATTCCTGTAATTCCAAGTTCGTAAAGAGGTTTGTCGAGAATAATATCACCGGTAGATTTTACCGCTACAATTGAGGTTTCATAACCTAAATCGTTAAGTTGTTTTTCGACGGTATGTGCTTGCCAAAGTGCTAATTCGCTATCGCGCGTTCCAATTCTTATTACTTTTTTGTTCATTATTGTTTTTTTAAACCATATAAGTTATGTAAGCTCATTTAAGTTTCGCGTGGCATAGTGTTAGCGGCTTTTTATTTGAATTTGTATAACTTATTTTTTTTAACCATATAAGTTATGAAAGCTCATTTAAGTTTCGCGTGACATGATGTTAGCGGCTTTTATTGAATTTGCATAACTTATTTTTTTAACCATTTAAGTTATATGAGCTCATTTAAGCTTTCCGCAAGATGATAGTAGCGGCTTTTTTTAATATGAACTTATATAACTTATATGGTTTAAATATTTTCTCAAGCTTTATGAAGCCTTTATTTTGAAGACTTTCTCGATCCATTCGATGCTTTCATCGACCATGGTGTTGTCGTCTTTTAAGTGATTGGCAAAATGAGTGGTGATTTTTTGAATGATTCTTGCACTGATAATTTCAGCTTGCTCTTCATTAAAATCAGTTATTTTTCTGCTTTGAAAATCCAGTTCTGAATTTTTTATAGCGTTCAGTTTTTCTTTTAAAGCATTAATGGTAGGAGCAAATTTTCTTCCTTTAGTCCAGGTTATAAATTCTTCCTTTACCTCTTCGATAATCGCTTCTGCTGCAGGAATGTGCAGTTTACGGTTTTCTAAAGTTTCGTCTGTTAGCTGAGACAAATAATCCATGTGGATTAAAGTTACACCTTCTAAATCCTCTACATTTTCATCTACATTTTTCGGAATAGAAAGATCCAGAATTAATAATGGTTTTTTAAGATTTAGAATCGCTTTATCAACCGTTGGGTTCTGAGCTCCTGTTGCCACAACAACAACATCGGCTTTTTGAAGTTCAAGGTGTAATTCTGAGTAGTCTTTAACAATCAGATTTAGTTTTCCGGCCAATTTCTCGGCTTTGTCTTTCGTTCTGTTAATTAAAGTGATATGTTCGTTTTTGGTATGTTTTACCAGATTTTCGCAAGTATTTCTTCCGATTTTTCCGGTTCCGAACAACAAGATGTTTTTATTACTGATGTCGGCAACATTTTTAAGAATGTATTGTACAGATGCAAAAGAAACTGAAGTAGCACCTGAACTGATTTCCGTTTCGTTTTTGATTTTCTTACTCGCCTGAATGACTGCATTTACCAATCTTTCTAAAAAAGCATTGGCCAAATTCATTGATTTTGAATGCGAAAAGCTGGTTTTTATTTGAGAGATAATTTCGAAGTCACCCAAAATCTGACTGTCTAATCCTGTTCCTACGCGAAACATATGATTAATCGCTTCTTGGTTTTTATAAACAAAACCCACCTTTTGAAAGGCATCAACAGAACCATTGCTGTTATCACAGATTAGCTTTATCAATTGAAACGGGTGTTCTGCAAAACCATAAATTTCAGTTCTGTTGCAGGTCGAAGTTACGATTAAGCTTTCGATCCCTTCGTTTTTGGCTTGTTCTAATAGACGCGTTTTGGCAATTGCGTCCAAACTAAATTTACCTCTGACCTCTGCATCGGCTTTTTTGTAACTCAGACCAACTGAGTAAAAATAAAGATGTTTTGGTGCGTTGTTGTTTTCCATAAATCCACTTTCATAAAAGTGCAACAAAATTATCATTATAGCTTTTATAAAAGTAACGCTCAAAGTACTTTTTGTGTCGCTATATGTTTTTTTGATTCTAAACAGCTGTTTTTATGCAAAAAGGATTATTTTTGTAGCAAAATCAAGTTGTTAGAATTGATTTGTTTAGAGTCATTCTAAATAAGATTTTGTTTTTTAAGCAATTTATCCTTCAAAAAAATATCGCTATGAGTTCTCAGGAAATTATAAAAATTGAAGACGATTTTACGCTAATCCGTTTTCAGAATGACAGTCCGGAGCCATTTTTTGCACAGCATGAAGTTGGTAGTGGTCTGATACAGTTTCACTTCGGTATAAAAGGGAACGCTAAATTTTTATTCAATCAGGGTAATTATGCTTTGGAATTGAAGGAAGAAAAATCGCTGCTTTTATACAATCCGCAGAAAGAATTACCGCTTCATTTAGAACTTGCTCCAAATTCATGGGTGATTTCTGTAATTGTTTCAATAAAGAAATTTCATGCGTTATTTTCTGCCGAAGCCGATTATATTACTTTTTTAAGTCCTGATAATAAGGATAAAAAGTATTATAACGAGGGAAATATTAGTCCGTCTATGGCGATTGTATTGAGTCAATTGTTTCATTATAATTTACATCCTTCTATTAAAAACCTATACTATAAAGGAAAAGGATACGAATTACTAAGTTTGTATTTTAACAGAACCGAAGACCCAAATGCAGAACAATGTCCGTTTTTGATTGATGAAGACAATGTTTTGAAAATCAGAAAGGCCAAAGAAATCATTATAGCCAATATGGCTGAACCACCCGGTTTACAAGAACTGGCGGATGAAATTGGATTAAATCTGAAGAAACTAAAGATGGGTTTCAAACAAATTTACGGCGATACTGTTTATGGTTTTCTGTTTGATTACAAAATGGATTTCGCCAGAAAACTACTTGACAGCGGTTCTTATAATGTAAACGAAGTTGGATTGAAGATAGGCTATAGTACAGGAAGTCACTTTATAGCGGCCTTCAAGAAAAAGTTTGCTACAACTCCAAAAAAATATTTGATGTCGATTAATACAAATGTTTAGTTTTTTGCCACTAATTGCACGGATTTACACGGATGTACAATCTGCTGAAACGGCATAAAAGAATCTAAGAGATTGTTTTTTGATATTCAACAATAAATAAAAAATAACATTTATCATATTTCTAAAAAGTTGTAAGAGCTACTTTTGCGGAAAATTTAATTAAACAAAAGCTTAAAGCCCAGAGCTTAAAGCCTAAAGCAATAAAAAAGATAATGAAAGGCGTATTATTAGTAAACTTAGGATCTCCGGAAAGTCCAACTGCAAAAGACGTAAAACCTTATTTAGATGAATTTTTAATGGATAAATACGTGATTGATGTTCCGTATTTATTGAGAGCCTTTTTGGTTAGAGGTATTATTCTAAGAAAAAGACCGGAAGAATCAGCACATGCCTATGCAAAAATTTGGTGGGACGAAGGTTCACCATTAGTAGTGCTTTCCGAGAGAATGAAGAAAAAAGTACAACCTTTAACGGCTGTTCCGGTTGCATTAGCGATGCGTTACGGATCGATGACAATTGAAAAAGGGCTTCAGGAATTGCATGACAAAGGAGTTACTGAGGTATTGCTTTTTCCGTTGTACCCGCAATATGCGATGGCTTCGACTTTGACCATTTTAGTGTTAGCAGAAGAGATTCGCAAGAAGAAATTTCCAAACATGAAGTTTACGGATGTTCCTGCGTTTTACAACAAACCGGATTACATTAAAAACGTTGCCGATTCTATTGAGAAAAATCTAAAAGGTTTTGATTACGATCAGTTGGTTTTCTCTTATCACGGAATCCCGGAACGTCACGTTCGTAAAACAGATAAAACAAAATCACATAAAAAGTTTGTTACTAACGTAATGTGTTGCGAAGTCGGAACTCCTGAAGCGGAATTTTGCTACAGAACACATTGTTATGAAACGACACGTCTGGTAATAGAGCGATTAGGAATTCCAAAAGACAAATATTGTGTGACTTTCCAGTCCAGATTGGCCGGTGATAAATGGCTTGAGCCTTATACAGATGTCGAAATCGACAAAATGCCTTCAAGAGGAATTAATAAAATTGCAGTTGTAACCCCTGCCTTTGTTACCGATTGTTTAGAAACACTGGAAGAAATTGCAATGCGTGCCAAAGAAGACTTTGAAGCCAACGGAGGGAAAGAGTTTTTGGCCATTCCATGTTTGAATGATGATGACGAGTGGTGTCAGACGGTTAGTAATTGGATTAATGATTGGGCGAAATAGAAAATAGAACAAAGAGTTAAGAAAAAAGAAAGTACTAAATGGAATATTATAATTACCTAAAATCCTTACATCTTATTTTTGTAATTACCTGGTTTGCGGGATTGTTTTATATTGTACGTTTGTTTGTATATCAAATAGAAGCCAACGAAAAGCCTTCTCCTGAAAAGGAAATTTTACAGGCGCAATATAAAATTATGGCCTACCGTTTGTGGTATATCATCACATGGCCGTCTGCAGTTTTGGCAAGTATTTTTGCTTTTTGGATGTTGTTTTTTACAGATTTAGGAAACGCCTGGCTCAAAATGCCGTGGATGCATGTTAAATTGTGTTTCGTGTTTTTATTGTATTTGTATCACGGCAAATGCCATCAGATTTTCAAGCAATTGCAAAACGATGAGGTGAAATACACCAATAATTTTATGCGTTTGTGGAATGAAGGGGCAACGATTATATTATTCGCAGTCGTTTTTTTAGTAGTACTAAAAAGCGCGATCAACTGGATCTACGGTGTAATCGGAATCATGGCATTCTCGATTTTAATCATGTTAGGATTTAGATTTTACAAGAGAATTCGGGAGAAGAAATAGAGTTTTTGTTTCAGGTTCAAAGTTTCAAGTTGTTATTCTCAAGAACCTGAAACCTGAAACCTGAAACTTTGAACCTGAAACAAAAAAAAACTATGTTGAACAACTTCAAAATGTCGATGCTTTCTTTGCGTACCAGGATTTTCCTGTCGATGATTGTATTGATTGTTGTGGCATCTTTTTTATTGGCGTCTATTTCGATTATTCAGTTTAAAAATGAAGCCAAAGAATACCATCAGGAACGTTTAGAGCGCAAGGAAAATGCCGTAAAAGAACACATCAATTATGTGTTGTCTACTACAACTTATCCGCTGAAAACGGGGAATCTGGATTTAATTTTTAAAGATAAAATCCACGAATTAGCTCAGATTCATAAAATTGAGATCAATATTTACAGTCTGGACGGGAAATTGCTAAAATCGTCCAAAGAATCTTTTGCTGTAGATAAAGCACCACCGCCAATTCCGGAATACATTCTTAAATTGGTTCGCTCTTCTATCGAAAAGCGTTTTGTAGATATCAAAACCATTGATGGAGTCAAGAACAGATCTTCCTATAGCTTAATTAAGGATGAAAAATTCAAGCCCTTGGGGATTTTGAATCTCCCTTACCTCGAAGATGACGGCTATTATGACAATGAATTAAACACCTTTTTGATTCGTTTGAGTCAGGTGTACTCGTTTATGCTTCTGGTAGCTTTTGCTTTAGCCTACTTTTTATCGACCTATATTACGAAATCATTGAAAACCATTTCGGACCGATTGGAAGAAACCAATTTAGATCAGAAGAATGAGAAGATTGTTTTGGAGGCGAATAGCAAAGAAGTAAACTTCCTGATCAAAGCCTATAATGGAATGGTGGATAAACTGGAGACCAGTGCTATAAAACTAGCCCAGAGTGAGCGGGAAGAGGCATGGAGGGAAATGGCAAAGCAGGTGGCGCATGAGATTAAAAATCCGCTAACGCCAATGCGTCTGACGGTGCAGAGTTTTCAACGAAAGTTCGATCCCACAGTTCCCGATGTCAAACAAAAGCTGAATGATTACTCCGAAACGCTGATTCAGCAAATTGATACCATGACGGCAGTGGCTTCGGCATTTTCGAATTTTGCATCCATGCCGGCGCAACAGAACGAAACCTTAAATGTAGTGGAGGTTGTGGAGTTGGCATTGGATATTTTTAATGAAGATTATATCGTTTTTGAAAGTCAGGAAGAGGAAATTATCTCTAAGATGGATCGTACACAATTGATCCGTGTGATTACCAATCTGGTTAAAAATGCCACACAAGCTATTCCGGAGAATCAAATTCAGAAATCTATTTTAGTTACCGTGAAACGTCGGAATAATAATGTCGAAATAGCGGTAAAAGACAATGGAATCGGGATTCAGAAACAAGATAGCAGCAGGATTTTTGAACCAAAATTCACTACCAAAACCAGCGGAATGGGTCTTGGACTAGGAATTATAAAAAACATAATCGAAAATTACAAAGGAACAATTACCTTTGAATCAACATATGGAAAAGGAACTACATTCAGAGTTTCTTTACCAATCATAAACTCTTAAAATAAGCGTCATGAACTACGAGAATCTTTTAATTTCTATTGAAGAGAATATTGCAACCGTTACTATTAACAGGCCAACGAAACTAAATGCGTTAAACAAAGCGACGATTAGTGACCTGAATAAAGCTATAAAATTGTTAGGTAAAAATAACGATGTCAGAGTTATTATTTTGACCGGAAGCGGCGAAAAAGCATTTGTGGCGGGAGCCGATATTTCAGAATTTGCAAATTACACGATTATTGAAGGCGCACAATTGGCTGCCGAAGGACAGGAAGCGCTGTTTGATCATATTGAGAATTTGAAAAAACCGGTTATCGCTGCTGTCAATGGTTTCGCTTTAGGCGGAGGATTGGAATTAGCGATGGCATGTCATTTTAGAGTAGCCTCAGAGAATGCTAAAATGGGATTACCCGAAGTAAGTCTGGGATTAATTCCGGGATATGGAGGAACACAACGTTTGCCTCAGCTTGTTGGTAAAGGACGAGCCATGGAATTAATAATGACAGCCGGAATGCTTGCTGCCGAAGAGGCTAAACAATACGGTTTAGTAAACCATGTAGTCCCTCAGGCAGAACTTTTAGAATTTACTAAAGGAATTGCACAAAAAATTATCAAAAATGCTCCTTTTGCAATCAGCAAAGCCATAAAGTCGATCAATGCGAATTTTGTGGATGGTAAAAATGGTTTTGAAACAGAAATAAAATCATTCGGAAAATGTTTTGGAACGCAGGATTTTAAAGAAGGAACTACTGCTTTTTTGGAGAAAAGAAAACCTGAATTTACAGGGAAGTAATAAAAATATTTAACCGCAAGGTTCGCTAAGCTTTGCGAATCTCGCGGTTAAAAAATCAAACAATAATTATCATGTCCTACGAACCAATATTTGCTCTTTTCAGCGAACGCGTGAAAGAAAGCATTCAAAGCGGCACCTTTGCCAAATTAACTTTAGCCAAAACCATTGGTGATACCGAGATCAAAAACATCTATTTCAGACTGGTTCTGAATGAAGATAATACCTATTCGATATCGTTAACAACCCGTTATAAAACCGAAGAAATAGAAAGTATCCATACTTTAGACGAGGCTTTATTGGTGCTAGGTTCGTATATTAAAAATCCATTTTTGACGGCACTTTTGTTTACAACAGACAATGACCTGACGTTTAAAGTCAACAAGAAAAATGCCGGTAGCATCATCGAGCAACCGCCGACTTTTAAAAATGCTTCGCCCGTAATGCTTGAAATGATTGAGAAAGGGATTGTTTAAGTGTTGTTGAACAGCATGGTGCGTTAGAATAAATCATAAAATTATAATTTAAGTTTACCCCAAATGAAGAAAAGAATTACTCTTTTTATGTTGGCATTGACTTTTGCTTCTGCAACGGTTTCTGCTCAAACGAAAATGAAAGAATATAAAGCAGGACATACTTTTACCGTTAATTTGCCTGACTATATGAATAAAACGGCCGGTATAAATACATCATCGGCTATTGAATACAAAAGCGAAGTCAAAGAAACCTATGGGTTTGTAATCTATGATTTGAAGGAAGATTTGAGTCTTGTAGAGCTAAATTATGCTTCAGCAAATGACTTTTATGAGGACTTTATGAAGGATTTCCTTAGTGATGTAGAGAAAAAAACGGTTTCGACTCCTGTTTCAAAGAAGATCAATGAAACCAATTTTCTGGAAGCCGATATTAGCTATTATGATAAAGATGCCGCGATGGATATTTATTATTTAGTTGGAATTGTTGAAACTAAAAAAGCCTTTTATAAAGTGTTTTCATGGACTTCAACGGCAAATAAAGACAAGTTCAAGGGCGATTTTCAAAAGATACTCTACAGCTTGAAAGATTAAAAAAAATCCCAAAACTTTAAGTTTTGGGATTTTTTTTGTTTCTAAACCAGTTTCACAAATAAATTGGAAGCAATTTTATTGGAAATCGATAATTCTCTACCGTCGACTTTTATTTTTACTGATAAATCGAAAGACTCTTTCGACAAGAGTTCAATTTTGGAGCCTAAAGCAATTTCCTGTTTGTCCAGATATTTTAAAAACTCCGAAGAGGTGTCTTTTACGCCGACACAAACGCCAATTTGACCTTCGTTTAACTCTGACAGCAGATGTTTCTCAATTTTAACGATACGACCGTTAGCATCCGGAATCGGATCACCGTGCGGGTCTTCTGTCGGGTTTCCAAGAAAATCATCCAGACGGTTGATCAGTTGCTCGGATTTAATATGTTCTAACTGTTCTGCAATATCGTGGACTTCATCCCAACTGAAATTTAATTTTTCAACTAGAAATACTTCCCACAAACGATGTTTTCTAACAATCATCTTGGCAGCCAGTTTGCCGTTTTCCGTTAAAGAAACGCCTTGGTATTTTTTGTAATTTACTAAATCCTTTTCGGACAGCTTTTTAAGCATATCTGTAACCGATGAAGCTTTGGTCTCCATCATTTCGGCAATAGCATTTGTGCTCACTTCTGTTTCTAAAGAAGCAGTAAGGTGGTATATCGCTTTTAAGTAGTTTTCTTCTGAGAAAGTCATTCTTTTTTAAGGTTCTAAGCGGCTGAGATGCTGAGGTTCTGAGTGTAAAGATTCAAAATCTTAGCCACTTAGTAACTCAGGATCTTAGCCACTATTTTTTAACAATCAACAAAGGTATTGAAATTTTATGACGCAGTTTGTCTACTGTTGTGCCAAAAAGAAGATCCTTTAGCCCCGTATGGCCATGGGTTCCCATTACCAAAATATCAAAATCACCTTCATTTATAATTTTTGCGATAATCGTATTGGGTTTTCCAAAGCCGAGCTCGGTTTTGATTTTAAATCCTTTTTTGGAAAGCATTTCTTTGTATTCCAATAATAATTTTTCATCAATAGTAGTCTCATGATCTTGTATTTCGACGCCGTACATTAAAGCACCAACCGTTTCTACTATGTGAATTAAGGTGTATTGCGTGTCAATGCCCCCCAATTCAAAGGCTTTGTTTAATGCGGGCTCGTCAGCATTTGAAAAATCGACCGAAATGGCTATGTTCTTAATCGTTTGGTTTTCTTTTGGCGAAAACTGTAATTTTAAATGATGAGGGGAGTGGTTCACAATCTTGTTTTTTACCTTAGCGATAAAAGGTCCAACCACGATATAAAGCAGTAAAGCAAGGAATGCGAAAGCCAATGGAACAACGGTAAGCCACAGCACTATTGGATTGCTGGAGCTCTCAAGCCAGGAAGTGATTTCATCGTAGACTAATTTTGCATTCAATGAAACTATAATTGCCGCAATAATCCACGAAACTACCTGTGTCGTTTTGGAAATATGAAAACCGTTCATTTTTGATTTATCGCTCACAAAATGAATCAACGGAATAATCGCAAAGCCCAATTGCAAACTTAGAATGACCTGACTTAGAATCAATAGTTTTCCGGTGACGCTTTCACCATAAATTAAAATAACGATAACGGCAGGAATAATGGCAATTAAACGCGTAAGAATACGACGAACCCAAGGCTGAATACGCAAATGGAGATAGCCTTCCATTACAATCTGTCCGGCCAGCGTTCCGGTAACCGTAGAACTTTGTCCTGCTGCAATCAATGCAACAGCAAATAAAATGGGAGCCCACTTGGTTCCCAACAGCGGTTCCAGAAATTGATGCGCATCCTGAATTTCGGCTACTTCAAACATACCGTTTTTATGAAAAGTCGCCGCCGCAAGAATCAAAATGGCCGCATTTACAAAAAAGGCCAGATTTAAAGCGATGGTCGAATCGATGAAATTGTATTTCAAAGCTTGTTTGATACCCGCCGGTGTTCGGTCAAATTTTCTGGTTTGCACCAAAGACGAGTGTAGGTATAAATTGTGAGGCATCACAGTTGCCCCAATAATTCCGATGGCAATATACAAAGCAGCAGAATTTGGAATAGAAGGGATGAGGCCTTCTAGCACCTTATGCATTTCCGGTTCTGCAAAAATCATTTCAAAAATAAAAGAGAAGCCGATAATGGCAACCAAAGCAATAATGAAGGCTTCCATCTTGCGAATTCCTTTATTGATCAGGAAAAGCAGTAAAAAGGTATCTAAAACGGTAATTAAAACCGCTTCGAGAAGTGGAATGCCAAATAACAGATTAATTCCGATCGCCATTCCGAGAACTTCTGCCAGATCACAAGCTGCAATAGCAATTTCTGCCAGAAAGTATAAAATGTAATTGATATATTTAGAGTACGTTTCTCTCGAAGCTTGCGCCAGATCGCGCTGTGTCACAATTCCAAGTCGGGCACTTAGGCTTTGAAGTAGTAAAGCCATCAAATTACTCATAAGCAAAACCCAAACCAAGGTGTAGCCAAACTGACTCCCTCCCGCAATATCGGTAGCCCAGTTTCCGGGGTCCATATAACCTACACTTACTAAGTATGCCGGACCGAAGAAGGCTAATATTTTTCTGAATCCTGTTTTTTTATTCTCGGTGGGAACCGATTGGTTTACTTCTTCTAAAGATTTGGTCATTGTCAAAATATTGATTTTCCAAATATATAGAAAAATTGTATTCGCTCAACAATATTTTTAGACAAGTCTAAAAGTTAAATGTTAGAATTTAAACAATTGGGACACAAACCTGATAACGTAAAGTTAATATCATTTACTTTATAGTTGTGCGGAATGATGTAACTTGGTTTTACATTTTCAAGGCAAGTTATTTCGTGGCAATTTTCGCAGCTGAAATGAGCGTGATTATGAATGTGTACAGGATGTGCATGATGGCATTTGGCATATTTTACCGTACCGTCAAGATCTACAATTTTATGAACGATATCGTCATTTACAAGACGATCCAATATTCTGTAAATAGTAACACGATCACACAAATCTGCTGTTAATTTGTGAATTTCTGTATGTGACAATGCCGTTTTCGATTCGGTGAGAATCTGTGTAACGGCCGTCTTTGCGGTGGTATTTCGAGTGTTTTTCATTCTAAATCAATTAAATATATTAACGCAACAATGTTGCGATTGAAATAATTTTATATATTTGCAACAGAATTGCATTAAGCAAAAGTACGAGAAATGAAGAAAACGACCATGGCCCTTTACGATATTTTAGGAATTTCGAGCGCTACCATTTGTTTGGTGCATTGCTTGCTCTTTCCGTTGTTAACCATTCTGCCATTAGGATTAACTCACAATCCTTTTATCGATTTAGTTTTTGCTTCAATTGGACTTTTTGCGATTTTAAAAATAATTAAAAAATCGAACCTTTTGGTCTCCAGCATTTTTATTATTTCTATGGCCATGATTTGGATCAGTGTTTTGGTCGATATTTTTTTGGAAATTCATCTTGATTGGATCTTTTTTGGAGGAATAGGGATGATTGTGGGACATTTTTTGAATTATAAATCACATAAAAGATAACAATTATGGCACAGCAAAATCATTTTGAAGTTATTGTTGTAGGAGGAAGTTACAGCGGACTAGCTGCCGCCATGAGTCTGGGGCGCTCTTTGCGTGAGGTTTTGGTGATAGATAGTGGCCTGCCATGCAACAGACAAACACCCTATTCGCATAATTTTATTACACAGGATGGAGAGAAGCCGGCAACTATTTCGAAGAAAGCCAAAGAAGAGATTGGCTCTTATGATACGGTTCAATTTCATAACGAATTAGCGGTTAGCGCTGTTAGAATAGAAAATGGTTTTGAACTAAAAACAGAATCAGGAAAAACGTTTACGACGAAGAAAATTCTTTTCGCAACCGGAATAAAAGATTTGATTCCGAATATTAATGGCTTTGGTACCTGTTGGGGAATCTCCGTTTTGCATTGCCCGTATTGTCATGGTTATGAAGTGAAAGGTGAGAAAACGGCGGTTATTGCCAACGGTGATCTGGGTTTTGAATATGTGAAGATGATTTCAAACTGGACAAAAGAGCTTAGTTTGCTAACAAACGGAAAAGCAAATTTTAGTACAGCGCAAATGGAGTTGCTTCAAAAACATGAAATTAAGATCATTGAAGAGGAGATTGATTCATTTCTTCATGAAAACGGAAGCATTCGTGAGGTAGTTTTCAAAAACAAATCAAAAATTAAAGTAAAGGCGGTTTATGCCAAAGTTCCTTTTGTACAGCACTGTCCTTTACCCGAAATTTTAGGATGTGAATTGACCGAGCAAGGTTTGCTAAAAGTAGATCTGTTGCAGCGGACCAATATCCCCGGAATTTATGCCAGTGGGGATAGTACCATTCAGGCACGATCTGTTGCAATGGCAGTTTCTTCAGGCTCTTTTGCAGGAGCTTCAATTAATAGAGAACTTATCGATGAAAGTTTCGTTTAAGGATCTCCTTATTCTTTTATAACACATGGAATCATAATTTCCTTTACTTAATTAAAAGGGGTTTTGTTTTTTAAAGGTTACAGAGTTAAATAGGTTTTTGGTTAGGTTTAGCTCGGTTTTTCTTATGATTCTGTGTGTCTTTTCTTTTATCCAAACCCACTAAATGATTTCATTTTTAAGTTTTTAGCCTTGTAAACATTATTTGTCAAATTTAATTTTTAGATTTGCCTAAAAATTAATTTATACAAAATGAAATATTTATTTTTAGCCTTGTTTTTATTTTCTGCGAAAATGGTTCATTCGCAAACTATTTCGGGAAAGGTAAACAGGGATAATGACGCTCAATTGATTAAAATTACATTGTTAAATACCGTATTTAAAACAGAAGCAGATAGTTTAGGGTATTATAAATTAGAGGGCATTCCACAGGGAGAATATAAAATTCAGGTTACCTCTATGGGATTTAAACCCGTAACTCAAAGGATTTTGGTTGCAGAGAACGAAAAACTGAATCTTGATTTTGAATTAAAAGACAACGATAACGAACTGAATGAAGTGGTGGTTTCCGGAACTCTAAAAGCCGTAAAGCGATTAGAAAGTGCCGTTCCGGTTGAGGTTTATTCTACGGTTTTCTTCAAGAAAAACCCAACGCCCAGTATTTATGAGGCACTTCAGAATATAAACGGTGTTCGGCCTCAGTTGAATTGTGGGGTTTGCAATACGGGAGACATTCATATTAATGGTCTTGAAGGACCATATACTTTGATTTTGATTGATGGGATGCCAATTGTGAGTAGTCTATCAACGGTTTATGGACTATCCGGAATTCCAAATTCGCTTGTAGAGCGCATTGAAATCGTAAAAGGTCCGGCTTCCTCCTTGTACGGAAGTGAGGCTGTGGGAGGCTTGATCAATATCATCACCAAAAATCCGATTAATGCGCCGTTGTTTTCTGCGGATGTTTTTACGACTTCTTATTTAGAAACCAATGTCGATTTAGGAATGAAATTCAATCCGTCAAAAAAAGCAACAACGCTTTTAGGGGTTAATTACTTCAATTACAACCAGATTATCGATAAGGATCGTGATAATTTTACCGATGTAACATTGTCAGAACGAATTTCAGTTTTTAATAAGTGGAGTTTTTTGAGAGACAATAACCGTTTGTTTACCATTGCTGCAAGAGGAATGTATGAAGATCGCTGGGGTGGAGATGTACGTTGGGAGAAGAAATTTCGCGGTGGGGATGAAATTTATGGAGAAAGCATTTACACCAAAAGAGGAGAATTAATAGGAAGTTATCAATTGCCTTTTGAAGAAAAACTGATGGTGTCTTTCTCCGGAAATGTACATTATCAGGACAGTCGCTACGGAACGACCTCTTATATCGCCAATCAGAAAATTGGATTTTTGCAATTGACCTGGGATAAAAAAATGGGTCGAAACGATTTTCTGGCCGGAATTGCCAATCGTTATTCCTACTATGATGACAATACGACGGCAACTAAAGAAGCCGAAAGTACCTGGTTACCCGGAATTTTTGTTCAGGATGAAATTACGATTTCTCCAAAAAGTCAGGTTTTATTAGGAATGCGATACGATTACAATTCGATTCACGGTTCTATTTATACTCCCAGAGTGGCCTATCGATGGAAGAAAAATCCAAACACTATTTTCAGATTGAACGCGGGAACCGGATTTCGGGTAGTGAATCTATTTACCGAAGACCACGCAGCACTTACAGGTTCCAGAGATGTGGTGATCAAAAGTGATTTAAAACCGGAGCAATCCGTCAATGTGAATCTGAATTACATACAGAAAATCAATTTTGGAAACGGAACTTTTATGGGGATCGAAACAACGGCTTTTTATACCCGATTCAGCAATAAAATTATTTCAGATTACGAAACCGATCCGAATAAAATCATTTACGATAATATCAATGGTTATGCCTTAAGTCAGGGAATCAGTACGAATGTGGATCTTAATTTTCCGTCAGGACTAAAGTTTATTGTTGGTGCAACGCTACTGGATAATAAAAATGTGGAAAATGGAGTTTCGGCAACACCTTTTTTAACCGAGAAATTCACAGCAACCTGGAGTGTTTCATATAAAATAGATTCACTAAATTTATTGTTGGATTATACGGGGAATGTGTACAGCCCGATGAAGTTACCTTTGTTAAGTGATTTAGACCCGAGAAGTCCGAAATCGCCGTGGTATAGTATTCAGAACATTCAGTTTACGTATTTCGGATGGAAGAATTTTGAAGTGTACGGGGGAATTAAAAACCTGTTGAATTTTACACCAAAACGCAATAATCCCTTTTTGATTTCAAGAACAAATGATCCTTTCGATAAAAATGTGCAAACATCAGATGGAACAAATGTTGGCTTAAATGGACAAGTAGTTCCAAAAGGGCAAATTGTGACTACTTCAGATAATCCGTACGGTTTGACTTTTGACACAACTTATGTTTATGGACAAAACCAAACCATTAGAGGTTTCTTTGGTTTGAGATATAATTTAAAGTAGGGATTTAAGTTGCCATTTAAAAATAATTTTGAACACGAATTACACGAATTACACGAATTGTTTTTTTATGCAGTAGGATGAGATTAGTGTAAATTAGTGTAATTCGTGGCAACCTTTAAACGATGTATTGAAAAGAACGGGAAAATCAAAACATTCGGGGGTTTTAGGATTGCGATATACTTTGAGATAGAAATTAGTTATGCCACAGATTTGAGGGATTAAAAATGATTTTGAACACGAATTACACGAATTTTCACGAATTGTTTTTTTATTCATCATGCTGAGATTAGTGTAAATTAGTGTAATTCGTGGCAACCTTTAAACGATGTATTGAAAAGAACATGAAAATCAAAACATTCGCGGTTTCTTTGGTTTGAGATATAATTTAAACTAAGGATTTAAGTTGCCATAGATTTGAAAGATTAAAAATGATTTTGAACACGAATTACACGAATTCTCACGAATTATTTTTATTTATTATGCTTTGAGATAAGAATAAGTTACACCACAGACCTCACAGATTTAGAAAAGAATATTCAGAACAAGTTTAATCCTTTTAATCTGTGAAATCAGTGGCAAAAAAACAACACCAAAATGGGAAAGCTAACCCTTATTATCTTCTTCCTCGGGATTACTTCCACAGGATTCTGCCAGCTCAAAAGCACTCCGTTTGAGGCGATTGACAGCTTGCAGCAAATTCAAAAGAAAAATGTGATTGTTTTTATCCATACCGATTGGTGTCAGTTTTGTCAGCGAATGAAAAGTACGACCTTCAACAATCACGAAATCATTGATAAGTTGAATTCAGATTTTTATTTTATTGATTTGAATGCAGAAGAAAAAAGAGATATTTCGTTTAATAATCAGATTTTCAAATACCGGCCT
The DNA here is from genome assembly GCF_001027725.1 of Flavobacterium sp. ABG. Taxonomy (NCBI): domain Bacteria; kingdom Pseudomonadati; phylum Bacteroidota; class Flavobacteriia; order Flavobacteriales; family Flavobacteriaceae; genus Flavobacterium; species Flavobacterium sp. ABG. Next base: position 65,057 of record NZ_LEKS01000010.1, read on the forward strand.
TCGGGTAATAATGTGGGTATAAATGAGCTGGCCGTTCAGTTAGGAACGATTAATAAACAAATTGCGTATCCGGTTTTATGTGTTTTGAATGCGAATAGTGAAATCATTCTCCAGTATAACAGCTACTTAAATGAGGCGGATTTTAAACTGTTTTTAGAAATAGCAAAAGAATAAAATTTCTTATTTTTGAACATGCATTCCTCACAAATCAAACATTTCGACTACATTTTCACCGGAACAGGTCTCTCGGCTTTAATGACGGTTTATAAAATGGTTTTGTCCGATAAATTCAGCACCAAATCGATTTTGTTGTTAGATGCAAGTTCAAAACAATCCAATGACAGAACCTGGTGTTTTTGGTCGGAGAAGGAAACGATTTGGGATTCGGTTATTTCAAAAAAGTGGGATGCTGCTTTGTTTGCCAATCAGGATTTTAAACGCGATTTAGACCTTCGTCCTTATCAGTACAATCAGATTAGAGGATTGGATTTTTATAGCTTTGTTTTGAAAGCTCTTTTAAAAGAATCAAACATTACTTTTTTAACAGATAAAGTAACCGATATCAACGAACTCGATACCCATGTTTATGTTGGTACAGAGGATAAAAGCTACACTTGCAGTCACTTATTCAATAGCATTTACACTAAAGCTTTTGCTGAAAACCAATCCCAATATCCCGTTTTGCAACAGCATTTTATAGGTTGGTTGGTTAAGAGTGAATCGGAGATCTTCAATCCGGAGCAAGTTACTTTTATGGATTTCTCGGTAGAACAAAAAGAGAATACCCGTTTTATGTATCTTTTGCCAATATCAAAAACAGAGGCTTTGGTTGAGTATACACTATTTTCGGAGAAATTACTTCCGGAAGAAGAGTATGAAAAGGAGATTCAAAACTATTTAAAGAATTTAGGTGCAACTGCGTATGAAATTCTGGAAAAGGAGCAGGGAAGTATTCCAATGACCTGTTTTCCTTTTTGGGAGCGAAATACCAAACGGGTGCTTAATATTGGTACTGCCGGCGGATGGACAAAGGCGAGTACAGGTTATACATTTAAAAATTCGGATAAAAAATCAACAGAGCTGGTGGCGTTTTTGTTAGATAATCCTTCGACGTCACTGAAAATGAAAGATTTTCATAAAAAGAGCCGATTTTGGTTTTACGATCTATTGTTACTGGATATTCTCTATCGCCATAATGAATTAGGGAATCGTATTTTTTCAGCCTTATTCAAAAAAGGAAATCCGGTTTTTATTTTTAAATTTTTGGATGAAGAAACGACATTAATTCAAGATGTTAAAGTTATTTTAAAGTGCCCGAAAACACCATTTATTAAAGCGTTATTTGGGTTGATTTTTCTTTCAAATAAATACAACCAAAACCAATAAACTTTGAAAAATACCTTTTTAGGATTAAGTTTCCTTGTTACCCTTTTCTCTTTTGGACAAGTTTCTGTAAACAAAGCACATGATGCTATTATAGAAGAATTTTTGACGAATGGAGCCGAAAAACACAACTACATTTTTGAAATGACCGAATGGCAAAATTGCCTCGATGAAGGTCTGAAAAAAGACAGCACAGTTGCTCAATTATGGCAGCAAAAGGCGATGCCCTATTTTAAATGCAGAAAGTATGAAGTAGGAATGGCATTTTTAGACAAGGCCGTTTTGTATGATAAACAAGAGTGGTTGCCCTATCGTGGTTTTATGAAATGCATCTTTTCAAAGAATTACAAAGAAGCAATCGCCGATTTTGAGGAATGTATCAAACTGTATGGTAACGGGTACAGAATGGACCATTCGTATCGTTTTTATATTGGACTTTGTTACTTGCAGTTGAATGAATATGAAAAAGCCGAAAAAATTATAGGTGACTATGTAGATGATATTTATACTAACAGGCTGCAATTAGAACATCCGACAGCCTATTTTTACCAAGGAATTGCCAAATATGAATTGAAGAAGTGGGACGAAGCAATTGCCGTTTTTGATAAAGCGCTGAAGATTTACCCTGAATTTTCGGATGTAAAGTATTATAAAGCCATTTGTTGGCTGAAACAGGGGAAATCCAGAGCAGAGGTCGTGGCATTAATTGATAGCGCAAAAGAAGATGCTGCTAAAGGATTTACGATAAATGAAGACAATACCGTTTATGAAACCTATCCGTACCAAGTGAAGTTTAGGAAATAACAATCGAACTATAACAAAACTTTATACCTCAAATTAAGTAGTTGCCGCTAAACTTTGTAACTTTGCAGTTCAAAAGTAAAATTTAAAAAAATAAAAATATGTATCCAGAAGAAATGGTAAAACCAATGCAGGCTGAACTTACTGCTGCAGGTTTTCAAGATTTACATAGTGCTGACGCTGTTGATAATGCTATTAAAGCTGAAGGTACCACTTTGGTTGTTGTAAACTCTGTTTGTGGTTGTGCTGCAAGAAATGCACGTCCGGGAGCAAAAATGAGTTTAGAGGGAGCTAAAAAACCGGATCATTTGATCACCGTTTTTGCTGGTGTTGACAAAGAAGCAGTTGATGCTGCAAGACAACATATGTTTCCTTTTCCTCCATCATCGCCAAGTATGGCTTTGTTCAAAAACGGAGAATTGGTTCACATGTTAGAGCGTCACCATATTGAAGGTCGTCCAGCTGAATTAATTGCGGAAAACTTACAAGATGCTTTTAATGAGTATTGCTAAAATAAATTGGTTACAACATTATTTTAAATCCTGCAAAATGCAGGATTTTTTTGTTTATAGAATAAGTGTTTTCTGTAAAATTTACTTCTTAAAACTAAAGTCAACAGAAATCGATTGTTGCTAATTCCCGTTTTTTGACGGAATTTCTTGTGAGAATATCGCTCGAGTTCGAAAATTTAACATAAAAAAATTAATGTGCTGGTATTTAGTTGTTTATAATGCTGTATTTCGTTAAAATCTGATTATCTTTAAGAAAGAATAGTACTGGTCGTTAGGTTTTTAGTGAAGTTAGGTCTAAATTGCATTTTTAATAATTCGGTAACGTAAATTGTTTCTACTTATGAAAATCATAAAATTTATTGCTCAAAAAAGAATAATAACGGCTTTGTTTTTTGCTGCTTTTTTGTTTTTGCCTCAGCATATTCTGGCAGCAGAAGAAAACGGAAGTTTTGAAGATTCTATGGCCGATGTGGTGAGTTGGATTGCCTTAATCTTAGCTCCTCTTATTGGAATTGGAGTTTTTTTGATGGTTCATATTTTGCCTGAGAAAATTGCAGAGAAAAAAAATCATCCCCAAGCGCAGGCGATAAAGATGCTTTGTTTGCTTTCTCTTTTTTTTGGTGGATTATTGTGGCCGCTTGCCTGGCTTTGGGCATACAGCAAACCGGTTTTTTACAAAATGGCGTATGGCACCGATCAAGGTGACTATCACGAGGAATCGATAAAGGAGTTCAATGAAAAAAAGAGAAACAAAGAAGAGGAAGAGTTAGATTCTGATTCAAACGCTATCTTATAACACTTAATTTAGAGATATTTATGGAAATTCTTTTACTGGCAATCTATGGTTTTATTGTATGGCTCGTTTTCTTTAAGTTTAAATGGCTGCCATGGAATACCGTTACACAGGTGGTAACGTTTACCATTCCGGTTGTATTAATTACATTATTGATTTTGTTTCTTAACATTTATGCTCCTTCCTCTCACGACGTAAGGGTGATCAACTATACCGTTGAGGTAGTTCCCGCTGTAAGTGGTCAGGTGACGGAGGTCCCGGTTCAGCCAAACGCACATGTAAAAAAAGGAGATGTTTTATTCCGAATCGATCCCACTCCATTTGAAAATGAACTTAAAAATCTGGAAGCGAACCTTCCTAATCTCGAAGCAAAAATTACGAGTGCCCAAGCTTATAACAGGGAACTGGATTCGCAATTAAAATCAGCTGCAGATCAGATAAATGTGGTAAATGCAAAATACGAATTGGCAAAAAAGAGGTATGCACAAACCAAAGCACTTGCCGAATCAGGAGCAGGAACTAAATTTGATTTCGAACAAGCTAGCGCCAATCTTAAAGATTTAGAGTCACAATTAGGCGTTTCCCGGGCGCAGAAAGAACAGATTGTCGAACGTATGTCGGCAAAATCTAAAACAGGTGAACTTTCCGAAGTCGCACAAGCCCGCGCAAATTTGGCACAAGCAAAAGCTCAGATCGAACAAGCAAAATGGAGACTTAAACAAACTGTTTATCGTGCTCCGGCAGATGGGCGAGTTATAAATTTACAATTAAGAGAAGGTGCTATGGCCGTGCAATTGCCATTAAAACCCGTGATGAGTTTTGTAGAAGATGAACAATACATTGTGGCTTTGTACGAACAAAACGAATTGCGAATGGTAGAAAAAGGAAATGAAGCTGAGATCGCATTACGCACACATCCCAATCAGATTATAAAATGTGAAGTCGAAAAAATTGTTTGGGCAACAGCTGAAGGGCAATTGAGAATAAGTGGTGTATTACCCGAAACAGGTGATCATCCGTCTGGCGCTGAAAGTCGTTTTGCCGTAAGACTAAAAGTTTCTGACAAAGACAAAGAGATGTTTTTAGCTCCGGGTGCCGTAGGAATTGGAGCAATCTACACAGAGCATGGAAAAATTATACATTTAGTTCGTAAAGTGATCTTACGGGTTTCTACAAAAATGGACTGGCTTATACTTAAATTACATTAATGGTTATACTAAAAGAAAATACATTTGTTGAATTCGGAAAGAAAATAGTTTCTGTTTCGTCAGTAGTACTGTTTTTTTCGGTTCTGGGTTGTAAAGTAAAAACGCCACCTGCCAATGAGGATCTCCAAAAGGAAGCCTTTACGCACTTTGTTTTGCCATCTGAATGGAAAGGTGCAAAAGGAGACGGATCGGTAGATACCAGTCAGATTGCTCAGAATTGGGTAGGGAATTTTAATGATCCGGTTCTGGATTCTTTGGTTTCCGAAGGACTTCGATACAATTCAGATTTACTCGTTAGCAGTACACGCATCGAGCAGGCGGCAGGTTATGTAAACATGTCTAAAGCAGCACTGCGACCGACCCTAAATGTGCTGGGAAGAGGCGGAACCAAAATGGGAGAAGATTTTAGTCTTGGGCTTAGCGGAGGTTTAATTAGTGCTTCGTGGGAAATTGACCTGTGGGGAAAACTAAGAAATGCCAGAAGTGCCAGTATTGCAGGATATCAAGCGGTACAGGAGGATTATAAAGCAGCGCAATTTTCAATTGCAGGATCAATAGTCCGAAGTTGGTACGATGCTACTGAAATTTATCTCGAAGAGCAATTGGTTAAAGAAATGATTGCTACCAATACCAAACTGGCCAATTTAGCGAAGAAAAGATTTGATATAGGTATTGGTAATCAAATTGATTATGAATTAGCCATCGCGAATCTGAATAGTACAAACGATGCACAGAAAAAATTACAACAGGCTTACAACAATCAGTTAAGAGCATTAGAAGTATTAGTAGGACGCTATCCTTCGGCCGAGATAGAGGTGAACAAAACTCTTGTTTCGATAAACGGGAAAGTCCCTGCCGGAATCCCAATGCAAATTCTGGAGAGAAGGCCGGATTTAAGAGCAGCCGAGAAAAGATTTGCAGTTGCCTTCCATGGAGTCGAAGCGGCAAAAGCTTCTCGTTTACCGAATGTCAAGCTAACAGGTAGTTTTGGGGTTATTACCAGTACCGTTCTGCAACTTAGACCTGATTTTCAGAACCCAACCGGAGGGGTGTCGGCTGTAGGTGCTATGCCAATATATCAGGGAGGAGCAATTAAGGCCTCAATAGAGATTAAGACAGCTGAACAAAAGCAAGCAGTCGCTGAATACGGGAGAGCTGTTCTGAATGCTATTTCAGACGTAGAAAATTCTTTAGAAGCCATACAAACGCTGGATGACAGGGAGAACTATTTAAATTTAGCAGTAAAAAGTAATGAAAAAGCATTCGTCTTAGAACAGCAATTGTATGATGTAGGTAAAACAGATATGCGATCGGTTTCACAGCAGCAATTAGGATTGTATGCCAGTAAGATCACTTTACTGCGATTGCAAAGTGAAAAAATCAGTCAGCGTGTTAGTTTGTATCTTGCATTGGGAGGTACTTTGTAAGTTTGATATTTAGTGTTAATAATGAAGGTTTTGGTTTGATTGGATGGCATTTTTTGTTTAATTCCTAAAAAACATGTACTTTTGCACTCGGATTTCTTCAAAAAACAAAGAATCCACCAACATATATAATTCTCAACTTAAATCTGTTTATAGCATGCAACTGTATAACACTTTGAGCGCAGAAGAAAGAGCCATCATGATTGATGATGCAGGTAAACAACGTCTTACTCTGTCTTTCTATGCTTATGCGCAAATTTCAAATCCAACTCAATTTCGTAATGATTTATTTTTAGCTTGGAATCCGCTTGGGGTTTTGGGTCGAATTTATGTAGCTAATGAAGGAATTAATGCCCAATTGTCTCTTCCGGCGGATCATTTCTATGAATTTAAAGATACCATAGAGCAATATGACTTTATGAAAGGGATTCGTTTGAATATTGCGGTAGAGCATGATGATCATTCCTTTTTGAAATTGACGATAAAAGTGCGTGATAAAATTGTTGCCGATGGTTTGGAAGATGAAAGTTTTGATGCCACAAACATCGGAATTCACCTGAAAGCCAAAGAATTCAACGATTTATTAGAAGATCCAAATGTAATTGTGGTCGATATGCGTAATCATTACGAAAGCGAAATCGGTCATTTTACTCAAGCAATACGACCAGATGTAGATACTTTTAGAGAAAGTCTGCCTATTATCGAAGAGCAACTAGCAGAACATAAACAAGATAAAAAATTGTTGATGTATTGCACAGGGGGAATTCGTTGTGAAAAAGCGAGTGCTTACTTTAAACACAAAGGTTTTGAAAATGTGTACCAGCTTGAAGGAGGGATTATAGAATATACCCGTCAGGTAAAAGCAGAAGGATTAGAAAGTAAATTCATAGGTAAAAACTTTGTATTTGATCATCGCTTAGGCGAAAGAATTACTGACGATATCGTTTCGCAATGCCATCAATGTGGGAAACCTTGTGATGTACATACGAATTGTGTGAATGAAGGTTGTCATTTGCTTTTTATTCAATGTGAAGAATGTGCACAGGCAATGGAAGGCTGTTGTTCTACCGACTGTATTTCTGTAATTCACTTACCGGAAGAAGAGCAAAAAGCAATCCGAAGAGGGATTAAAAACGGAAATATGATTTTCAAAAAAGGAAAATCAGATGTTTTGACTTTCAAAAACAATTTAGACCCATTAGCAGCTGTTCCGACTCTTTCTGATTTAGTGAAAACGAAAGCGGTTGCTAAAAAACAGCCAAAAATAAAAAAACAATACATCGGAAAAGGAACCCACTTTTTTCCGAAACCTTCTATTGGTCAGTTTTTAATTGAAGAAAACGAAATCAAAATTGGGGACACTGTTTTAATCAAAGGATCAACAACCGGAGAGCAAAAATTGATAATTGAAAAGATGTTTGTCAATGATATTGAATCAGAAACAGCCGTTTCCGGTGATACCTGTACATTTCAATTACCATTCAGAATACGATTATCGGATAAAATCTATAAAGTTCTAGACTAGGAAATTCTAGCAAAAAAATAAAATAAACAACTCATGGCTCTCGTTGGGAGCTATGAGTTTTTTTTATGCATTGTAGTGGTTGTAAAATCCTGTCCGGTTAAAATTAGAACCTATTTTTTTTGCGGTTTTTTGAACTGTACAACTCTTGTCAGTACTGCTGCTTATCTTTAGCGATATAAAGTAAAATGTCCAATAAAATCGCTGTCGTGCTTAGGTTCATTGAGGTTCAATGTATACCAATAATCACCCGTAGGCAATTCTTTTCCTTTATATTTCCCGTCCCATCTTTTGTTGTAGCTACAATTTGCTAGTGGTCGGCCGTAGCGGTCAAAAATTGTAAAGGTTAAATTTTTGTAGTTTAATTCACATTCTGGACCCCATTCATCATTTTGTCCATCTCCATTAGGTGTGAAATAGTTGGGAATGCACAAATCAATTTTAGTGTATTCGAAATATTTTGAAACCGATGCAGTACATCCATTTTCATCAGTAGTGTTAACCGTATACGTACCTGATTCATAAACGGCGAATTTGTTAGTCTGGCTGCCAGGCCCGTCGTTTATGGAATACTGATATCCTGGTTTTCCGCCACTTGCAGTTGCTACAATCTCATTTTGTCCATCGTCTGTTAAAGTTAAAGTAAGCGGACTAGCTAGATTATTTATTTTGATCTCGACATCCAGAAAGTTGCTTTCACAATTTGAACTGTTTATTTGCTTAACCTTGTAAGTGGTGTCAGATGAAAGGATAGGAGTTGTAAATGTGGCACCTTGATAAAGTAAGTTTGTTCCTCTTGTATCGTACCAGTAAAAAGAGGCACCGGGAACTCCGGTGGCTGTAAGTGTGGCAGGTGAGTTATAACAGATTGTTTTATCGGTTACCACAGGGAGACCAAGATGGGCTGCGCTGATTATAACATCCAGAAAGTTACTTTCGCAATTCGAACTGTTTATTTGTTTAACCTTGTAAGTGGTGTCAGATGTGAGAACTGGAGTTGTAAACGTAGCACCTTGATAAAGTAAGTTTGTCCCTGTTGCATCGTACCAATAAAAAGAGGCATTAGGGACTCCGGTGGCTGTAAGCGTAGCGGATGAATTACTACAGATTATTTTGTGGGCTACCATAGGGAGACTAATATTAGCTGTGCTGACTTTAACATCCAGAAAACTACTTTCACAATTCGAACTGTTTATTTGTTTAACCTTATATCTAGTATCAGATGATAGAATAGGAGTTGTAAATGTGGCACCTTGATAAAGTAAGTTGGTTCCTGTTGCATCATACCAATAAAAAGAGGCACCAGTAATTCCGGTGGCTGTAAGTGTGGTAGATGAGTTAGAGCAGATTGTTTTGTCGGCTGCCAAAGGGGGATCAATATTAGCTGCGCTGACTTTAACATCGAGAAAGTTACTTTCACAATTCGAGCTGTTTATTTGTTTGACCTTGTAAGTGGTGTCAGATGTGAGAACAGGAGTTGTAAATGTGGCACCTTGATGAAGTAAGTTGGTTCCTGTTGCATCGTACCAGTAAAAAGAGGCGTTAGGGACTCCGGTGGCTGTAAGCGTGGTAGATGAGTTATAACAGATTGTTTTGTCAGCTACCACAGGAGAGTTAATAGAGGCTGTAAAACTTATGGCGTCCAGAAAATTACCTGCAGTTGGGTTTCCCGTTGCAGTTGCAGAAGATTCAAAGATAAATCGTGTTCTGGTTTGACCTGCCGGGACAGTGTAAGTTCCGGAGTATACTTTCCATTCTTTGGCTGTTGCGGCAGTTTTAATAGTGGTGTAAGGGCCTCCCGGGGGACCCACTTTTAATATCATGGTATCAACTCCAAATCTTCCCATGTGACTAAACGAATAATTGAAATGAGGCGTCGTAGAAGTGTCGTAATCCTGAAATAGACCTGAAGATTGATAGGCATTAAGTTCGATAAATTGATTTCCGGAATAGGCATTTCGACCATCGTAACCATTACTCCAAAACTCCATTATGTTATCTGTAGCAGTCGTTCTCCAGCCAAGTAAAGCTGCAGGATGCTGAGTTTGATTTATAAAAGCAATACTACCAGAAGCTATAACTGGGTATTCAAAATCTGAATTTGTAGTTTGAATCGTACACTGACTATGTGTTAAAGAAGAGAAAAGAAAAAGAGAGAGAATTCCGGCTGATTTGATAGCGCTCATTATTGCCGAAATATTTTTTTTTCTCTTAAATAAGCGTTGGATTAAAGAAGATTTGTAAATTGACAGACTGTGATAGGTCAGTAGGTGAAGTTTTTTGAAGATCATATGGGAATACTTTGCAAATGGAACCTGATCTTAAAATTGAATTATTATAAAAACAGATTTGTATGGAATATTTTCTTGCAAAGAAAAATCCGATGACAATATTAAATCGTCCTTTTAAGCCAAAAAACTGGTGTAATACGGTAAAACATAAAGTTTTAACAATTAACAAGCCATTAGATTTAATCTATAAAAAGACAACTAAAAAAAATACTATCTTTACCGATCGAATGTTTATGAACTTAAGTTGCTTTTATGCAACACTACATATATAATTATGGCATGTACAAGTTGTTCAACCTCAGATGGCGGTGCGCCAAAAGGTTGTAAAAATAATGGGACTTGCGGCACCGATAGCTGCAATAAATTGACGGTTTTTGATTGGCTCGCGAATATGAGTCCGTCTAATGGAGAAGCAATTTTTGATTGTGTTGAGGTTCGTTTTAAAAACGGACGTAAGGAATTTTTTAGAAATTCGGAGAAATTAACATTAAGCATGGGCGATATTGTAGCAACTGTTGCATCGCCGGGACACGATATTGGAATTGTTACTTTGACAGGAGAATTGGTAAAAATTCAAATGAAGAAAAAAGGAGTTAATCCCGAGAGTAACGAAGTACCGAAAATCTATAGAAAAGCATCTCAAAAAGATATTGATATTTGGTCTGTAGTACGTGAACGTGAGGAGCCTATGAAGGTTCGTGCACGTGAATTGGCAATTCAGCATAAATTAGAGATGAAAATTTCTGATATTGAATTTCAAGGTGACGGATCAAAAGCTACTTTTTACTACACCGCAAACGACAGAGTCGATTTTAGACTTTTGATCAAGGATTTTGCAAAAGAATTCAGTACAAGAGTAGAGATGAAACAAGTTGGTTTTCGTCAGGAAGCAGCTCGTTTGGGCGGTATCGGTTCTTGCGGAAGAGAGCTTTGCTGTTCAACCTGGTTAACAGATTTCAGAAGTGTCAATACATCAGCAGCCAGATACCAGCAACTTTCGCTAAATCCTCAAAAATTAGCGGGACAATGTGGTAAATTAAAATGCTGTTTGAACTATGAGTTAGATACTTACATGGATGCCTTGAAAGATTTTCCGGATTACGACACTAAATTAGTGACCGAAAAAGGAGATGCAATCTGTCAGAAACAAGACATTTTCAAAGGGTTAATGTGGTTTGCCTACACGAATAATTTTGCAAACTGGCATGTTTTGAAAATTGATCAGGTAAAAGAAATTATTGCCGAAAACAAACAGAAAAATAAAGTGTCTTCACTTGAAGATTTTGCAATTGAGGTGACGGAAGAGCCTGAAAAAGATTTCAATAATGCAATGGGTCAGGAGAGTTTAACACGTTTTGATCAGCCAAAAAGAAAGAAAAAGCCAGCTCGAAAACGTAAACCCAATGCTGAGAATGCTGTTGTTGCAGCTCCCGAGAAACCAAAACAAGGGAATAACAACAATAATAGCAATAACAATAATAACGCGAAGCCGGCCGGTGGAAACCAAAATAAAGGGAATAAGCCAAATAATAACAACAATAGGTCAAATCAATCGAATAAGCCCAAATCGAATGATGGTAAACCAGCCGAGCCAAGAAAACCTATAATTATTACTAAAAATGAGAATAAAAAATAGCGGTATTCTACTTTTGGTTGCCATTCTTCTTTTTTCCTGTGATAAAAAAAGAGTATTTGATGAGTACAAATCTGTTGGCAGTGCCTGGCATAAAGACAGTGTGGTTACCTTCAATTTGCCAGTTTTAGATTCTACCAAAAAGTACAATTTGTTTGTGAATTTGAGAGACAATAACAATTATCCTTTCAATAATTTGTTTTTAATTGTTGCTATTGAAACCCCAAGCGGATTCACGAAAGTGGATACCTTAGAGTACCAAATGGCAAATCCGGATGGGACATTATTAGGAAACGGTTTTACAGACATTAAAGAAAGTAAACTGTTTTACAAAGAAGATGTAAAGTTTAGAGGAAAATACAAAGTACATATCAAACAAGCGGTTAGAGAATCAGGTAAAATTCCTGGTGTTCAGACTTTAGAAGGTATTACAGACGTAGGTTTTAGAATAGAACAAAAAGATTAGACGAATATATTTATGGCTACTAAAAAAAACAATGCAACCAACAACACTAAAGATATTAATTACTACAAAAAGAAATTCTGGAGAATTTTTGCTTATAGTTTATTAGGTGTTCTGGCCTTTTTCTTATTTGCTTCATGGGGATTATTTGGGTCAATGCCTTCTTTTGAAGATTTAGAAAACCCGGATTCTAATTTGGCGACAGAAATCATTTCGTCTGACGGAGTGGTGATTGGAAAGTATTTTAAAACCAACAGATCACAACTTAAATATTCTGATTTGCCAAAAAGTTTGGTAGAAGCTTTGGTGGCTACCGAAGATGCCCGTTTTTATGATCACTCCGGAATTGATGGACGTGGAACATTAAGAGCTGTTTTTACTTTAGGGACAAACGGTGGAGCGAGTACATTAACACAACAATTAGCGAAACAATTGTTTCATGGTGAAGGGTCTAAGTTTTTGCCTTTCAGGATTGTACAAAAAATAAAAGAGTGGATTATTGCCATTCGCTTGGAAAGACAATATACCAAAAATGAAATTTTGGCGATGTATTGTAACGTTTACGACTTCGGAAATTACTCTGTTGGAGTGAGTTCTGCTGCGCAAACGTACTTTTCTAAAGATCCCAAAGATTTAACGATGGACGAATCGGCTATCTTAGTTGGAATGTTCAAAAATTCAGGGCTTTACAATCCGGTTAGAAATCCGGAAGGGGTAAAAAACCGTCGTAATGTGGTGCTTTCTCAAATGGAAAAAGCAAAGATGATTTCTTCTGCTGAGAAGGTAAGATTACAAGCTTTGCCAATTGCATTGAAATTTAAACTGGAGAGCCACCGTGAAGGAACGGCCACTTACTTTAGAGAATATCTTCGTGATTATATGAAGAAATGGGTTGCTGAGAATAAAAAACCGGACGGATCTGATTACGATATCTACAAAGATGGTTTGAAAATCTACACAACAATCGATTCCAGAATGCAGCAATATGCAGAAGAAGCAGTTTCGGCTCACATGAAAAACCTTCAGGAGCAGTTTTTTATTGAGATGAAAAACAACAAAAACGCGCCTTTTTTAAATATTACACAGGCTGAAACCGATCGAATTATGATGCAGGCCATGAAGAACTCAACCCGTTGGGCGATCATGAAAGACCTGGATAAAAGTGAGGAGGATATTATCAGCTCATTCAAAGTTAAAACAAAAATGCGCATATTTACCTGGAAAGGAGAGCGCGATACGATCATGACTCCAATGGATTCTATTCGTTATTACAAGCATTTTTTACAAGCTGGTGTAATGGCGATGGAGCCTCAAACCGGAAATATTAAAGCGTGGGTTGGTGGAATTAATTATAAATATTTCCAATACGATCACGTAGGGCAGGGAGCCAGACAAGTTGGGTCTACTTTTAAACCTTTTGTTTATGCTACTGCTATCGAACAATTAAATATGTCTCCTTGTGATTCTATACTGGATGGACCATTCATGATTCACAAAGGGCGTCACCACGTAACGGCAGATTGGGAACCAAGAAACTCAGACAACAGATACCGCGGAATGGTTACTTTAAAACAAGGACTGGCAAATTCTATCAATACGGTTTCTGCGAAATTAATTGACAGAACCGGACCTGAGGCGGTGGTAGAATTAACGAAAAAATTAGGTGTAAAAACAGAGATTCCTGTACAACCTTCCATCGCATTAGGAGCGGTAGATATTACAGTTGAAGATATGGTTGCTGCTTACAGTACTTTTGCCAATCAAGGAGTTTATGTAAAACCACAGTTTTTAAGTCGTATTGAAAATAAAAGCGGAGAGGTTATTTATGAACCAATTCCGGAATCACACGACGTTTTAAATAAAGATATTGCTTTTGCGGTAATCAAATTACTGCAAGGAGTTACGGAAACCGGTTCAGGGGCGCGTTTGCGTACAGAAGGCGGTGGAAGTGGTGATAATCGTTGGACAGGTTACCCTTATATGTTCAGAAACCCGATTGCGGGTAAAACAGGAACAACACAAAACCAGTCTGATGGTTGGTTTATGGGAATGGTTCCGAATTTAGTAACGGGAGTTTGGGTTGGTTGTGAAGACCGTTCAGCACGTTTCAAAAGTTTGACTTACGGACAAGGCGCAACAGCAGCATTACCGGTTTGGGGTTATTTCATGAAACTTTGTTATGCCGATCCGACACTTCAGGTTTCTAAATCTGATTTTGAACGTCCGGCTAATCTTTCTATAAAAGTAGATTGTTATAGCAGGCCTGCTGTAGTAAAAGATACAACACAAACAGATCAAAACACGGACGAATTCGAATTGTAATCCGGTTTTTTCTTAGAATAAAAAAATCCTTTTGTGCTTTCCAAACCGGAAAGAGTACAAAAGGATTTTTTTTGTTCGATGGTTTTATTTTTTTACGAAATCGATATAATATGATAAGAATATAGTATTTTTATCAAAATTATTTGTCAATAAAAGACTAATTATTATGATTACAAAAAAAGTAAATAATGTTCAGGAAGCAATAAAAGGAATCGAAAGCAGCATGACAATTATGTTTGGTGGTTTCGGTCTTTGCGGTATCCCTGAAAATACAATCGCCGCTTTGGTTGCGACCACAATTTCTGATTTAACTTGTATTTCAAACAATGCAGGAGTTGATGATTTTGGACTTGGATTGCTTTTACAAAAAAAGCAAATCAAAAAGATGATCTCTTCTTATGTGGGTGAAAATGCAGAGTTCGAACGTCAGATGCTTTCCGGAGAATTAGATGTAGAGCTTATTCCACAAGGAACTCTTGCAGAACGTTCCCGTGCAGCACAAGCCGGAATTCCTGCTTTTTTTACACCTGCCGGTTATGGAACTGAAGTAGCAGAAGGAAAAGAAGTTCGCGAATTCAATGGTAAAATGCATATTATGGAAGAAGCTTTCAAAGCAGATTTCGCCATTGTAAAAGCATGGAAAGGCGACGAAGCCGGAAACCTGATCTTCAAAGGAACTGCCAGAAATTTTAATGCATGCATGGCCGGTGCCGGAAAAATTACTATCGCGGAAGTAGAGGAATTGGTTCCCGTTGGAACATTAGACCCTAATCAGATTCATATTCCGGGAATTATGGTGCAACGTATTTTTCAAGGAGAGAAATTTGAGAAACGTATAGAGCAACGTACTGTTAGACAGAGATAATTAGATAATTAGAAAATGTGATAATTTGTCCATGAGATAATTGAGAAATGTAATCGTTGTTTAGACGGCACAAGTAAATCATTATCTAATTATATCATGGACAAATTATCTAATTACTAAATTGATACATTTAAGACATATGTTAACAAAAGAAGATATAGCAAAACGAATTGCTAAAGAAGTAAAAGACAGGTATTTTGTCAATCTTGGTATCGGTATTCCAACTTTGGTTGCCAATTACGTTAGAGAAGATATTGCGGTGGAGTTTCAAAGTGAAAACGGAGTTCTGGGTATGGGACCTTTTCCTTTTGCAGGAGAAGAAGATGCCGATATCATTAACGCGGGAAAACAAACCATTACAACACTTCCGGGAGCGAGTTTCTTTGATTCCGCTTTTAGTTTTGGAATGATTCGCAGTCAGAAAGTAGATTTAACTATTTTGGGTGCGATGGAGGTTTCTGAAAATGGAGATATCGCCAATTGGAAGATTCCGGGCAAGATGGTAAAAGGGATGGGAGGCGCTATGGATTTAGTAGCTTCTGCCGAAAACATCATCGTAGCCATGATGCATGTGAATAAAGCTGGCGAATCTAAAATCTTAAAAAAATGTACTTTGCCATTAACGGGTGTAGGATGCGTTAAAAAGGTTGTTACGGAGCTTGCAGTTCTCGAAGTGACTCCAAAAGGTTTTAAGCTCTTAGAACGAGCGCCAGGCGTTTCTGTGGAACATATCATTGCGTCAACCGAAGCTGATTTGATTATTGAGGGAGATATTCCTGAAATGGCGATTTAAAGGCTAAGTTCGCAAGGTGCAGAGGTACAGAGAAAATCTTAGAAAATAGTTTATACTAAAAAACCGTCCATTTGGACGGTTTTTTTAGTTGTAACAATCTTAGAGCCTTAGCAGCTTAGTACCTCAGCACCTTTGTTCCAAGAACCTTAACAAAACTATAGATTAAAAGAAGCTCCTAAGCTAAATGTAGTCTGATTGTTTAAGTTGTAAAAAGGATCATTATTATTACCGTATTTCGCTATAGGAAATCCAACTTCTGTAAATACTCCAAATCCGTCTGTGAAGAAATAACGTCCTCCTACATGACCTCCAAAATTATGTAAACCTAAACTTAGTCCAGGATAAACGTCTAATTCTTTAATACCGATTACGCTTGATAAGTTAGCGTTGATTCTTGCTTTAGCATCAAAACGATCACCGAAATCTGCTTTTGAATCATTGTATAACGTTACATCATTGTGGTAAAACCCTGAAAAGTTGTCTACTCCTAATAAATAATTAGCAACAAAACCAAACGAGAAATTCTCTCCCAATCCAAAATCTACAGAACCCTGAATACCAGAACCACCATTTTGTAAATTAGCACCAACATTAACTTTCACATCACCTTTTCCTTTAAATGCTTCTTGTGCCTGTGTGATTCCAACTGTTACCAGAAACAAAAGTGTAATTACCTTTTTCATAAATTTATATATTAATTATTTTAAAGCGCAAAAATAGCCATTTACAGATTTAATTCCTACCCTTTTCGTTAGAATACAGTTCGTTTAACGGATCGCTTTGCCAGAATTCCTTGGTATCAATATCCATTATCGTCAGCGAACCTTTGAAGGCGGCGCCTGTATCAAGGTTCCATACGCAGGCTCTTTGTACGGGAACGGTTTCTCCAATTCGCGTCACCGGTGTATGACCGATGTATACTTCTTTGTAAACGGTTAATCGTTTTGGATAGTATAAATCGTCGGGTTTCAAATTCGGATCTAAAGAAAGTGCGGTTTCCCAGAGGGTTCGGTCCCAATAGAATAATTTGGAGAAAAATTCATAGGTTACGCCACTTAGATTGGTATATCCGGCGTGTATGAATAAGCGGTTTTCAGTATCCAGATAAAAATCCTGAAGTGATGCCAAAAAAGCGATATGTTCCTCTTTTCGTTCTTCAGAAAGAACAGCATATCCTTCAACAGTAGCTTTTCCGCCATGTTTATACCACATTTCCTCATCAAATTCCTCATGTCTGTTTTCTAGCCAGTCTAAAGCCAACTGATCATGATTGCCTCTGATGCAAATGCATTTTTGTTTCTTTTTAAGGTCAATTAAAAAATCGATTACCTGAGTTGAATGACTCCATCCATCGACATAATCGCCTAAAAATATAAGAGTATCATTTTGAGTAACCTTAGCTTTACTCAACACCTGTTCAAGTGCAAGTAAACCTCCGTGTATGTCACCAATAACAAATGTTCGCATTTTATTTTCTTTCGTGTAGAAGAACAAAAATAAAGAAGATAAATTGATAATCATCAGTGGGGAGAAGAATTTTCTAAAAAACATATTTTAAAAATAGTGGAGAGAAAACGTTCTGCTGTATGTTAACTAAAAAGAATGAAATCAGTAGTGGGTTTGCGTTGTAATAGATTGACAAATTGATATTGATCTTCTCAAAAAGCAAGATCATTAATAAATGCCAATCCAGTTAATTTAAAGGTTTATTCTAAGATTTATTTTGAAAAATTGAAAGACGGAGTCAAATTCTGTTTTTTTTAAATCATAAAATCAATTCAAAACACTTTGTTTTAATATTCTTACATTTTTAAAAATGAAAAACGCATGTCACTTTTTATAAATTGTTAGTTGTCAATTAAGTAATGAATTATTTTGTAAGGTATTATTTACACTAAGTTTCTTTCCTTTTTTTAGAGATTTAAAGGTGTGATTTGTTTAAAAGTATAAATATTAATTATTTTACGTACGAAAATAGTTACTTTTATAAAGCAAATCTTACAAAGTGATTTGTGAATTTTTAACCAATTAAAAAATATTGCTTATGAAACGTATTTTATCAAAAATTGTTACAATGACAGTTGTTGCATTTTCATTATCCGGAGTAGCTCAGGAGAAAGATAAAAGAATCAGTCAGAAAAGTTTATCTGAGAACGGAGTACCAAGTTTAATTACTTTCAGTAAAATGTCGACTTATAAAAGTGCTGACGCTGAAAAAGTATTTAAAGAACAACTAGCTTTAAGGGACAACCAATCCTTCGCAAAAGTTAAAAGCGAATCGGATCGTGAAGGTTTTACGCATGATAAATTTCAGTTGTACGAACAAGGAATTAAAGTAGAATTTGCGAATTATTCTTTACACTCAAAAAAGGGAAGACTGGAATCCATGAATGGTGAATTTTATAAGATTGTAAATGCAAGAATTAAACCGACGCTTTCTGCGCAAGAAGCTTTTAACAGAGCGGTTGCACATACCGGAGCAAAGACGTATTTGTGGGATTCTCCGAAGGATGCTGCCGCAATGAATTATGAGAAACCAAAAGGAGAGTTGGTTTTCTTGCCGGATATGGAAAACCAAGGAAAAGAAAGAACTACAGATAAAGTTCGTTTGGCGTACAAATTTGACATCTATGCAACAAACCCGTTAAGTCGTGGTGATTTGTATATCGACGCCGCAACAGGACAGGCTTTGTTTTATAACGCTACAATAAAACATCTTGGTGAGTATAGCAATGGAAAATCGAAAGCTGCTGTTAAAGATTATAGTTCAAATTCAAAAATGCCAGTGGTTTCCGGTAATGCAGCAACACGTTATAACGCGGCACAAGCTATTGAGACAACCTTAAGCGGGGCTTCTTATATTTTACTTGACGGAACACGTGGAAACGGAATTCAGACGTACAACTCTTCAAGAACGGCAACGTACCCAGAAACTGATTTTACAGATGCAGATAATAACTGGACAGCGGTTGAGTACGCTAATGCAAACAAAGATGATGGTGCATTAGATGCACATTGGGGAGCCGAAAAGACGTATGATTACTGGTCCGCCGTACACGGAAGAAATAGTTATGATAATGCAGGAGCAAAAATTAAAAGTTATGTGCATTATGACTTAATTGCAGCGGGTTATGCGGACAATAATAATGCATACTGGAACGGAACTGTTATGACTTATGGGGACGGTTCCGGGGCTGGAGGATTCGATATTCTGACTTCATTGGATGTTGCGGGGCATGAAATTGGTCATGCAGTTTGTGAGCATACGGCTAATTTGGCCTACCAGAAAGAATCAGGTGCGATGAACGAAGGTTTCTCTGATATTTGGGGGGCTTGTATTGAGTATCATACAACTCCAGTAAAATCGACTTGGTTGATTGGAGAAGATATAGAAAAAAGAGACGGTCATTTGGCTTTACGTTCTATGAGTGATCCAAAATCTGAAAGACAACCGGATACTTACAGAGGAACCAATTGGGTATCAGTAAATTGTTTCAGCCCGCAAAGGAGTAATGATTACTGCGGTGTGCATACCAATTCTGGAGTATTAAATCACTGGTTTTATATTCTTTCTATTGGTAAATCGGGGACAAATGATATTGGAAGTGCTTACGATGTTGTCGGTATAACAATAGAGAAGGCTGAAAGAATTGCATACCGTTTAGAAAGTGTTTATTTAACAGCGAATGCTACTTTTGCAAATGCAAGAACTTTCGGAATTCAATCGGCTATTGATTTGTACGGAGCAAATTCTGCAGAGGTTATTGCAACAACAAATGCATTTTATGCAGTTGGGGTTGGAGAAGCTTATGTAGAACCGGCAGATATAGTGCCTCCTGCAGCACCAACTTCTTTGATAGCTTCAGGAACAACAGCAACAACAACAAATTTAACTTGGACCGCTTCTGCAGATAATGTTGCTGTTACAGGATATGATGTTTATGAGGGCAGTACGCTAAAAGGAACTGCCACTACAACAAACTATACCGTAACCAGACTTACGGCTAAGACTGCTTATCACTTTTCTGTAAAAGCCAGAGATGCGGCAGGAAATGTTTCTGTGGCTAGTAATGCGGTAGATGTTTTCACATCCGCAATTCCAATAGTGTACTGTGATTCTAAAGCGTTCAGTGCAGCAAGCGAAAGAATTGGTAGAGTAGTATTTGGAACAATTGATAATCCTTCTACAGGAACAGCCGGTTATGAAGACTTAACTACGATTTCTACCAACTTAACTCAGGGATCAGCTAATACGATTACAATCACACCATTTTGGGCTTACAGGGCTAGTAATGAAGGTTATGCTGTGTTTATTGATTACAATCAGGATGGTGATTTCTCTGATGCAGGAGAAACGGTATGGACAAAAGCTACTTCTAAAACAACTCCGGTTACAGGATCAATTACAATTCCGGCAACGGCTACTTTGGGAAAAACACGATTGAGAGTTGCTATGAAAAGTTTTGGGACTCCAACAGCCTGTGAATCTTTTTTTAGCGGACAAGTGGAAGATTATTCCATAAACATTACAGCTGCAGGATCTGTTGCTATTAATGAATTGGTTGGAGAAGTAAATGCACCAGGTTCCGAATTTGATTTATATCCGAATCCTACTGATAAGGAACTAAATGTTTCTTCAATAGCGAAAAGCGGAGTTACTTTTAAAATTACGAACGCTTTAGGGCAACAGATTGGCTCAGGTCAATTGTCTAATAATCCTATTGATGTAAGTAAATTAAATGCCGGGATTTATACTATCGAATTCAACAGCGGTCAAAAAAGAGTTACTAAAAAATTCATCAAGAAATAAGTTCTGTTTTTTTAAGTGGATTTAAACCCATCTGGTAATGAATTGCCCTCAAGAAGTTAAACGCTATTTTGGGGGCATTTCTTATGAAAAAAAACCGATTGAATCTATTTAATTATTTGTAAAACCTTTGGAATTCATGAAGATTGGAAGCGTTATGTTAGATTGCCTCTTGCTTTATATCAATACCATTAAGATAAGCATTGTCAAAAAAAGTCTCACGCAGATTTTAGCAGATTGAAATAAAAAAAATCCGCAGAATCTGCTGAATCTGCGTGTAAGAACATCATTAAGTTAAGCATTGTCAAAGAAAATCTCACGCAGGTTTTAGCGGAACGAAAGAAAAAAATCCGCTGAATCTGCAGAATCTGCGTGAAAAAATATCATTTAAGTTAAGCATTGTCAAAAAAAAGTCTCACGCAGATTTTAGCAGATTGAAATAAAAAAAATCAGCAGCATCTGCAGAATCTGCGTGAAAGAATGTCATTGAGTTAAGCATTGTCAAAAAAAGTCTCACGCAGATTTTAGCAGATTGAAATAGAAAAAATCCGCAGAATCTGCAGAATCTGCGTGAAAAAATATCATTTAAGTTAAGCATTGTCAAAAAAAGTCTCACGCAGATTTTAGCAGATTGAGATAAAAAAAATCCGCAGCATCCGCAGAATCTGCGTGAAAGTATATCTTAACTTAAATGATATTGAGCTAAAGCAGGAGTCTATTCATAATAATACTTTTACAAATCTTTTAATTTTTAGGGATTGAAGGACAAGCAACTTCAATTAAGTATTATAAACCTCCTCTCAAAATAATAAGATCAACCAGTCTAAGTCAGATTAGTTTCAGTGCAAAGTTTTAGGATTTATTTTACAAAATAAGAAGTCGGGGTCAAATCCCGGCTTTTTCATTTCAAAAAATCATTCGAAAAAGGTTTCTTTTGGCATTCTTACATTGAAACAGCTAAAAAAGCATACTATTTTTTATAAATTGTTAGTTTTCAATTGAATATGTCGTTATTCTGTAAGGTGTTGTTAATACTGGGATTCTTTGTTAATTTTAGGTGTTTTTACTTAGGAAAATGTTGCATTTTATCGATAAAAGGTAAAATTTGGCGTTTAATTAACAAAATTTATATATTTTTATCAAATAAATAAAGTATTTACTTACATGTTTTATTTATGAATATTTAACCAAATTTAACTAACCAAAATTAAAATTTGCTTATGAAAAGTATTTTACCCAAAATTGTGGCAACAACCGTTGTTGCGTTTTCATTTTCATTCTCTGCAGTAGCTCAGGAGACAGATAAAAGAATCAGTCAGAAAAGTTTATCTGAAAACGGAGAGCCCAGCTTAATTACTTTCAACGAGAAATCAACCTATAAAGGTTCTGATTATGAGAAAGTGTTTAAAGAACAATTGGCATTAAAAGACAATCAGTCTTTTGCAAAAGTTAAAAGCGAATCGGATCGCGAAGGTTTCACACATGAAAAATTTCAGTTGTACGAACAAGGAATTAAAGTAGAATTTGCGAATTATACTTTACACTCTAAAAATGGAAAACTGGAGTCTATGAATGGTGAGTTTTACAAAATTGTAAATGCGAAAATTAAACCATCACTTTCTGCACAAGAGGCTTTTAACAGAGCGGTTGCGCATACCGGAGCAAAAAAGTATTTATGGGATTCTCCACAAGATGCTGCTGCAATGGATTATAAAAAACCAAAAGGAGAATTGGTTTTCTTGCCGGATATGGAAAATCAGGGCGTAGAAAGAATTACAGATAAAGTTCGTCTGGCTTATAAATTCGACATCTATGCTACAAACCCGCTAAGTCGTGGTGATTTGTATATCGATGCTGTAACAGGACAGGCTTTGTTTTATAATGCTACCATAAAACACCTTGGTGAGAATAGCCACGGAAAATCAAAAGCTGCTGTTAAAGACAATAGTTCAAATTCAAAAATGGCGATTGTTTCTGCTAATGCAGCAACACGTTATAGCGGAACACAGACTATTGAGACAACATTAAGCGGATCTTCTTACATCTTGCTTGACGGAACACGCGGAGGTGGAATTCAGACGTACAACTCTTCAAGAACGGCAACGTATCCTACAACCAATTTTACTGATGCGGATAATAATTGGACAGCTGCCGAATACAATAATACAAACAAAGACAATGGAGCATTAGATGCGCATTGGGGAGCAGAAATGACTTATGATTACTGGTCTACTGTTCACGGAAGAAATAGTTTTGATAATGCCGGAGCAAAAATTAAAAGTTATGTGCATTATAACTTAATTGCAGCGGGCTATCCGGACAATAATAATGCATTCTGGAACGGAAGTGTTATGACCTATGGTGATGGTTCCGGAACAGGAGGATTTGATATTTTGACTGCCATGGATGTTGCAGGTCACGAAATTGGTCATGCCGTTTGTACTTACACAGCTAATTTGGCTTACCAAAAAGAATCCGGAGCGATGAACGAAGGGTTTTCTGATATCTGGGGAGCTTGTATCGAGTATCGTGCAGCACCAACAAAAGGAACTTGGTTGGTTGGAGAAGATATCGAAAGAAGATCAGGACATGCGGCTTTACGTTCTATGAGTGATCCAAATTCAGAAGGACAACCGGACACTTATGGAGGAACCTATTGGAAAAACGTAAATTGTACGCCAACAAACAGTAATGATTATTGTGGTGTTCATACCAATTCAGGAGTATTAAACCACTGGTTTTATATTCTTTCTGTAGGTAAATCAGGAACAAATGATATCGGAAGTGTTTATAACGTTACCGGAATAACAATTGATAAGGCGGCAAAAATTGCGTACCGTTTAGAAAGTGTTTATTTAACATCCAATTCTACTTTTGCAAATGCAAGAACTTCCGGAATTCAATCGGCTATTGATTTATACGGAGCAGGTTCTGCAGAGGTTATTGCAACAACAAATGCGTTTTATGCAGTTGGGGTTGGAGCAGCTTATGTAGGATCAGGAGATACAACGCCTCCTTCAGCACCAGCTTCTTTGGCAGCTTCAGGAACAACAGGAACAACAACAAATTTAACCTGGACAGCTTCTACAGATAATGTTGCCGTAACAGGATACGATGTTTATCAAGGCACTACGCTAAAAGGAACTGCTACTACAACAAATTATACCGTAACCGGACTTACAGCGCTAACAGCTTATACCTTTTCTGTAAAAGCTAAAGATGCTGCAGGAAATGTTTCTGCGGCCAGTAATACGGTAAATGTTACTACATTGGCTGCCGGTGTAACGTATTGTGCTTCTAAAGGAAACAGTACTGCAGACGAAAAAATTGGTAAAGTAGTATTTGGAACCATTAATAATACTTCTACAGGAACAGCAGGTTACGAAAACTTTACTGCGATTTCTTCTAACGCAGCTCAGGGAACTGCTTATACGATCACAATCACACCATCATGGACTGCTACGGTTTATACCGAAGGTTATGCGGTATTTATTGATTACAATCAGGATGGTGATTTCTCTGATGCAGGAGAAACGGTATGGACAAAAGCGACTTCTAAAACAACTCCGGTTACAGGAACAATTACAATTCCTGCAACAGCAACTTTAGGAACAACAAGACTGAGAGTTTCTATGAAATACAACGGAATTCCAACTTCTTGTGAGGCTTTTTCTTATGGACAAGTAGAAGATTATTCGGTAAACATTACAGCTTCAGGGCCGGTTGCTATTACTGAATTGGTTGCAGATGCAAGTGCCGTAAGTTCTGAATTTGCTATCTATCCAAATCCTGCTGATAAGGAACTAAATGTTTCTTCTTTAGGGAAAAGCGGATCTACTTTTAAAATTATAAATACTTTAGGACAACAAGTTGGCTCAGGTCAATTATCCGATAATCCGATTGATGTAAGTAAATTAAATGCCGGCATCTATGTTATCGAATTGAACAGCGGTCAAAAAAGAGTTACTAAAAAATTCATCAAGAAATAATTTCTGTTTTTTAAGGTGATTAAAAGCTTCGCAATTGCGAAGCTTTTTTTGTGTTTGAAAGCGATAAAACTGCTTAAATTTGTAGCATGTCTGAAACGCCAGTATATCGAAAAATTATCCATATTGATATGGATGCTTTTTATGCATCGGTAGAGCAAATGGATAACCCTGCTTTGCGCGGGAAACCCGTTGCTGTTGGCGGATCAGAGAATAGAGGAGTAGTCTCGGCGGCAAGTTATGAAGCCCGAAAGTTTGGTGTTCGAAGTGCCATAAGTGGTGTTCTGGCCAAAAAATATTGTCCCGATATTATTTTTGTCCGACCCCGTTTTGACCGTTACAAAGAGATTTCGAATAAAATTCATGAGATTTTTCATGAATATACCGATTTGGTTGAACCGCTTTCGCTTGATGAAGCCTATCTTGATGTAACCCAAAATAAAAAAGGAAATCCAAGTGCCGGTTTACTGGCTCAGGAAATCAGATTAAGAATTTTTAATGAAGTGGGTATTACAGCTTCTGCAGGGATTTCAGTCAATAAGTTTGTGGCTAAAATTGCCAGCGATTATAATAAACCAAACGGACAGAAAACCGTAAATCCCGATGAGATCCTCACTTTTTTGGAAGTATTACCGATTCGTAAGTTTTATGGAGTTGGAAAAGTAACTACAGAAAAAATGTACCAATTGGGTATTTTTACCGGAATGGAGCTCAAGAGTAAATCATTGGAGTTTTTGGAAAAACATTTCGGAAAATCCGGTGCCTTCTATTATAAAGTTGTCCGTGGCATTCACAATAGTGAAGTAAAACCGCATCGTGTGACAAAATCGGTAGCAGCGGAACACACTTTTGATGTGAATTTATCTTCGGAAATTTTTATGTTGGAACAGCTTGACCGAATTGCTACTTCCTTAGAAAGACGCTTAAAGAAATACAATATTTCGGGTAAAACCGTGACGCTCAAAATCAAATACAGTGATTTTACCCAACAGACCAGAAGTAAAACGCTACCCTATTTTATTGCCGATAAAAGCCTGATTTTAGAAACTGTCGAAGAGTTATTGTATCAGGAAAAGATGAAGGATTCCGTTAGATTACTCGGAATTTCTTTGAATAATCTCAATACAGAAGAGAAGAAAGCAGTTGTAGTTCAATTGAAATTCGCATTTTGATTGTTTAAAGTAATATTAAATAACCAGCATGTTTGTTTTATGATGAATTTTCTCGTTATCTTTATAAAGAAATAGTTTGTTCTTAAATTATTTACAATGAAAAAAGCCAAGTTAGAAGAAATTTCCAATCATAATTCAGTCCCTATTTTAGCATGGGATTTTCACTACGAGTATTTAAATGAGCTTAAGGTTGCTTTTGCTGATTTGAAGAAAGTAAAGGAGATCTCCGTTCAATTTGGGTGGAATGAAGAAAAGCTGAACATAACGGAGCGTATAAAGGAAGAAGTAGTTCTCATAACCGATCCGGATCTAAAAATCATCTTCGCATCAAGTGGAATAAAAAGAATGACAGGATACACAGAAAGTGAGGTTCTCGGCAATACGCCCAAGATGTTTCAGGGGGCAGCAACTTCTAAAACAGATTTGAAAGAAATAAAAAAAGCAATCGAATTGCAAATCCCGTTTGAGAAAACCATCAAAAACTATAAAAAAGATGGCAGAACCTATAAATGTAAAATATCGGCCTCTCCCGTTTTCAACCTAAAAGGAAAACTATCGCATTTTATAGCTTTTGAGAAAGAAGATGTAATGCCTAATCGGACTTAACTTTTCTTTCCATAAAAGTGTCGTCCATTAACGTCTAGCTTTTTTAGCAGTTCCTTTAGAATTATTTTGCAGTTTTAAAGAATGAATTTAAAAAACAAAAGGCACAGTTTTAAGCTGTACCTTTTAATGTATTTGTAATAAAATCCCTTGCGAACCTTGCGCAAAAACCTAGCGTTCCTTGCGGTTAAGCAGTTAGAGTTAGGTATTATAGATTCTCAAAGAAATCATTCCCCTTATCATCTGTAATAATAAAAGCAGGGAAATCTTTAACCGTAATTTTACGAACCGCTTCCATTCCTAATTCTTCAAAATCCACAACTTCTACTTTAAGAATATTATCCTGTGCTAAAATTGCTGCAGGACCACCGATAGAACCTAAATAGAATCCGCCATATTTATTACAAGCCGTTGTAACTTGTTTAGATCGGTTTCCTTTTGCCAGCATAATCATGCTTCCGCCATGTTTTTGAAATTCATCTACATAAACATCCATACGACCCGCTGTAGTTGGTCCAAAACTTCCTGAAGCCATTCCTTCCGGAGTTTTTGCAGGACCGGCATAATAAACCGGATGATTTTTGAAATATTCCGGCATTGGTTTTCCGGCTTCCAATAACTCCATAATTTTAGCATGTGCGATGTCACGGGCAACAATTACAGTTCCGTTCAGTTTTAAACGGGTTTTAATTGGATACTGTGTTAGCTTTGCTAAAATATCGGCCATTGGCATATCCAGATCAATTTCAACCGGAGCTTCTAAATGTGGAGCTGTTTCTGGTAAAAATTGCTTTGGATTTACTTCTAATTGCTCAACGTAGATTCCGTCTTTAGTAATTTTTCCTTTGATATTTCTGTCAGCAGAACAAGAAACACCTAATCCAACCGGACAAGAAGCGGCGTGACGTGGCAAACGAATTACACGAACATCGTGTGTGAAATACTTACCTCCAAACTGAGCACCAATTGCACTTTCCTGGCAAATTTTCTGTACACGTTCTTCCCATTCTAAATCACGGAAAGCCTGACCGGCCATGTTTCCGGAAGTCGGCAAGTGATCGTAGTACCCTGCAGATGCCTTTTTAACGGCACCTAAGTTCGCTTCTGCCGAAGTTCCACCAATTACCAAAGCTAAATGGTACGGAGGACAAGCCGAAGTTCCTAAATCCTTTATTTTTTCACGGATGAATTCATCCATTGCTTTATCATTTAAAAGCGATTTTGTTTTTTGGTACAAAAAGGTTTTGTTGGCAGATCCGCCTCCTTTTGCCATAAACAAAAACTCGTAAGAAGCGCCTTTTTTAGAATAGATATCAATTTGTGCCGGAAGATTTGATCCTGAGTTCTTTTCTTCAAACATCGAAATCGGAACAATCTGCGAATAACGCAAGTTGCGTTTTTGGTAAGTGTTGAAAATTCCTCTGCTCAACCATTCTGCATCATCCACTCCGGTGAAAATATTTTCTCCTTTTTTGGCCATTACAATCGCTGTTCCTGTATCTTGGCAACTAGGTAACTGACCTTCGGCTGCAACAGAAGCATTTTGTAATAAGTTGTAAGCCACAAAACGATCATTGTCTGTAGCCTCGGGATCGTCTAAGATGTTGCGAAGTTTTTGTAAGTGCGTCGTTCTTAGCATAAACGAAACATCTGTTAAGGCTTCTTCAGCTAATAATTCTAATCCTTTTGGATCAACAGTCAGGATTTCACGTTCCCCAAATTGTTCCACTTTTACAAAATCGGAAGTGATTTTGCGGTATTGCGTCTCATCCTTCAAAATAGGATAAGGGTCTTGGTATATAAAATCAATCATTGCTTTGTTTTTTTACAAAGTTAGAAATTATTTACCTTAGAAAGATTTTGAATAAGGGCTCTGAAAGAGTTTATTGTTGTTTGTGGAATTCGTCAAAAGACCTCTTTTTTTCAAAGTAAGGCTTGTCTTCAACAGAAAGCATTTTTTTGGTCCAGAGCTTATTTTTTAACTGAAAAACGATTGAATCATAATGTTTTTCATAGCCCATTTCCTCGTTTTCATCATCCGGTTCAAATGCAACTCTTTTGCAATAAAAGAAATCGGGGTTTGATTTCCCACTCGGATTTGTGAATTCAACCGAACTTCCCCAACCGCTATCAGACATTGTTATCCATTCGTGTAGAAGTTCTAAGTTATTGTTGTTTAGCTGGTAAAGATAGTTGTCATGGGCATATCCGCAGGCTGGATATCCATAGCTAATTTGTATAAAAGAACTGTTTTTGGCATCAGAAGCAGACAATCCATAAGAAGCACTCCATTCAGATCCTTCCGTAGTCCCTTTAATCGTTAATTTTGAAGAGGCAGTTTTGATTTTGTTTCGATAAAAATCAAGTTGATAGTTTCCTGTTACAACACTGTCCTTGTCTATTTTTTGGTTTAAAAGGTGTGCCAGAATATAACTGTTTTTTGTTGTTCCCGCAGTTTCATAAAATGAAATAGTATCTGTTTTTAGGAAGTTTTCTTTTGCAATTGTGACTTCTTCAGTTTTGTTTTCCTGATTAGCAATAGTTGGGATATCTGCTATGTTTTTTTCTTTTTGACAGCTTATAAAAAAAGCTAATATAAATAAGTATTGAACTTTCA
Source organism: Flavobacterium sp. ABG (assembly GCF_001027725.1). Classification (NCBI taxonomy): domain Bacteria; kingdom Pseudomonadati; phylum Bacteroidota; class Flavobacteriia; order Flavobacteriales; family Flavobacteriaceae; genus Flavobacterium; species Flavobacterium sp. ABG. Next base: position 94,252 of record NZ_LEKS01000010.1, read on the forward strand.
TGATCTTATTTTAGTCCTTCAAAGATATATTTTTCGTCGTATTGAATCTTAAATTTATTCAAATATGCTAAGTATTCTTTGTTGAAAGTTTGTTTTTTATGATGTTCTTTTTGATTTTGGACATATTTGTAAACAGAATCAATTTGGGATTGGCTATAGGAAAATGCGCCATATCCTCTTTGCCATTCAAATCTTGACTTTGTCAGTTTATGATCATTGATATATTTTGAAGATTTTGCTTTTACAACTTTCATCAGTTCAGAAATAGAAGTAGTTGGGTTTAATCCAAAGAAGCAGTGAATGTGATCTTCAACACCATTAATTATAATTGTTTTACATCCGGATTCATTTATAAGATTCCCAATTACACTGAATAGTTTTGGTCTCCATCCTTCTTCCATTACAGCTCTTCTGTATTTTACTGCGAAGACTACCTGTATATAGATTTGATGATAAGTATTTGCCATTTGAAGCGATATTATATGAGTCGTTCCTACGGAACTTTATGATAGGTTACATTTGACAAGGGATTAAAATCCCTTGTTACAAAATAAATCATTCCTGCGGAATTTATGGATATTTAAAAGTTAATTTTGTAAATTTTAACGTGTTAAATTTTTTGTTACGTCGAAATCCAGATAGAATAAATAGAGACCATTCTGCTCTCTTTGTATGTAGATTGATGTTTTAACGAGGAAAAAAAACGCACAGTAAATTAAAGAGCCATCGGCTCGTCTTGTTTTGTAGATCGATATTTTAATACGGTTTTAAGAGAATGAATAACCAATTCAAGAGCCATTTGGCTCGGCCCATATTGTTTATCCGTATTTCGATTTGGTTAAAAAAGCGTATCACAAATCAAGAGCCATCGGCTCGACTTGTTTTGTAGATAGATGTTTTAATGTGATTTAAAAAAATGCATAACCAATTCAAGAGCCATTCGGCTCGGCCCATATTGTTTATCCGTATTTCGATTTGGTTAAAAAAGCGTATCACAAATCAAGAGCCATCGGCTCGCCTTGTCTTGTAGATCAATATTTTAATGTGGTTTCAAAAGAATGCATAACCAATTCAAGAGCCATTCGGCTCGTCACATTTGGTACAATCGCATTTTAATCCGGTTAATTTATAATGATTTATATTGATTTTAGAAAAACCAGCTCGCCACAAAAATAGCGGTAATCACACAGATTACGTCCACCAAAAGCATAGTGCCCAGAGCATAACGGGTATTTTTAATATTTACAGAACCAAAGTAAACGGCTATTACATAAAAAGTGCTTTCTGCGCTGCATTGAAAAATACTGCTTAGTCTTCCTGTTAACGAATCTGCACCAAACGTATTCATCGAGTCAATTAAGAAACCTCTTGATCCTGCAGAACTAAAAGGACGTAACATGGCTACCGGTAATGCATCTGTAATTTGTTTGTTTACGCCCATATTCGAAAAGATAAAAGCAATACTATCACTGATGATTTCAAATAAACCACTGTTTCTGAATAAAGAAATGGCAACCAACATCCCTAAAACATAAGGAAAAATAGTTACTCCGGTTTTAACACCATTATTGGCTCCAACTACAAAAGCATCAAAAACAGTCGTACTGGCTTCTGTGAATTTTTTCTCATGAAGGAATGAAAAAATCAAAGTAAAAGCTATAATTCCAACCAATATTAATCCCGAAAGATTAGAGGTAAAGTAGTTTTTTCCAATTAAATCCAAGTGATTTACATACATCAATAAACCAACAATGGCCGCAATTAGTACCATTAAACCAATAAGTAGGGAAGCGCTTTTGAAATTGATTTTTTGTTTGATTCCAACGATTAGAAAAGCAGCTATAGTACCAATAAACGAAGTAATGATGCACGGCAGCATTACATCGGCAGGGTTGCTGGCGTTGGCAGCCGCGCGATAACCAATAATCGAAGTTGCGATTAAAGTAAGACCCGAAGCATGCAGACACATAAACATAATCTGAGCATCACTGGCTTTGTCTTTGTCGGGGTTAATTTCCTGTAAACTTTCCATGGCTTTTAAACCAAACGGAGTGGCCGCAGAATCTAATCCTAAAAAGTTAGCAGCAAAGTTTAAGGTCATATAAGAGATAGAAGGGTGATTTTTAGGAATACTCGGGAATACTTTTACGAAAACCGGACTCAAGGCTTTCGCCAGTTTTCCGGATGCTCCCGAAATAATTAAAAGTTCCATCAACCCGCAGAAGAAGGCTAAATAAGCCATAAGCGGTAAAACCAAATCAAGTAGTGTACTTTTGCAGGTAGGCAATAAACCATCTGATTTTTGGACACCACTGAAAATTTTTACGGTTTTGTTTTTATAAACATAAGTGGTATCGGCATTAAGCGTATCACGATTGATGATTAGCGTTTGATCCGGCGCTTTTTTGATGCTGTCTTTGATAAAAGCAGGAAGTTGCTCAATGTATTTTTCTGAAATCAGGATCGGATCGTCTTTTTTTCCATTCAAAACATAATCAATAGTATACGTATTGGCAGTAAACAAGCTGATTACAATAAAGACAATTGAAGAAATAAAAATAGCCAACCAAAATCTACTTAATACCATAATTTTGTTTTTTTTGTAAATGTAATTATTTAGCCATAATAAGCGCAAAGATTTTGCTTGTGAAAACAGAAGTATTTAAAGAAAACCGAATGACTTTGCTGCAATTTTAGCTTATTCAATGCTGATTTTCGATTCTAAATAGTTTTCAAAGGGTATAATAGCTTCGAAAACAAGGTTTTTTTTATCAGGAGCGATTGCCTCAAAAAAGCTGGTTTCTATTTTTGTATGTTCCTTTTTGGCCGTGCGTTTCCAGGTTCCGATTACTTTTTCATTCTCAATAATTATCGGCCAGAAGATACCATTGTTGGTGAAAGCGTTTGGCTGATGCTCTTTGGCAATTGTAATTTCTCTGGTTTTATACGAGATTAGAATTTCGTCAAAAGAAGGGAGGAAATGAATTTTTTTAGGAATCGAAGCTTCCGTAGACAGGCCTTTCTTAAACCAGTATTTTGTACCTTCAACCTCGATTGTGTCAAGTTCTGACTCAACTGAAAGAACTGCAAGTTTGGCTACAGTAGCGGGAAAGCCCGACCACCAGATAAAATCGGGTAATGTTGCGGGGCCATGACTTTCAAAATAGCGTTTGGCAAGTCGGGCTAAGCCTTCTTCTTTTGTCAGTTTGGTTTTTGTTTTTGGAACTTTTTCTTCCAGTAAAGAATAGGTTATTTGTCTGCCTTTCATGTTTCCGTTGCAGACAACACCGTCTAACTCGGCATAGCCCATGATCAGTGTACTTGAGAAATTTTGATCGGTTTCTTTTTTAAAACCCAGCTCTCGTATGATTTCTTCACGCGTGAGACTTTTATGGTTCAATAAAATCTTTTCGATTGAGTTATTGATTTTTTTAAGCTTCTTCTCGTCCAAATCATATTTTTTAGCGGCCGAAAGAATAATTTTTTTCACCTGAGGCCCGGAAATGTCAAGCATCCAATGAATGTCAGTTGCCGAAACAAAATGCCAAGTAGGGCGTAAAATATGGGTGCGGATGATTTGACCTGAATTAATAGCCTCTTCGATCATTTTCTCTGAAGCGTCACATCGGGAACCAATTGCCCATTTGGCCATGGTATAATCCTGTGCCTGCATGGCACCTAAATGCTGTACAATTTCCTGAGGTTCATGAAAGGTGGTTTTCAGGATTTTCTGAGAAGCCATTCTTAAAAGTGCTATTTCCGGATGTGTCATATTTTAAACCATTTAGTGCTGTTTTGGTAAATCATTTACTGCTGTCTGGGGAACCATATAAGTGATGTAAGTTCATTTAAAATCTGTGTGAAAATATAGCTGTGAGAATATATCTCGCAAAGTCGCAGAGGCGCTAAGTTTTTAGTTTTGTCACTCTGAATCTTTGCAACTTAATAATAAAACTTAAAAGTGTTATTTTCCCATGTGCCCTATTTAAACCATATAAGTGACGTAAGTTCATTTAAAATCTGTGTGAAAATATAGCTGTGAGAATTTATCTCGCAAAGTCGCAGAGGCGCTAAGTTTTTAGTTTTGTTACTCTGAATCTTTGCAACTTAATAATAAAACTTAAAAGTGTTATTTCCCATGTGCCCTATTTAAACCATGTAAGCGATGTAAGTTCATTTAAATCTGCTTAATCTGCCAAATCTGCGTGAAATCTAATTGTGTGGGTTTATCTCGCGAAGTCGCAAAGTCACACAGTTTTTATTGCTAATCTTTAATCTTTGTAACTTTGTATTTCAGCAACTTGGCCTCTTCAAAAAATCTATACATGAATAATCTCATCCTCAATCAGTAGATCTTCCCGACGCAAACGCAGAAAAATCTGTGCAACGGCTATTGTGTCTTTTTCGCAATAAGTTACAATCCGGTCAATATCTTTCTCTACATAAAAAACATGAGCAACCTGACTTCCGTCGATATCGCCTTTTGGTGATGGAATGCCAAGAATTTTGGTTAGTAATTTTAGAGACGTAAAATGTTTATAATCGCCAAACTTCCATAACTCCAAGGTATCGAGATGGGCAATTTCCCAAGGTTTTTTTCCGAATAAGTTAAGTTTGTTTGGAATTGCAATCTGATTGATAATCATACGTCGTGCAATAAACGGAATATCAAACTCTTTGGCGTTATGTCCGCACAAAATATGCTGCGGTCCATTGAAATGATTATTCAGCAGATTATTGAAGTCGTGGAGTATCTTCTTTTCTTCTCCAAAAAAGGAAGTCACTCTAAAATTTCGAATGTCGCCTTTGATGATAAAATACCCCACCGAAATACAAACGATTTTACCAAACTCTGCCCAAATACCGGCACGATCGTAAAATTCTTCAGGAGAGAAATCGTCTTTTCGCTGATACTGGGTTTTGTGATCCCACAAAGATTGCATCTCAGCATCCAGAGAAGTAAAGTGCTCCTCTTCCGGAACGGTTTCTATATCCAGAAACAAAATGTTGTTAAGGTTTATTTTTTCAATCATTTCTTTTGAGACTTCTTAGAGCATTAGACTTTTGCAAGTCGATTTAGCTTACAAATATGCGTAAAATTCTTACTATTTAGACAAAGAATTAGAATAAACTTTGCTGTTTAACAGGATTCTCATGTTCTAAAAGCCACTTTTTGCGCCAGATTTCTCCGGCGTAACCGGTAAGAGATCCATCTGTACCGATAACACGGTGACAGGGTACTACAATCCAAAGTGGGTTTTTACCATTTGCCGATGCAACAGCGCGAATTGCTTTTACATCGCCCAGTTTTTTGGTCTGGTCCATATAACTTACTGTTTTTCCATAGGGAATCTCGAGCAGAGATTTCCAGACTTTTTGCTGAAATTCAGTTCCCTTTGGGTTTAGTTTTAAAGTGAAATCAATTCTTTTACCTTCAAAATATTCCTGTAATTGCACAACAGCCTCTTGCAGTACTTCGGGTATTTCAACAGAAACCTGTCCCTCCTTTGTTACCGAAATAACCGAGATACCCTCTTCATCACCAACAATTGTTGTGATCCCGAGAGGAGATTGTATGTATGCTGTTTGTTCCATGTTTCTTTTGGCTGGTCTTTCACAAAGTTCGCAAAGTTTTTTTATTAAACATAACTATTTAAACCATATAAGTGATGTAAGTCCATTTAAGCTTTGCGCTTAATTTTTTGTAGGCAACAGTATTATATGAACTTACATCACTTATATGGTTTAAAAAAAACGCCGCTAATAATTTTCCAGCTTAAAGCTATAATTTAATAAAGTTTCAATTTTTTTACTTGAAATGGTTTTCTGGCTATTTGATTTTTCGGAGCTGAATTTTGGTAAAGCTAAGTTTAAATCAATCGCTTTTTGTGTGTAATATTCCTCACGGGTAGGATGGAAGGGAGCAGCAGCATTGAAAACTTCGTTCCATTTAGCGAGGGTAATTATTTCTTCAATGACTCCAATACAATCCTTTTGATGAATCAGATTGACCGGTGCATCCGGATTTGGCAGGTTTTCTTTTCCTGCAAGAAACTTTACAGGCTGGCGATCTTCGCCAATTAGTCCTCCAAAACGCAGAATCGTAGTTTCAAAATTGGGATTATTTTGTAAAACTGCTTCTGCTAAAAGCAATTGTTTCCCGCTTTCGGTATCGGGGTTTGGATTTGTTTCTTCAGTAATAGTGCTGTTTTCATTTCCGTAAACAGAAGTTGAGCTCACAAAAAGTACTTTTTTTACGCCTGCTTTTTCAATAAACGGAATCAGGTTTTTTATTTTTTCTACAAAAACTTTCTTTTCAGAATCCTGATTTTCTGCTCGTAGTTTAGGTGGGATGTCAATAATCAGAACATCACTTTTATCCAAAAATGGAACTATAGTTTCTGAAATTTGATCCTCTTCAATCGAAACTAAAAACGCATTTATTCCGGTATTTTGCAGAATTGAGAGTTTGCTGTCAGTAGTCGTCGATCCGTTTATCCGATTTCCTTTTGCGATTAATTGTTTCGCCAAAGGCAAACCCAGCCAACCGCAGCCTAAAATACTAATTTGTGTCATTTGTAATTTTTATTCGACTATAAAGGTAATGTAAAACGGACTTTGTCTTTTCCTTTTGCGCCAATTCTGTTGTAGAATTTGATTGCTCTTTCGTTAAATTGTGGTGTTTGCCATTGTATATTGGCGCATTCTTTTTCAACGGCAATTTGGTTAAGTCTGTCGATCAAGAGTTCCCCAATTCCAAAACTTCGCACTTCTTCTTCCAGAAACAAACAGTCCATGTACATAAAATCGGCAGCATCCCAGGTCGAATAGTCAAAGGTATAGGAAGCGTAACCCACGATGGTGTCAGTAGTTGCTACTACTAAACAGTTTAGTTTCTGTTTTTCGTTAAATAATGCTTTTTTTAAGGCTTCTTCTTTTCCGGCAATTGAAAAATCAGCTTTCTCGAAGGCGGCATGTTTTTGGCATAAAAGGACTAATTTAGGTAAGTCTGCAAGTTCGCAGTTTCTTATTGAATATTCCATTGAAGATTGATTTCGGTTTGTAAAAAGGTAATAAAATGATGAAAATAGTCCGGATACAATTCCTTTTCGCGGATCGCGATAAAGTGTTTTCTTTTTAAACCGTTTTTGCCAATTTTAACGGCCTTGATCGGACTCGTTTTTAAATGCGGCAATAACGCCCATTTTGCCATAGACATAACCCCCATATCGGCTTTGACCATTTCTAACGAAGCTTCCGTCAGAGGTAAAGGAGTGATTTTTTTTGGGATCACCTTGGCGGGACCCAGAATAAATTGATGAATGGTAACCGTTTCCATCGGAAGGGAATGAATCAGCAAATGTTCGTTTACAAAATCTTCTGCAACAACATATTTTTTGTTGGCCCAGGCATGGTTTTCAGAAACTGCCATGACAACTTCGTCCTGAAAAAGTTCCATGTATCTAATGTTATTGTCTTTTATCTGATCGCTTACTATGGCAATATCAATGGTGTTTTCTAATAACTTTTGTAATGGTATGTGAGTTGCTTCTGTGACAATTTTTAGCTCAACGTTCGGATATAAAAGATGAAATTGTTTTAGTACGGAAGGCAACCAGTGGTAACTCGAAAAACATTCGGTGCTAATGCGGATTTCACCGTGTTCACCAAAAACCATTTGTTTGATTTGAGTCTCTGTTTGCGAAAGCTTGTCGAGAATTTCATTGGCAATCTGATACACTTTTTCACCGGCCTTGGTCAGAACCAGTTTTTTATTGATTCTCGAAAAGAGAGGAGTGCCCAATTGATACTCGGCTTCTTTAAGTTGATGGCTCAGAGCTGATTGTGTCAGATGAAGTTTGTCGATTGCTTTGGTAATGCTTCCTTCTTCAACGATCGCTTTTATCAGTCTTAAATGACGTGTTTCCATTTTTAGAGAATTTATAGGTAAAGGAACAAAATTTTACGATGCATTTTTCATGAAAAATAGTAATCAAGTAGATGAATTCTTTTCGTTTTTATAGTGTTTGATGTTCGAGTACTTTTGGAAAAATAATCACTAAAACTATAGTTAAAATGGAAGCACAAATTAAACATTATGAAGACAAACTGGCTTACGAAATGGATCCGTCTGATTTATTTGAAGCTTTGAATAGCGGCGAAAAAGTAGTTGTAATTGATGCCAGAAAAACATTTGGTTTTGAAGCAGAACATATTCCCACAGCGATTAATATTCCGCATCGTGAAATGACAATCGAAAGCACTAAAGAGCTGGATAAAAAAGTGCTGTATGTAACCTATTGTGACGGTATTGGTTGTAATGCATCGACTAAAGGAGCTTTAAATATGGCAAAATTAGGGTTTAAGGTAAAAGAGCTAATTGGCGGTATCGAATGGTGGAAATTTGACGGATATGCCACCGAAGGCAGCAATGGAGTAAAAGCAGGATTGAAAATAGAATGTGCCTGCTAAAGAAAAAGGGCAGATTTTCGAATTGAAATCTGCCCTTTTGCATTTGTAAAATATCGTTTATGATTCGACTACTGCTTTTAGACTTTGCAGAATTGGACTTTCTTCGCCTTGAGGCTCTTCCTGAACGGCTCCCTCTCGCTTATCTTCCTGAATAATTTCGAGTTTTACCTTCTGATCTTCTTGAGTTAAAAGATAGGTCATAAGGAAATAGTTTTCAGGTTTATCTTCTAATCCAGGTCTAGGAAAAAACAGGGAATACTTGATTTTTTTATAGTGAACTAGTTCCAGAATAGTTCCCCATTGCTGAAAAACGTGTCCGTCCCATTCATTTCTAAATCGAATTTCGCTGCCTATTTTCCAGTCTGTGATTAAATCACTTTCGTATTGCCATTGTTTTACGAGAACAGGCTGTGTTAAAGCAGCCCAAACTTTTTCTATTGGAGCGTTAAAGACTATTGTTGAAATGTTTGTCGCCATAAAACTTCGTGTTTATTTTGGTTGAACAATAGATTTTAAACTGTCTTTTGAAACACTTGTACTGTCTTTTATTGGAGTTGTGGCAACAGGAACATTTAGAGGAGCTGTTTCTCTTTTTATTTTCTGTTGCACCAAAACGGCATCATTCAGAACAAAAGGGGTTGGCATCATCCAGTCACTTCTTGGTTTGATGTTTAATAACGGGTTGGTCATTAAATCAAATGAACTTTCAATCAAATCCATATCAAAAACAGTTAATTTGTTGATGTAGAATTCCAAAATAAGAGGTTCATTGCCTACAACATAATAACACAATACCTTAACATCATCGCGTTCTAAACGATTTCCTTTTTGTCCGGAAGTCGAAACGCCATTTGCTTTAAAGTTAAAAAACGTCATTTTGGTATTGGCATAAATATCGTAACGATTTACTTTTCTATTGGGTGTAATTTTTATTTTTAAGTACCTGTTGTTTCCAACAACACTGTCTTTTAAGAATGCAATAGTTGGTTTTGGAACCGTAACAATCGGTGCAATCGCGCTATAAGTAAAACCTGAACCATATTTGCTGGTAATAGGTAGTGTATTTAAGCCTACTGCTTTATGATCGGTTTGTCCCAGATACGTTTTGGTCCAATCGTCTAAGTTGGTGTCGTAAGTAGTCCAAAGGGCTGAGTTGGTGTTGGCATTATAAACATACAATAAACTATTTGATTTTGCTTTTCCGTGTTCATAACCCGAATTGATACCAGCGTAAGTGAAAAAGCCGATCGACAGGACAAAAAATAATATCGTCCAAACTCCTTTTTTGAAAAACGCACCAAATAGCGGTAGCAAAAGTCCGAATAACAATACGGTCAGTATGGCGCTTACAAAAAGTATTTTTAATCCAAGACCAACAGGGAACATTATTATAAAAGGAGCAATAATGGCTAATGCCGGGATACTGAATAATAAATTTATACCTAAACTATAATGTTGTGTGATTACAAAAATTCCAAATAAAAACACTCCAAAGTAGACCGGAATAATTAGAAAACCGGCTCCTGTCAGACTATTGGCCAGAAGAGCATTGATGATTATCCAAAGTAAGAGTGGTGCTACAAAATGGTTCATTGTAGTTTTTGCCTCCGAAAAATGGTGGTAGAAAGCAAAACAAATGGCGATACTTAATGTTACAAAAGCGCCGATATAGGCATGTCCATTATAGGTAAATCCATTTAATAGGTCATTGTATTGCGGGTAGATTTGCAAAAGTATTTTCCAGCCTAAAAAAGTAACCAATCCGGAGATTATTATAGAACCAAATAACGGAACAAATCCTCTGAAGATTTCTCTAAAGGTGATGACACGTTTTGCTTTTCCAATAAAAATAAAAAGAATTAATAAACCTAAAGCGATGAAAGTCATTGGACCAACCCATGAAAATGGATAGCTAATAAAAAAGCCAAAAGGAACCGTAAAATAAACATTGTCTTCCGTTGCAGTTGTTGCATTGAGATCAATATTTGAAAAATAGTCTAACAAGGGCATTAAATACGTTCCCTGATGCGCCAGCGTATTTTTGCTTAAATGTTGAATGTCATCCTGCTGAGTGTGGTAGTTAAAATGACCATCAATAAAAGCAAAGTTAAATCCCTGTATGTTTCCTTGTTCTCTAAAAACGGTCAGATCGGTGTCGTTTGGAAGCATTTTGTAAATGCTGTACATAAGTGAATTAGAAACCGGGAATTTTGTTTTTGCATTTGAAAATTCTTTCACCAATGTTTCATTTCCTTTATTGGTCTCCATTAACATATAACTTGGGCCTGAAGAGCCTCTGGCTTCAAAATTTAAAACTAAGCCCACTTCTTTTGCCCAAGGATGTTGATTTACAAAAAGAGCGGCGCCATTTAGTCCTAATTCTTCGGCATCTGAAAAGAGAATGATAATATCGTTTTTGTGTGGTTTTTTAGCATATAAAAAGGCACGAACACCTTCAAGAATAGTGGCAACTCCCGAGGCATCATCGCTTGCTCCTTTAGAGAAAGAATGCGGTGCGCTGTCATAGTGAGAAAGCAATAAAAGTGCTTTTGAATTGTTTGTTCCTTTTATGCGGGCAAGAATATTCTTAGATTTTACGAGAAGACCTTTATCGTTAAGGGTGAATCCTTCCTGGACTGACGTTTCCAAACCGATTCGGTTGAGCTCAAGTTTAAGATAATTGGCTACTAATTCATGATTTGTCGAGCCTACATAATGGGGTTTTTGGGCTATGATTTTAACTTGATTTAGTGCGCGTTCGGTCGAGAATTCGGCAAGAGCTTCTTCATTTTTAGAAACCCATTGGGGCATCATTGTGGCGTATATAATGGCCAGAATGGCTATAACGCATAGAAAGGCTAGTATCGAAGTAGGATTTTTTTTCATGTTGAATATACTAAATTTCTTTTTTCACGAGCATATAATAATCATTGTCCAAAGAGCGATATCCCTGGTCGTATAGAAAATAATAAGTGTTCCCCGTTTTGGTCTGCAAAATATTAGTAAAAAAATCAAAATCAAAGCCTTTGTTCAACATTTTATCTTTTCTTGCTTTTGATTTTCCTTCTGTGTTTAACTCGGACAAAATACGGTAATTTTTGCGTAGCTTATTGTTTATATTTCGCATGAAATTAGTGGTGTCCTTATTGATCTTGTTGTTGTAGGCATTTCGGCAACTATCTGAACAAAATTTCTTGTCTTCACGGCCTACAATCTTTTCGGAGCATTCGAGGCATGTCTTCATGGATCCAACTTTTTAATTTCATATAAATCATTTCTTCGGTCTTTTAAGATTCGGACACTTCCGTGCTCATGGAGTTGTTTTAGTAAATTCAAATCAACATCTACAATTAAGGTCATCTCTGTATTTGGGGTTGCTTCTGCTTTTATTCCATTACTTGGAAAAGCAAAATCAGAGGGGGTAAATACAGAAGCTTGCGCATATTGAATATCCATATTGTTCACTTTTGGTAAGTTGCCTACACAACCTGCAATTGCAACATAACATTCGTTTTCTATAGCCCTTGCTTGCGAACAATGTTTTACACGGGTATAAGCATTTTGTGTGTCTGTGAGGAAGGGAACGAATAAGATATTCATTCCTTCATTGGCCATAATTCTTGAAAGTTCAGGGAACTCCACATCATAGCAGATCAGGATTCCAATTTTGCCACAGTCGGTATCAAAGGTTTTAAACTGAGATCCACCTTTCATTCCCCAATGTTGTACTTCGTTTGGAGTCACGTGAATTTTGGTATACATTTCCGATGTTCCATCTCGTTTGCATAAAAAACCAACATTGTATAAATTACCATTATCTAAATACGGCATGCTACCGGTAATGATATTGATATTGTATGAAATGGCAAATTCCTGAAAACGTTTCCGGATCGGGTCAGAGTAACGAGCCAATTCCCGAATCGCTTCCGCTTCTGATAAATGATTGTAATCGGCCATTAAAGGCGCTATAAAGAGCTCCGGGAATAACGCAAAATCACTTCCATAACCGGAAACAACATCAATAAAAAATTCGGCCTGCTCAAATAAAGCTTCCACATTGTTTAACTGACGCATTTGCCATTGAATTAATCCCAAACGAATAACGCTTTTTTCGAGATTGATAAGTTTCGGACTCTCATCGTAATAAACATTATTCCATTCTAAAAGCACAGCAAATTCTTTGGATTCTTCGTCGCCTTCTAAATAGTTTTTAATGATGCGCAAAACATGAAAATCATTACTGAGTTGAAAGGATAGCACCGGATCATGTAATTCTTTGTGTTTTACTTTGTCGATATAATTTTTTGGAGTGAGTTTTCTGGCATGTTGCGCATAATTCGGAATTCGTCCTGCAAAAACAATGGCTTTTAGATTCAGTTGCTCGCAAAGTTCTTTTCGGGCATCATACAAACGACGGCCTAAACGCAAACCGCGGTATTGCGGGTGGATGAAAACATCGATACCATATAGGATTTCACCATTTGGATTGTGAGTAGAAAACGTATAATTGCCGTGAATTTGGTTGTAGTTATGTCTTTTATCGACCAATGTCTCATCGACGATCAAGGACAAGGCAGATCCTACCACTACTCCGTCGGCCAGAATAACTAGTTGACCTTCAGGAAATATAGAGAGTAGTTTTTTAATATCGGCAGATCTCCAGTATGAATTGGCCATTTCGGGATACGATTCTACCATTGAGTTCTTCAATTGTTTGTAATCGTCAAATTCCAAATTTCGCAGTTCAACTTTATTGATTTGTGTTTGCATATCGTAGGGCTTTTCTCAAATATACAAAAATATTTCCATTTGCAAACGGTTACAAATAATTACAACCGAAAGTAAATGGTTGGTTACCGAATAGTTATTGAAAGCTGTAGCATCTTTGCCCTGTTGAATTTAATGTACGAATTCACTTATGATAACATTTAAATAGTATACGCCATGAAAAACAGAGTACAATTAATCGGGAACGTAGGAAACGATCCGGAAATTAAAACATTGGAAAACGGAAAAAAATTAGCGCATTTAAACATTGCAACAAACGAGAAGTACACCAATGAAAAGGGAGAAAAAGTAGAACAAACAGAATGGCATCGTGTGACTGCCTGGGGAAAAACGGCCGAAATTATCGAGAAATATGTCGTAAAAGGAAAAGAAGTTGCGGTAGAAGGAAAGCTGACACACAGAAGTTATGACGATAAAAACGGAGAGAAAAAATACGTCACAGAAGTAGTGGTCAACGAAATCCTGTTTTTAAGTAAATAATGTTTATCAACGTAATCAAACCCGACAGGTTTTTAAAAGCTGTCGGGTTTATTTTTTTATAAAATTGAAGCGCCATTTATGTCGGTCGTCAATATTTCACTCATATAATCAAAAAAGGGTCTCATGTTCTTGAAGGTGTCCAGTGCCTGCTCTAAAAAAAGCGGACTCAATACTTCCTGATCTGTAAATCGTTTAATAAGTAAAAACTGTTTGTAGCGAAGTAAGTCAATAGCTTCATGATCGATATCAAATCCTTTGGGCTTTGTCTTAAGCTGTTCGCCTTGTAAAGTTCCAAATGTGCGGATAAAAGATTCTGAGTGCAGTATTTTTTGCATAGGTTCAGGATCGTGGGCAAATTCACTTCTTACGCGTTTTAAGTCTGCCGCATTTGGTCCCCAAAAACCACCGGCAATAAAGCTATTTCCTTGTTCCAAATGATAATAATAACCACCTCGTCTTTCACTCGTGGCACGGGTATAACTACCACCCCAAAAGCTTTTAAAAGGCGTTTTGTCTTTAGAAAAACGAATATCGCGATAAATTCGGTATACACTTTTTTTTCCGGAAGCGGTTTCTAAAACATCGGTTTTGGAGAGCTCCTGCAGTAAAGCACCTGCAAAAGTTTCGATATGATTTAATTCGTTGAGGTAAGTCGTTTTATTTGCATCAAACCAAGGTTTGTTATTGTTTGCTTTAAGCTCTTGCAAAAAATCAAGACTGGATTTTGGGATAGTAATTTGGTTTTTCATAATGAAACAACGGACTCTTAAGATTTATTTAATCAGGTAACTAATTTACAACTGTTCTTTTATTTTTTCAACGAAAGTGGAAATTAGATGCGATTGAATGCGATTTCAACCGCTAAGTTCACAAAGATTTCGCTAGGTTCGCAAAGAAAAAGATTTCAAATGAGCTAATAGGACTTATATGGTGAAGTTAACCATGAAGTTCACAAAGATTCCGCGAGGAACACAAGAGAAAATCTAAAAGGAGCTACTATCACTTATATGGTGAAAAAAAATTGCTTTGGCTAACATGTTTTTTAAACGAATAAAGGACTTTGATTTAAACTAAAAACCCATCAGTAATCTGATGGGTTTTCATATATATTTTAAGCTGTCTTTTTTATTAAGTCAAACATAGGACAACGAGAGCAACGTTTCTTTTCACTCTTTTTAAATTTCTCGCAACAGCTGGATTTGCAGTTTTCGAGTTTTTTAATTTTGTCAAGGATTTCCTGATTTTTCTTCTTCTTTTTATCCTTTTTTTTGTCCTTGTCCTTAACCTTATCTTTCTTGCTCACAGTACCTCTCAATTATAAAATCGAGGCAAATATAAAAGAATAAAAGTTATTTTTATATGTTCTAAATAAACTTTAACTTTTTTATTTTGGGTTAATAGCTATTGAACTCGTAACGGTTAATTGCTGAATATCACGGTCAAACAAGTAAAGACCGCCTTTGTCGTCTCCAATTAAATTAATTTTATCTAAAATTGACTTAGCTGTAGCTTCTTCTTCGATTTGTTCCGATACGTACCATTGTAAGAAATTATGTGTAGCATAGTCTTTTTCTGAAAAGGTAATATGAACCAATTCATTAATAGATTCTGATACAAAAAGTTCATGGTTGTAAAGCGTTTCAAACATTTCCTTAAAAGTCGAATAACTTGTCTTTGGCTCTTTAAGATCTGTAATTTGTGCATGTCCGCCACGTTCGTTTACATACTTTATCAGTTTAAGCATGTGCGCGCGTTCCTCATCTGATTGTGTGTACATAAATTGAGCAATTCCTTCTAATCCGTGTACCTCTGCCCAACAAGCCATTGAAAGGTAAGTTTGTGAAGACTCGGCTTCAATTCTGATCTGCTTGTTCAGTGCTGCTTCTATATTTTTTGATAACATAATCTTGATTTTTTTGTAAAGTTATATAATTTTAGGCAATTAAGAACCTGATTGCCTTTTGTAGGAATTAATTCAGATTCAGACTAAATACAATGAAATCAGCCTCTTCTAATTTAAATGAAGCTTATTTGTTTTTAATTCCGGTGTAATCAGTTCCGTCTAAAGACTTCGTTTTGGTTTCAATTATAGCCGTCTGTAAATTTAAGCATTTTATATTCTTTGGTATCCGTATCATAATAACCCAGAATGAAATAATCTTTAAACTTTATGATACTTTGAAACGAAACTTCATCATGTTTGTCTACAAATAAATTGATTTTATCGGCTGCAAGAGGCTGCTGTTGCTCTGTGGTATACCCCAATTTTTTATCCCAGATACTTTCAAAGTATACAGTTTTGGTTTGAATATCCGGATAAGAAAACCCATCAAAACTCTGATAGCTTGGTTTATTGATCCCTCCGAAAGTGATAAACAGATTCGTTTTGTTTTTAAAAACAGATAACCCGATGTCTAAAGTAGCCAGGTGTTGTAGAAATTTAGCCGTGTTTTTTAATTCTTTCGGACTATAGATGTCTCTTTGAATTAACAAAGGAGAATTTTTGAAACGTATCGTGTCATTTTTCGAAACAACAATGCTCTTTAATACTTGTTCCGAGTCAAGATCTTTTATATCAAACAAAAATTCATCTTCTGTTGTGTTAATTTGGTATAGTTTGTTCTCGTGATAAAAAGAGTTAGAGGATCTGGCCCATTTTTTAGCAGGAGGCTGCAGGAAATTCTTCTCTTTTATGTCCAGACTAGTCAAATTAATGTTGAACAATTGTGTGTTGGTAACATTCTGGTCCAAAGTCAGGATGAGACGTTGCGGCAATAAATACAATTTGGTTTTACTAACGGTTTTAAACAAAGGATTGTATTCACCGGATTCCATTTTTTCAATAGGGTTTTCGGTAAGAATCTGATTGAACGTTCTGGATTGTGTTTTTCGGTCTTTGAAGGTAAAAGGAGAAAAATCAAGTTCCCTTTCTTCCACAGTTCCATTCTTGAAGACGTATAGAATTAGTTTTGGCTCTGTTTTATGTTGGGTTAACAGATTAAATGCATTGTCTTTTTGATATTGGGTAACAATGGGCTGAATCTTTGCAGGAAAATTAAACTTCAAAGCCTTAACTGTTTTGTCTTCAAAATAATATTTGACAATTATAATGTCTTTCAGTTCTTCTGAGTACCAATACAAACTTGGATTTCCGTCTTCACCAAAGCTGTAGCCAAGCAAAGACCTTTTTTCATAATAGGTCATTGCACCGGCAAATTGATCTCTTAGAAAAAGGGCGCTGTTGTATTTTAAAATCGTAAAATTTCCCTGTGATGCCACAAAGACAAATACTTCGTGTGTTACAGCGTTTTCAAAATTTAAGATCTGATCGTTTTCCCGTATCTTTTTTAATTCCAGCGAATAAGAAGCCAGTACAGTCTGGCTTAATACCATAGATTGGTACATTACGGCTAAAAACAGAATTATTTTTCTCATATTTTTTAGAATAGAATCAATTCAAAATCGCGGACTTTATTTTGTTTAGGAATTCATTAACTCCTGAAAATAGTCAACAAACTGCCCCAAGTGTAAACCATCCATTAGGCCATGATGCACATAAACAGCCATCGAAATGGTTCTTTTTCCTGTTTCTGCCGTCATCATTTTCCCAAAAGAAACTTTAGGGCAACTGTCGGGATAGGTGAAACTGCGGGCATGGGTAAGCGAAGTGAAATTTAACCACGGTATTGCCGAAAAATGAATGACATTATCGTCTTTAAATTCACGGGTATAAATTCCAGTTGTATTTTGAACGCGTTTGACTTCTGCTAAAGCATTTTGCTCAAAAATTTTGAAATCAGGATGATACTCCATTAAAGAAAACCCAAAAGTCCCATCTTCGCGACCAATTGTTGCCGAAGCATCAATACGATCGTAAATGTAGATTTTGTCTTCTGAGATTCGATATCTAAAATTCTCAATTGCATTTACAGCAACCAAAGTTTTATGTAAGTAAAAGATAAAAAAAGAAGTATTCAGGTCTTTAGCGGTTTGATAGGCTTTGGTACAGTCAATCTCAACAGTCGCGCCAAAGAAGGGTTCTTCCATTTGTTTAAAATGGGCAAAATGTTCTTTTCTGTTCCAATTTTCGAGGTCTAAAAGTGTTTTCATTACAATAAATTATTAAGCACTTCGGTTATTTTTTCGAAGGAGCTAAAATGTTGGTGTTCTACTTTATGATTGATTTTTTCGTGTTCCCAAGTGGTATGAAAAGGAATATGTACGGCATAACCGCCAATTTCCAGTACAGGCAATACATCTGATTTTAGAGAGTTTCCAATCATCAGAAATTCATGAGACTGAATGTCCAAACGACCTAATAATTTCTCGTAATCAATTTGTTGTTTGTCTGACATTACTTCGATATGGTGAAAATAATGACCTAATCCCGAGCGATGCAATTTGCTGTGTTGGTCTTTTAAATCTCCTTTTGTGGCTACTACCAATTTGTATTTGCCGTGCAATGCCTCTAGTGTTTCTTCGATTCCGTCCAGAAGTTCAATGGGTTTCTCGAGTAATTCTTTCCCATATTGAATAATTTTCTGAATTACCTCAACCGGAATGGTATTGTTTGAAATGATCATCGCCGCTTCAATCATCGAAAGAATATAACCTTTGATTCCGTAACCGTATAAAGGTAAGTTTTGAATTTCTATTTTAAACAATTCCTGCGAAATGCCTTGGTGTGAAAGATAATCTTCCATCAAAGCACAGAATTTATGTTCGGTTTCCTGAAAGTAAGGTTCATTAACAAACAAAGTATCATCGGCATCAAAGGCGATTACTTTTAAATTTGGAATTTTGTTTTTATGTAACATAAGGGAGGTGTTTTTTTTTGTTTCAGGTTTTTTTTGTTTCAGGTTTTGCCGCCGACTAAAATGATTTTGAATATATCTGCTCGGTTAGCTATATCTGCGTGTTTTTTTGTTTCAGGTTTTTTTTGTTTCAGGTTTTGCCGCCGATTAAAATGATTTTAAATACATCTGTTCGATCAGCTCGATCTGCGTGCTTTTTTTGCTACAGATTAAAATGATTCCAAAGATTTTCAAATAAATCTGCTAAATCTGCGTGCTATTTTTTTGCCACGAATTGACGAATTATTTGTTCAAATCTGTTTGATTCGTTTCATTTGTCAGCTAATTTTTTTGCCAAAGATTAAAATGATTCAAAAGATTTTCAAATAAATCTGCTTAATCGGCTAAATCTGCGTGCTATTTTTTTTGCCACTGATTAAAGTGATTTTTTACAATTCAAATTCAAAAAAATCAGTGTTAACCTGCTTAATCAGTAAAATCGGTGTGTGAATTTCCCACCCCAAGTTCGCAAATAGTTTCAATTCAAATAAAAAAAAGAATCCGCGTAAATCCGTTTAATCCGCAAAATCCGAGTGCAATTTTCAGACCGCAATTTCACAAATGTTACTTAGAAAAAACCTTTTTCAACGAAATGGTCTTATCATAAAACGTGATTCTGATTCCGAAAAGCAAAATGATTCCGCCAAAAACCATTTGTAAAGTTATTTGTTCTTCCAAAAACAACCAAGCTAATATCGAAGTAATTACAGCCTGACTCAATAAACTTAACGAAACCCTCGTTGCACGCATGTGTTGCGTAGCGTAACTTATCGAAAGCCAGGCACACAATTGACAAATTACAGCCTGAAGCACCAATACAAACCAACCCATATCAGAGAATCCTGTAAAAGGCTGATCCAGCGAATAACAAAGAATTCCCAAATAAATGCTGGAGGCCAACAAACTAATGGTCATAAAGGATAAAACATCAACATGAGAAAGTACATTTTTGCTGACTAACAGATAAATCGAATAAAGGATTCCGGATAGCACTGCAAACAGAAAAGCCTGATCGAAGTTTAATTCCATGAAAAAACCAAAACCAACCAAAGTTACCATTCCGAATAAGGAGACAGCTGTTCCGATCCAGAAGTTTGTGGCGGGTTTCGTATTCAAAAAGAAAAAAGAACCAATTCCAACCCAAAGCGGGGACAAGTTGGTTAGTAACGAAGCCTGTGTGGCACTTGAATCCTGAATGGCGATGTTCCAAACGGCAACATCCGAAGAGAATAAAACACCACAAAGTGCCGCCAAAAGAGTGAATCTTAAAGTTGGCATTTTAAAATTTTTACTCAAAAGCACATACGGTAAAAGCAAAATGACCGCAAAAAACATTCGGTAAAAAGCCGAAATTAATCCCGGTGCTAAACGTAATTTTACCAATATCGGGAAAATCGAAATACAAAGTATTCCGCCGATTAAAGCTAATCTTGGTTTTGTTATTTTCATTTTGATTCGGGCAACTTAATTTATTTAATTATTTTAGGATTAATTACTTCTTTGTTTATTGTGGAATATTGTAGAAGTTCTTTCATTAATAAATATACTTTAGTAGATTTTTCTTCAGGAAAATAATCGTCTGGGTTTAAATCTACTTTTTCTGCTCTTTCAATTGCTTTTAAAATGTACTCAGAAGATAAATAACCTTTAGGATAATTTTTTAGTTTAGATTCGGTATGCTTTTTTCCAAGTTCAGTTTTTGCTGTTTTACTGTTTTTGCACAATAAATTTTCTTGATCTTCCAAATGAAACAATAGCCAAATTTCAAAGCAATAGTTGCTGATAAATAAGTTGGCATCTAATAGACTACTACAGTATTCTTTTAATTCAGGAAATTCTTCTTTCGGATGTTGATCGACATCAAGTACAAATCTAAATTTATCCTCTGGAGAAGGAGTTACTGACAAGCTCTTAGGTGGATTCTCAATAAAAGATTTTGCTCTCTCTATTAATTTTTTAGGCTGCGATCCCTTAATTTTAGTATCTTTCTCAAAGACATGCAAAATGCTTGCTTTTTTAGGTTCAAGATGTATGTTATTAAACGTTCCGAAATATTTTGGTTCTTTGTCCTCCCCTTCATAAACAATGAAGAATCGGGTTGCATCTTTAAATGATTCTTTCTTATTGTAATCATCTAATGTATATCTCTTACGCTCCATCTAAACAAGATTTTCGTCAAAAGTTAAATTAGAGAAATTGCCTAAGAAAGGAATTCCACCATATCTTCCTTCCAAATAACCTCTTTCTAAAACCTTATCACCTCTTGGATTAAAGTTGCTTAAAGGATAGAATTCAGTACTTCCGTCGGATCTTTTCTCTGTAAACCATATTTCATCTCTGCGCAGTAAACTGTCATCTAATAAATGACTTTCATGAGTAGTGAAGATTAATTGACTGTTGGTTTTTGAGTTTAATGAATATGTTCTTAAGAGTTCTTTTGCTAATAGTGGATGCATACTTCTTTCTAATTCGTCGATAATATATACAAAATCATCTTCATGCAATAATTCTTCAAAGGCAGGAGCAAGTTCAAATAGACGATTTGTACCGTCGGATTCTTCATCAAAATCAAATGTTGCATTTGAATTTTCGTGTTTGGTACATAATATGAGAACAAAATATTCATTGTTTTCTTTTACAAAGCTATAATCATTATCTCTATAGGTAAATACAATTGCTTTTT
This sequence comes from Flavobacterium sp. ABG, assembly GCF_001027725.1. NCBI lineage: Bacteria > Pseudomonadati > Bacteroidota > Flavobacteriia > Flavobacteriales > Flavobacteriaceae > Flavobacterium > Flavobacterium sp. ABG. The sequence goes on from NZ_LEKS01000010.1 coordinate 115,528, forward strand.
CCTTTGTTGTTTCATTGTTATTTTGAGATTCTAAGATATCAATAAGGTTATTTTTTGTGTCAATATCATCTAAACCAAAAAACGTATCGGATTCTATTTTTCGAAGTACAATTTTTTCAATTCCTGTTTTGCTGTTTACAAGTATTTTATTCGTAAAGTCTAGTTTTTTGTTTCCTAATAAAACAGATTTAGTGAAATCAATATCTATAGAATCTGGATAAACTAAATGAAATTTTGTAAAGGCTAGACAGATTTTATCTAGAACATTATTACTCTCCAAAAGTAAATAGCAGTTATTTAAAACAGTTTCATTCTCTTTGAGTTGCTTTTTTAAGAACTTTTTAGCAAATAGTATGTCATTTTTGTTTTCGAAGTATTCTCCAAATTCAACTTCTTTGTCAATTCTTTTAAATAACAGTTCTTCTTTGTTGTTTTTTACCGAACTTATTAAATAAAGCCACTCTTCTTTTATTTTTCCTTTAAAAATCTCCACAGCATAATCAAAATGAATTCCTTGATACTCACATTCAATTCTAAAAGTTGAAGGTTTGTCGAGATAGGTTTTGTCTAGCCTGAATCTTTTGCTTTGTGGGACTAATAGGTCAGCATCGTTTACAACAATAGATTTTAAAAATGCAATTGCTCTTACTAAATTACTTTTACCTGCAGCATTAGCTCCATAGATTGCTGCAGTTTTTAAAACTTCAACACCGGATTTAGTTTTTTTTATATGATTTGTAAGCTGACGAGAGCCATTTCCTTTTGCGGGAAGCATGTTAAATTCTGTCTCATCCTTAAAAGACATAAAATTACTGACAACAAATCGGATTAGCATGGTTTTACGATTTTTTCGTTAAAAATTAAATTTATAATGTAAAATAACAAATATAATAGCGTGAAAAAAAATAGTTATCGATTTTTTCGAAAATATTAACTAATCTAAGGTGACTTTTGTAATTGTAGACTACTGTTTTTCTAGTCTACAAATTTTCTAATGATGTATTCTTTTGTTTTGGTATCGTAGTAACCAAAATAATAGGCATCTGTTTTAAATAGTGTCTGAGATGAAACATCATTGTCTTTGTCGAGAAAAGTTCTGATTTTATCAAATGCCAATGGTTGCAAATCTCCTTTTACGTGTTTTCCTTCTTTATCGAAAAGACCTTCCATTTTAACCACTTTTCGGTTAGAATAAGCGTTAAAACTCTCCATAGTAGGATTAAATGCGAAAGATCCGATTAAAGAACCAATAAATCCAAATTGGTTCATTACAGATTGTCCGCCTGATTGCTGAGATCCTGCAGAAACACCTCCGAAAGTTATTAAAGTAGTATCACCAAGGCGATAACACGCAAGAGCTGAATTTAGATTAGTTGTTTTTCTAATAAATTGAGAAGAAGTTTCGAGCGTTTTTTTGCCACCAAAGAACTCATTGCCTTCCTGAGAAATCTCTGAATTTTTAAACTCAATTGGTTTATCTTCCGTAGCAGTATATTGCTGTAGCAGATTGCCGTCTAAATCGTTTATAGTAAAATGAAGGATATCAGACGAAGATTTTGTCTGGTATATTTTATGGTCAAAATAGAAAGAATTTGAGTTGATGTAGATCGAAAATCCTGAACTGCTTATATCAGAAATAGGTGGAGATTTAATAATCTTTTCAACGGCAGAATATTTCTCCAGATTAATTACAATGACTTGTGTGAAATTTACATTCAGGTCAATTGTTATAACGAGTTGGTTTTTGCTAAAATAACACTTTCTCTTTTTCGAACTATCGTTTAACGAAACAGGGTTTTCAGTATTGATGTTCTGTAATGAAAAAGGGGCTTCGGCAGGTAGTAAATTTTGTTCCAACACACCATATAAATCAGACTTTACATATTTGCTTTTGAAAAAATGAAATCCTTCCAGATCAATAACTTTTTCGATGTAATTGCCTTGTTTGTCAAAGATGTGAAGTTTTAGACTATTACTGTTTTTTAGTACAGTCAGAATATAAAAGTTGTCATTTTCGCTGAACTTTTGCAAAACTTTTTCGTTTTTTAATGCTAAAGTATATTCTTTGGTAGTGATTTTGCGACTAGTGAAATCATACAACTGAGCAAAGATATTTTTATAGTCATCAGAAGACCAAAAGAGTCTCGTATTGTTGCTGCTTCTATTGTAGCCAATCATAAAGTCGTATTTTTTTGCATCAGGTTTTGCTGTAGAAATACTATCTGTGATTTGCATTTTTTCATTAAGCTGAATAGCTTTTACATTTGTCTTGTCGCTTAGAAACAAAGTAACTTCTTTGGTATCATTGTTTACAGACGGAAAAATATTGAGATTCTTTTTTAAAGTAAGCGGAGTTGAGCTCACGATGTCCTGAGAAAAAGAAGTCATACTGTTTAATGTCAAACAGATGAACAGTATTTTTTTGATCATGATATAGTTTTTTGCAAATATCTTGATTTTCTGACAAAAAAAGGGTTATGTTGAATGTTAATTGTTTGAGCTACTGTTAAATATGCGAATCTGTTAAGTAAGTTTCATACGCTTTCTTGCGAAAATATCATTTTGAATAGCCTCCTAGCTTTAGCTCAATGTCATTAAGTTAAGGATCGCTTAAAAAAAGTCTCACGTAGATTCTGCAGATTTTAGCAGAATGTAATAAAAAAAATCCGCAAAATCCGCGTGAAAAAATCTCTTAACTTAATGACATTGTGCTCTAGCTGGAGGAATATAGTTAAGATTAAACATTAAATGGCTTTAGCCAAAATATATCCAGCTTCTTTTGGCTAAAGCCAATTGCTCATCTCTCAATCAATGTACCTCCAGCTAAAGCAGGAGGCTATTCAAATAGCAACAAATGGAAAAAGAATAATTAACTAGCAACGTTTGTGCAATCGGAAATAATAGATACAAGAAACCCTCGCTTTAGATGTGCAAAAATACTCACATGAGTAGGTTTCTCGTGTTTCCGTAGGGCCATCATGACGAGGGAGTGTTTATGTTAAATTTAAACGAACGAAACCCTCGCTTTAGATGTGACAAAATACCCATATGGGCAGATTTCCCGTGTTTCCGTAGGGACATCATGGCGAGGGAGCTGTTTATGTTAATTTTAAACGTAAGTTTAATGGTTATTTCCTGTAATTCTGTCATTTCGACGAAGGAGAAATCACACCAGAAATTCCACATAGAAAATCGCCAATCTTTGTCGAGTTACGCGTGTGATTTCTCCTTCGTCGAAATGACAAAACGAGGTTTTTTTTAATAAACTAAATTTTTACATCCAATTTTTTAGTTCTCCACAGTTTTTGAAATTGATCCTTTTTTTAGACAATTAATTATTGGTGTAAAAAATAAAACGCGCGAATCTATTGGTAGTTTCACGCGTTTTGCTTTAGTCGCTAGGCATTCATAATTTGATTACAAGCCTGCTCAATTTGTTGCTCCGAAAATGGTTCCAACGCTTTTGCTAACATGCGACTGGTTTTTAGACAGCATTTCATCTTAGCTCTTAGCTCGAGGTTATTACCCATTTCGGTTTCCAGAATCATGTCGAAGATTTCGGCTAGGTATTCTGGTTGATCTTTAAATTCTCCTTCGAACCAAAGTTCTGAAAGGAAATTTGCTACGGATAGCATTACATCTTGATGCGATGTGTTTTGATTTTCTTTAGTCATAATCGAAAAATTTAAAACGTACGAAACCCTCGCTTTAGGTGTGACTAAATATCTCGAAAGATAGATTTAGGGCAGTTTCCTGCTCCCGCACCATGGCAAGGGTTCGCTTATGTTAACTTTTAATAAAATTTATTGAAAGTTTTGTAAGATATTTAGTCGATACAAAAGTATTAATAAATATCGATTTGACTGTTTAATAAGTAGGAAATTCCTTTAATTATTTATATCTGTAGAGGCCTAATTTACCGTTTCACCATTCGGAGCATCAGCATCCGGATTAATGAAAACCAATTTGCCTTCTGCATTTGTAGTCATTAGAATCATTCCCTGACTTTCTACACCACGTAATGCTCTAGGTGCTAAATTGGCCAGAACAGAAACGCGTTTTCCGATAATTTCTTCAGGAGTGAAGCTTTCTGCAATTCCCGAAACAATCGTACGAACGTCAATTCCTGTGTCTACTTTAAGCACTAAAAGTTTGTTGGCTTTTGGCATTTTTTCAGCCTCAAGGATCGTTCCTACGCGAATGTCCATTTTAGCGAAATCTTCAAACTGAATTAAATCTTTCTGTGGTTCAGCCTTTTTGTTCTCAGCGATATTAGCCGTTTTGGTAGCTTCCAATTTATCTATTTGTTTTTGTATTTCTTCGTCTTCTATTTTAGCGAAAAGTAATTCAGCTTCACCAATTTTATGTCCTGTTGGGAATAAATTCCAATCGTTAAATTCCAAATTCCAATTTAGGTCTTTGATGTTTAGTATTTTAGAAAGTTTTGTAGCTGTAAAAGGTAAAAATGGTTCTGCCAAAATGCTTAGCGCTGCTGCGATTTGCAAGGCTACATACATTTGAGTTTTTACACGCTCCGGATTGTCTTTTATTACTTTCCAAGGCTCTTCGTCGGCCAGATATTTATTTCCTAAACGAGCCACATTCATCAATTCACCTAAAGCTTCACGGAATCTGTAACGCTCAACTGAGCTTGAAATCACGGCTGGGTAGGCTTTTAATTCTGCTAAAGTTGCTTCGTCAATTTCTGTAAATTCATTTGGCGTCGGAATAAATCCGTCGTAGTATTTGTTCGTTAAAACAACCACACGATTAATGAAGTTTCCGAAAATAGCAACTAATTCATTATTGTTTCTTGCCTGAAAATCTTTCCAGGTAAAATCATTATCCTTTGTTTCCGGAGCGTTAGAAGTCAATGCATAACGCAAAACGTCTTGTTTTTCCGGGAATTCTTCTAAATATTCGTGTAACCATACGGCCCAGTTTTTAGAAGTCGAAAGTTTATTTCCTTCCAAATTCAAAAACTCATTTGCAGGTACATTGTCCGGTAAAATATAACTTCCTTCTGCTTTTAACATCGCAGGGAAAATGATACAGTGAAAAACGATATTGTCTTTTCCGATAAAGTGCACCAATTTTGTGTCTTCATCCTTCCAATACGGTTCCCAGTCTTTTCCTTCACGTGCCGCCCATTCTTTGGTCGACGAAATGTATCCGATAGGAGCATCAAACCAAACGTATAGTTTTTTGCCTTCAGCACCTTCAACCGGAACATCAATTCCCCAGTCTAAGTCACGCGTTACTGCACGAGGTTCTAATCCACCGTCTACCCAGGATTTAACCTGTCCGTAAACATTCGGTTTCCAATCGTTTTTATGTCCAACCAAAATCCATTCCTGCAAGAATTCAGTATATCGATCTAAAGGTAAAAACCAGTGTTTTGTTGATTTCAGAATCGGAGTTTCTCCTGTAATCGTTGATTTAGGATTGATTAAATCGGTTGCATTTAGCGTAGAGCCACATTTTTCGCACTGATCGCCGTAGGCTTCTTCGTTACCACATTTTGGGCACGTTCCAACTACAAAACGATCTGCCAAAAACTGATTGGCTTTTGCATCGTACAATTGTTCTGTAACTTCTTCAATAAAATCGCCTTTATCATACAACGTTCTAAAGAATTCCGAAGCGGTATCATGATGAATTTTAGCAGAAGTTCTGGAATAATTATCAAACGAAATTCCGAAATCAGCAAATGATTTTCTGATAATTCCGTCGTATTTATCAATAACTTCCTGCGGTGTAATTCCTTCTTTTTTAGCTTTCATCGAAATGGCAACACCATGTTCATCACTTCCGCAAATAAAAGCAACATCTTTTCCTTGTAAGCGTAAATATCTTGAATAAATATCTGCAGGCACGTAAACCCCCGCCAAATGCCCAATGTGAATAGGTCCGTTGGTATAAGGCAATGCAGCTGTAATAGTATATCTCTTTGGATTCTGTATCATAACTCAATTTTATTGGGTGCAAAAATAAGCAATAGAATCGAGATTTTAGTATGTCACTGAGATTCGGTATGAAAAGACAGAATTTTAGAGAGGAGATGTTTGGTGTTTTTTAAGCGTTTTGAATTAATCTCGCAAAGTCGCGGAGTCGCAAAGTTTTTTTGGTTTTGTGTTTCTTTTAAAAAATGGGGTGAAGTTTTGTCTTTTGAATTAATCTCGCAAAGTCGCGGAGTCGCAAAGTTTTTTTTTGGTTTGGGGGTAAAGTTTGGAGTCTTTTTCTTTGCGTCTCTGCGACTTTGCGAGATTTTAGCTATCAGCGAGATTCGTTGTAAAAACATAGACCTTTGCAGAGAAGATGTTTTGTAAGTCTAAGGAAAGCCGAACAGTCAGGCTAAGCGAAGTCGAATTGTCAGGCTGAGCGAAGTCGAAGCCCCGATTTCTCCCCAACTCACAAACCCCAAAAACCGTATATTTGCAAACGCAATTACTAAGAGTAGAAATCATGGCAAAAGGACCCGAAAAAAACACCAAAAACAAGGCTTTACATACCAAATTGCTAAATCGGAAAAAGGCTAAGCTTCAGGAAGAAAAAAGAGAAAGAGCCTTGCGATTGAAAGAGCTGGTAACAAAAATGAATCAGAAAAAGAAAGATGACGAGGCTAATAACCAATAAATTCTTTTGTTTTTAAGTTGAAAAACGTTCGTTTAAATAGACTTAATTTAAACTAGCCTCTTTGAACTAAAAAACCTCCAGTTCTTGCAAATCCTTCGCAATATATTTTGCAATCTTTGTTGAAAAAACAAAGCAATTTTATGAGCAAGACTAAATTAATCATCAATAAAAACGGATCTATTAAGATAGAAGGTGATTTCGAAATAATGGACCCGGAAGGAACAGTATACGGATTACAAGGAAGAGCTGCATTAGGTCTTTGCCGTTGCGGATTATCAGCAAACAAACCTTTTTGTGACGGTGGACACCGTAATAATTTCGAACACGATTCAATTGCATTCGATTTGCCACCAATGAAAACGAATTAAGAATTTGATTTTTAGTTTATTTAAAATATAGGAAAACCGCATTACTGATGCGGTTTTTTTTATGTATTTGTTTTTTGAAAGAGCAATAAAAGCTGCTGATTTACATGGCATTTCAATCGATTATAAAAAGCTTGCATAATATTATAAATTGATAACTAATGGTTGTAAAGCATAAGTTTAATTAAAGCATTGTTTTTTTATTTGTTATGTGCCATTCTTTATCGGGATGATTTGGCTGATTATAAGGATTATGAAGATTACTTTTATTCCCGCAATAATTGTTTCTTTGTAATTCGGGCGATTTGTTTTGGTGGCGAGACGATCAATACCGCATTAAAAGGCAGACATTATTTTTTATATCAGGGAAAGGAATATTATCTTCGAATTATCGTTCATATTGTTTTATGTTTGGAGGTGATAAAAGTTCAAAACAACGTTTTTCATGCTGTTTTGGTAGCATTATTTATTGTTTGCGAACTTTCGTTTATTTTCAGATTATTTGATATGGAATAGAAGACCAATTTATTTGTAATAGGATATGGTACAAAAAAGAGTTAAAATATTATTTTTTATTCTTGTTTTTCTAAACAAAGGAATAGCTCAAAACAAGATAAATCTTTTTTCAGAAATCAACTACAATTCAATTCCCTCGGTAGCTTTAAAGGAATACAAATCGGTTCAGGATCGTGACAGTAGATTTCAAAATCCCAAGATTGCTTTAGGAGTCGGAATTTCAGGAGGTGGATCCAGAGCACAGTTTTTTAGTATGGGGGTGCTTTTGGGACTGGAAGAAATAGAAGAAAGCAATTCGCAGCGTAACTTTTTAAGTGAAATAGACTATTTTTCAACCGTTTCAGGAGGCTGTTATTCAGCCGGATATTATTTAACCATATTGAAAAATAAATTGCATCATGACAACTGTAGTTTTAATGAGTTTTATTTTTCTAAAGCAGACGCTTACAAATCAGATATAAATAAATCGGCTAATGTTTTCTCGCTTCTCAATAATAGCAGAAACGAAAAAGGGGAAAAAGTATCCATGTCACAGCGTTTAGATTTGGAGGTGTTGCAGTTTGACAGTTCAAATCCGGAAAACCCGGAGAAATTTAAAACTCAAATGCTTTTGTCTGATTTTTTTATTCCAAAAGAAAGCAAGCAGAATCCCGAGTTGCCAATGTTGGTTGCCAACGGAACGGCCTATAATAATGGGGAGCGTTTCCCGTTTATGCCGCATATTATTCGAGGTTTAAAAATAAATTCTTCACTGGCTCCCAATAAAGCAACGATTTCACTTAATGAAAATAACATCAACGATGGTTATGACTTCCCGTTGACGTATGCCATTACGGCTAGTTCTGCCTTTCCGGGTGTGCTTCCCAAAACAAAATTCGGGATCAAAGGTCAGGACAAAATACTATGTGTGATCGATGGCGGGGCTTCTGATAACATGGGATATCAAACCCTAATAGAATTACTTCATGACGATGTCAAAGTAGAAGATAAGAACAAAAAAGCCCTTTTTATAGATTGTTTGGGACAGGGAAAGAAGGAGCCCTTTATAAATGATGTAAAAATCAGATTGATTTCGTTGTTAGAGACCGCTTCCTTATATACCGTTCAGACGCGATACATCACTTTTGAAAATGATGTTGAAAATGTGCTGGAGAAGTATAAAATACCAATTAACAATTACCAAGTGATTGGTTTTACGACATTACGGGATTACTTATCAAATTTGAAGAAAGATCAGGATTATGAAGATTTGGTTATAGAACTAAAAAACACGGATGACACAGCCAGTAACTGGTTGAAACTACAAACGGATTTTAAAACGCAATTAGTTGCAAAGTTTGGGACTGATCGTTTTGCAAAAGACAAAAATGGCGAAGTAATTCTATCCAGTCTAGGAAAAGATATGTTTAAAGATTTTGGGGCGAGTGAAGTTTTAATGCTGTATGAATATGCCTCCCATGTGGAAACAAAGTTGAAGACAAAAAACGAAGAAAAAGAGATGTTGTTATTGGCCGGACGTTTTGCGGTTTTTATAAAAACTAACGAATTAAAGGAGTTGCTAGTGGAACATAAAGGATTTTAGAAAGGACTAAAAAGCCGCATAGTAATGTGACTTTTTAGCAGAAATAAGTAGTTAGATGTACAGTTCGCCACGCATTGTAATAACAGAAGAACCTCCAACTAAAATATCATTTTTGCGTTCCATAACCTCAATCAACGAAGCCTGGTTTAGTTTGACACCTTGCAGGATTTTATATTCTTTATTAGGTTCTGCATATCTGTTTTTTGTTAAAAAACCAATTAAAGGCCCAGCTGCAGTACCTGTAGCGGGATCTTCTTCAATTCCGATAATAGGATTAAAAAACCGTGCTTCAACAATATGATCCTCAGATTGATCGGAAATAGAGAAACAATAGAATCCCTCAAATTGATATTCTTTTGAGATTTCTATTAAAAGTTTACTGTCTGGAGTACACTCGTTAAGTAATTTACTATTTCTCAACGGAACCATTGTATGTGCAACCTCTGTCTCAACAACAGTCGGAACTAACATGTCGATTTCTAAGTCTTTTATTTTTAAACCAAGCGCAATGGCAATTTTATAAGTCGGTATCTGTTGTTTAATAACGGCAGATTTTTGGTGCATCTGCACAATAGGGTAGTGTGTTTCGGGATCAAATTTTACCGTTATAGGTATCGGAGCATTTTTCATAATCACAAAACGATTGTGCTCTTCTTGTTCTTCAAATATGGGGATTTTTTTTAATAATGCACCACAAACTGCACCAAGCAGATTGTGTCCGGCACCGTCAATTTCAAAACCAATCGGCGTAAACGATCGTACATTCAGCGCTTTTTGTTCTGCAGAATAATAAACAAATGAAGTTTCAGAATAGCCAAATTCTTTCGCAATATTTTGATAGACTTCTAATTCTAAATTACCATCGGTAAAAACAACAGACAATGGATTGCCTTTATAACTTGTATTAGAGAATACATCTAAAACATAATATTCTAAAGCGATCTTTGCTCTCATTGATTTTCTTTTTAAATAGATTTTTGTTGATTTTATAAAATGCTACAAGTTAGCGATTGTTTTTATTGCCCATAAAAATAGTGTAAATAAGATAAAGTAAAGTAGTACTTTGTTTACTTTTTGGTTTTCAAATTTCATAACAAAAAATAAAAGGTTTGTAAAAGTGTCATTTCGAGCGAAGTCGAGAAATCACTCCTGAAATTCGACGAAGCAATAAGTAGTATAGATTGAGTAAGCTAAGACTTCTGCTTGTTATAAAGGGCAAGATTTTGAAAACCAAAGGGCTAAAAGAACTATTGACAGAGTATTAAGGATTTTAGTTTTTATTTTTATCTCGTACTGGCTTTAAGAGTAGGAAATATCTATATATTTGCGATCTTAAAAAAAATAAATAAAGCCATTTATGATGAAAAATCTAAAGAAAATTGTGTTTTTTGCTATCGCTGTTTTTGCGTTTGTTCTATCGTCTTCTTGTAGTAGTGATGACGCTCCAAAAGAGAATCCGGATGAAATTCAAACAAAAGGAGAATTTATCAAATTCAAATACAAAGGAACTTCTTATTCTTTTGAACCTGGAGTATCGAGTTCATTAAATTTGCTTATAAAGGGAAGTCAAGGAATAGACAATACCTACAAAAGTATTGGTTTATGGATGCCTTTGATTGTAACAAAAGGTAGTCACCCGATTGTTCTTGATTTGTCAAAGCTTGAAACAACTTATCAGGTAGATTTTGCCTTTATGCCAGAATTTAGTAATGTAAATGCGACATCAGGGACAATGAATATTACGCTTATAAATAGCGAAAGAATTGAAGGAACATTTAATTTTTCTGCAACTAAAAACGGAGCAGCGGTTGAAGTTACAGAAGGTAGCTTTAGCGTGAAAGCACTAAGATAGATTTTAAGAATAAAAATTGTGATAAAAAGCAGCAGTAAGCAAAAGTTTACTGCTGCTTTTTTTAGTAGCACTTTTCTTTTCTCCATTATTTTAGTCGAAATTTGCATCAAAACCCATTAAAACAAAACTCAAATGGAATTCGGTAGAATCATTATATCAGAAACCGCAGCAAACAGCGCAAGCCCTCAAGATATTATCAACTCAAATATATCGGTAATTAATCTGATGCGCGAGGAAAAAATCGACGACGATTTGATTCACGAAGATGCGCTGATGAGTTATTATTTAGATTATTATACATCACAATATACCGAAGGCAATTTTGCACAATTCGTATACAACTCGGGTTGGAACAAAGAATTGAACGAATTGATCGAAGAAGGGCTAGCTTTAATTGGTGCTGAAAAACATTTAGAATTATTTCAAACACAGGCTAAAAGAGTTCGATTATTAAGCAGTGTCAAAATTGGTAAGTTTTTAAAAGGAAAACTGGAAGGTGTAAACCCAACAAGAGATTTATTAAACAATGATACCTTTTTCGAATTAGAAGAAAATCTGGTTACTCTTAATGCGGAATTTCTAAAATCACATCCCGATACAGAAGTGCTTTCGGTAGATGAAATGTTTGCAGTTTTAGAGGAATTTGTGGGGCATGAGATTAAGAGAGCTTAGTTTTTTTGTTCCACAGAGATTCGCAAAGAAAAAGTACAGAGGCACGCAGAGTTTAATATAAATCTTTGCGAATCTCTGTGTTAACTCTGTGCAACTCTGCGAAATTCTCTTTCTAGATTATTTAGGCTCATGAGATTAAGAGAGTTTAGTTTTTTGTTCCACAGAGATTCGCAAAGAAAAAACACAGAGATACACAGAGTTTAATATAAATCTTTGCGAATCTCTGTGTTAGCTTCGTGCAACTCTGCGAAATTCTTTTTTGGAGAACTGTGGCTCACGGAGTCCTATATAAATCTTATCGAATCTCTATGCCAGCTTCGTGCAACTCCGTGGAATTAACCTGAATTTTGGTAAATCGCCACATTAGTATTACGAAAGTCCGTGAAATTCTCTTTTACACACAACTTTGTCCTTAATCTTAACAAACATTTCCTTAAATTTGCTTCCTTTATATAAAAATAAAATAGTTACAAAAATCAAGCTATGTTACAAATCGCATTTATTAGAGAAAATCAGGAGAAAGTAATCAAGGCTTTAGCAAAACGAAATATCGATGCTAAAAGCGTTGTTGAAGAAGTGGTGCAATTAGATGAAAACCGTCGTGCTGCGCAGGCAGAATTAGACAATGTTTTATCTGAATCTAATAAATTGTCCAAAGATATCGGTGAACTGATGAAAGCGGGAGAGAAATCGAAAGCTGCAATCTTAAAAGAAAAAACAGTTTCCTTAAAAGAAAAAAGTAAAGAATTAGGCGAAAGAGCAGAAGCTTTGGCTGTCGAATTAACAAACAAACTATACACATTACCTAATCTTCCCGCAGATATTGTTCCGGAAGGAAAAACACCGGACGACAATCTGAATGTTTTTGAAGAAGGAGAAATTCCGGTTTTACACGAAGGTGCTCAGCCTCACTGGGATCTAGTGAAAAAATACGATATCATCGATTTCGAATTGGGTGTAAAAATTACAGGTGCCGGATTTCCGGTTTACAAAGGAAAAGGAGCTCGTTTGCAACGTGCTTTAATCAATTACTTTTTAGATAAAAATACAGCCGCAGGATATAATGAAGTTCAGGTACCTCATTTGGTAAACGAAGCTTCAGGATACGGAACAGGACAATTGCCGGACAAAGAAGGACAAATGTATCACTCAACGATTGATGATTTGTATTTGATTCCAACAGCTGAGGTTCCCGTGACCAATTTGTTCCGCGATGTTCTTTTAAGCGAAAGTGAATTACCGGTTTTACATACGGCATACACACCATGTTTCCGTCGTGAAGCAGGTTCTTACGGAGCACACGTTCGTGGATTAAACCGTTTGCACCAATTTGATAAAGTAGAAATCGTTCGAATCGAGCATCCGGACAATTCTTATAAAGCGCTTGACGGAATGGTGGAGCATGTAAAAAACATTTTACAGGAATTGAAATTACCCTACAGAGTTTTACGTCTTTGTGGTGGCGATATGGGTTTTACTTCAGCGTTGACGTATGATTTTGAGGTGTTTTCTACGGCACAAGATCGTTGGTTAGAAATCAGTTCAGTATCTAACTTCGAAACTTTTCAGGCCAATCGCTTGAAATTACGTTTCAAAGACAAAGACGGTAAAAACCAATTGGCACATACACTTAACGGAAGTTCATTGGCGTTACCTAGAGTTTTGGCCGGAATTTTAGAAAACTACCAAACTCCGGAAGGAATCGTAATCCCGGAAGTATTACGTCCTTACTGCGGATTTGACATTATAGATTAACTTTTATAGTTACAATACAAACCTAACAGGCTTTTAAAACCTGTTAGGTTTAATTTAGTAACGGCAACTACAACTCAAAAAAACTGAAATATGAAAAACATCTTTATCTATATCGTTTTGTTGTGGTCCACCCTTACATTTGCACAAAATGAGCAACTCGCTCAATATTACTACGATAAAGGCGATTTTGAAAAAGCTAAAGTCAGTTACGAACAGCTTTTAAGTGGTTCACCATCCAACAGTCAGTATTTTTTAAGAACTGTAGATTGCTATCAGCAATTGCAGCAATTTGATATTGCTCAAAAAGCGATTCAGGAAAGATACAACCGATACAAACAAGGTATTTTTTTAGTAGAATTAGGATATAATTTTCAACTTCAGAAAAACGAATCCAAAGCCAAAGACTATTACGAGCAAGCAATTGAAAAAATCCGAACAAACCCAAATGATGTTTACGGAATCGGAAATTCATTCGAGAAAAAAGTATTGTTGGAATATGCTTTAAAAGCGTATCAAACGGCAATGGAAATACAGCCGAATTACAATTTTAATTTTCAAATCGGAATGTTGTACGGTCAGTTAGGAAAGACCGATTTGATGATTGATCTTTTGTTAACCGAGTCCTATCAGAATCCGCAAAATGCCAATTTAATTCAGACACAATTGTCCCGTTTTATGAATGGCGAGGCAGATAATACGAGTTTTAAAGATGCCATGAGAAAGGCATTAATCCTGAGAACACAAAAAGATCAGGACGTGTTCTGGAATCATTATCTGAGTTGGTTTTATGTGCAACAGAAGGAATTCGGAAAGGCTTTTATTCAGGAGAAAGCCATTTATAAAAGAGAACCGGAATCGTTGATGAGTATTGTGAATCTGAGTCAGTTTGCATTGAATGAAGACGATACCGAAACGGCCTCAGAAATTTTAAATTTTATTCTTTTAAATACCAGAGATTTAGATTTATTGATTCAGACAAACGCACGTCTGATGGAGATTAAAATTGCAAAAGCACAAGAAAAAGACTACCCTGCAATCGATACAGAACTGCAACAATTGCTTACAACCTATGAAATCACTCCTTTTACCTTATCTTTGCAAATAATTCAGGCACATTTTCTGGCTTTCAATTTAAAAAAACCGGAAGAAGGCAAGGCAATTATTAAAAAAGCATTAGAGCTTAATCTGAACGATTATCAACAGGCTGATGCTAAAATGGAGTTGGGAGATATTTTGCTTTTGGAAGAAAAATTCAATCAGGCCTTGATTTATTATTCGCAAATTCAATTGGATTTAAAGAATGATGTCATGTCACATGAGGCGAGTTTGAAAGCGGCTAAAACAAGTTATTATAAAACCGATTTTGAATGGGCTTTAAAACAGTTTAAAGAACTTAAATCGGCCAATACACAATTGATTGCCAATGATGCTCTTGAATATTTTTTGCTGATAAACGATAATACCGTTGCCGATTCGACACAAACGGCATTGAAACAGTTTGCTAAAGGCGATTTTCTGCTATATCAAAATAAAAAACAGGAAGCTATAGCCCAGTTTCAGGGGATTTTGAAAACCTTTAAAGGGCAGGAAATTGAAGCGGTTACTATGTTGCGTTTAGGTAAAATTTATGAAAGTTTGGCAGATTATAGTGCAGCTTTAAGTCAATATCAGCAAATTATTGACCATCATAGTGACGGAATTTATGTAGACGAGGCGTTGTACTTTTCAGCAGAAATTTACAACGATGAATTGAAAGATACAGAAAAGGCAAAGCCTTTATATGAAAAGATAATTTTTAACCATCAGGACAGTATTTACTTTGTTGATGCGAGAAAAAAATACCGCCAATTGCGGGGAGATACCAATTTGTAAAATTCCAAAAAAAGGAAATTCCAAATTCCAAACTCTGAGAATAATAAGAATTAAAAGAAGAGACAGAATGATTATTTACAACGTTACCACAAACATACACGAGAGCGTTCATGACCAATGGTTAAAATGGATGCAGGAAAAACATATACCGGAAATTTTAGGGACAGGGAAATTTTCTTCCGCCAGAATTGTAAAGGTTTTAATTGAAGAGGAAATGGGCGGTGTAACCTACTCTGTTCAATATGTTACGGATAGCAAACAGACTTTAGAGCAGTATTATATGGAAGATGCACCAAAATTTCGTCAAGAAGCTTTAGAGCTTTTCGCAGATAAAATGCTTTCTTTCAGAACAGAACTGGAAGTAGTTTCAGAACATTAGTATTTCAGTCTCAGTGTCAGTCTCCGTTTTCAGTTTAGATCTTTAAGATAGAAGGATTCATTTTTATAAATAGATAATCTAATGGAAATTCGATTTCAAACTAAAGAAGAAAGCAATAAACAACAGCAAGAGGAATTTTTTAAGCTGTCTAAAGTAGAGAGATTCTATAGCTTTTTGCGTTTAATGGAGAGAGTTAGTCGATTTCCTGTGAAAAATAAGATTGATAAGAATAAAGACAATTTTCTTATTGTAATTAAAAGAGACTAGATATTTGTGAAATATTCAGCAGTTACAAGAAATAAATAAAAAATAAAGAGTTGTGTCTTAGCGCCTTTGTGGCTAAAGCAAACCTCGTAGGCCCTTGTGGCAAATAAAATAGAATAATGGAAAAAGTAAAAGCCAAAAAACATTTAGGACAGCATTTCCTGAAAGATGAAAGTATTGCCAAAGCAATTGCAGATACTTTGAGTTTAGAAGGATATGATGAGGTTTTAGAAATAGGACCGGGGATGGGTGTGCTGACTAAATATTTGCTTGATAAACCAATTAATACCCATGTGATCGAGATTGATACAGAATCAGTGGTGTATTTGGGTGAAAATTATCCAAAACTTAAAGATAAAATTATCTCTCAGGATTTCCTGAAATACAATATTAACGAGGTTTACGAGAACAAACAATTCGCTATTATTGGGAATTTCCCGTATAATATTTCGACTCAGATTGTTTTCAGAACCCTGGAGTTCAAACATCAGATTCCGGAGTTTTCGGGGATGTTTCAAAAAGAAGTTGCAGAACGAATCTGCGAGAAAAAAGGATCAAAAGCATACGGAATCTTATCCGTTTTAGCTCAGGCTTTCTATCATACAGAGTATTTGTTTACTGTTGACGAAAATGTTTTTATTCCTCCGCCCAAGGTTAAATCGGGTGTGATGAAAATGACCCGAAAGGAAGATTATAGTCTTCCTTGTGGTGAAAGGTTGTTCTTTACAGTGGTGAAAACTGCTTTTCAGCAAAGACGAAAAACATTACGTAACAGTTTGAAAACATTAAATTTATCAGACCAATTGCGAGAAGACACTATCTTTGATAAACGTCCCGAGCAGCTGAGCGTTGAAGAATTTATTGTTTTGACTCAAAAAATAGAAGCCGATGGAGTTCAAAGTTAGCAAAGAATTAGTCCAACAATTAGAAGAGCACATTGTTAGTAAAAACGACAAAGAACTTGAAGTTTTACTGAATGATATGCACCATGCCGATATCGCCGAAATCTTAGATGAATTAGATTTTGATGAGGCAACGTACATCTTTAAAGTTTTAGATAGTGATAAAACGGCTGAGATTCTTTTAGAGTTGGAAGATGATTTGCGGGAGAATATCTTAAGCCGACTTTCGCCGAAAGAAATTGCAGAAGAGCTTGATGAGCTTGAAACCAATGATGCGGCAGATATTATCGCCGAACTTTCGCAGGAAATTAAAGCCGAAGTAATCTCAGAGTTAAATGACGTTGAACACGCAAAAGACATTGTCGAATTATTGCGTTACGATGAAAACTCTGCCGGTGGTTTGATGGGAAAAGAGTTGGTAAAAGTCAATGAAAATTGGAATGTACTAACTTGCGTGAAAGAAATGCGTATTCAGGCAGAAAATGTATCCAGAGTACATTCTATTTATGTTGTTGATGACGAAAACCGATTGAAAGGAAGGCTTTCGCTAAAAGATTTATTAACAACTTCCACTAAAACTCAAATTAGTGATATCTATATCCGAAAGCTGAATTTTGTAAACGTAGATACCGAAGATGTTGAGGTGGCACGTATCATGCAGAAATACGATCTAGAGGCGATTCCTGTTGTCGACGAATTAGGACGTCTGGTGGGCCGTATTACGATTGATGATATCGTAGACGTGATCAAAGATGAAGCCGACAAAGATTACCAGTTAGCGGCCGGTATTACACAAGACGTAGAGTCAAATGACAGCGTTCTTGAGTTGACAAAAGCACGTTTACCCTGGCTTTTAATCGGAATGGTGATTGAAATTGTCGCTTCCTTTGTGCTGAAAGGCAATGAAGCAACCTTTCAAAAATATTCTACTTTAATTATTTTTGTGCCTTTACTTTCTGCAACAGCTGGAAATATCGGTGTTCAGGCATCGGCAATCGTTGTTCAGGGTTTGGCGAACGGAACTTTAAAAGAATTTAGCCGCGGTTATTTCAGCAAAGAAATTAGCGTATCGATGATTTCGGGAACGATTATCTCGTTACTTTTATTAGGCTACCATTCGGTGATGTATCAGCAATATTTAGTAGGATTGGCAATTTCAATTTCGATGATCGTGGTAATTTTATTTGCTGCAACCCTAGGAACTTTAGTGCCGCTTTTTCTACATAAAAATAAAATCGACCCGGCAATTGCAACAGGTCCGTTTATCACCACGACCAATGATGTCTTTGGAATTATGCTCTACTTTGGAGTCGCCAAATTGATTCTTGGATTTTAAATTTTTCCCACAAATTGATGGATTTCAGTGATTTAAAATGAATAAAATCTATGTAATTTGTAAGCGGAAAACAAACTGTTAATCAGCTCAGAAAACAGACCAAAAAACAACCAAAATGAAAGTACACATTATAGGAGGAGGAAACCTTGGTGTTTCTATTGCGCTCGGAATTGCACAATTCTCTAAACACAATCAGGTTACTGTTACAAGGAGAAACACAGCCAGTATTCAGTATTTGTCTGAATACGGAATTACAGTTTCATCCGACAATAAACAAAATATTCAAGAAGCTGATGTGGTGATCTTAACCATTAAACCGTATCAAGTTGATACCGTTTTAGCAGAAATTTTGCCGGTGATCAAAAACCAAACTATCGCTTCTGCTGTGAGTGGATTATCTCTTGAGATGCTTCAAACTAAAACAAATAATGAATTTCCGGTGATCCGAATTATGCCCAATATTGCGGCCCAATTTGGAGAATCCGCTACCTGTATCTCTTTCCCGGAAAAAGACAGAGAAAAAGCATTGCCAATTGTAGATTTGTTTCAGGATTTAGGGACTGCTCCTATAATCGATGAAAAACTGATGGATGCTGCAACTGTTTTGGGAGCTTGCGGTACAGCATATGCATTGCGTTATATTCGTGCTTCTATGCAGGCAGGAATCGAGATTGGATTTGACTCAAATACCGCTTTAGCCATAGCAGCGCAAACGGTGAAAGGAGCAGCAAAAATGCTTTTAGAGGAAAAGGTGCATCCGGAACAATTAATCGATCGTGTTACGACACCGCAAGGTTGTACCATTGTGGGACTTAATGAAATGGAACACAACGGATTTAGTTCTTCTTTAATTAAAGGAATCAAAACTTCGCTGAAACAGATAAAAGGATAAAATTCGGGAAGTAAAATTCCAATTTTTTAAATCCCAAATTCCAACTTATGAATGTTGGGATTTGGGATTTTTTCTTTTTTGGCTGATGATAGTTTAAACTTTTCCTTAATCAAATTTCTCAAGAGAACATACGAGTATAATTTTTGTTTTCACAGAAATAAAGTGAATAAAGTCGGTATGATAACCGAGAAGTACTTTGCATTGATTTATAAATTTTTGCAAGGATGAAAACAAAATTATTTATTTTATTATTTCCAATACTTGGTTTTGGACAAACACAAGTTGGAGTTGATATTGTCGGGGAGCTTAATTCTAATAGCGGCAGAAGTGTTTCGCTTTCCGCAGATGGCAAGACGCTGGCTGTTGGGGCGCCCAGCGCTACAGATAACGGAACATCTTCAGGTCAGGTTCGAGTGTATAGAAATACTGCAGAAGGCTGGACGCAGGAAGGTACTGCAATTAATGGAAAAGCGGCTTACGAAACCGTTGGTTCTTTTGTTTCTCTTTCTGCTGATAGTAATACGTTGGCTATTGTGACGAACAATGGTTTGATTCGGGTGTACAAGAAAGAGGATGGAGATTGGAAACAGCAAGGGATTGATGTTAAAGTAGCTTTTTCTAATGGTTGTTTTTACGGTAATGGTCTTTCGCTTTCATCAAATGGTAATGTTTTTGCTGTTGTAGCTAGGGGACAATCAGATGGTGATTCAATACAAGCCAAAGTCTATAAAAATTGGAATGGAAATTGGACACAGATTGGAAATACAATTATTGGAGGAGCAAGCAGCTATTGCAGTACACAAAGTATTTCCCTTTCTGTAGATGGTAGTATCCTTGCTATTGGAGCCAGTGCCGGTAATGCCAATGGTGAAAATTCAGGTCAGGTACAGGTCTACAAAAATAATGATGGGAATTGGATGCAATTAGGGACTACTTTTAATGGTAAAAAGGGGAGTTATTTTGGCGCAAGTGTTTCCCTCGCTGCAGATGGTGGTACTTTGGCTATTGGAGCATATGGAGCAAAGTCTAATGGGGAGTACTCAGGACAAGTTAAGGTGTATAAATGGAACTCAACACGCTGGACGGAGTTAACAGCGATTAATGGAGAAGCAAGTGGCTATTATTTCGGTATTAGTGTTTCGCTCTCTGCAGCCGGTAATGTATTGGCGATTGGAGCTACGGGAGGCAATGTCAATGGTGTCAATTCCGGTCAAGTGAAGGTCTACAAAAATAGGGTAGAAGGTTGGACACAGGTTGCCTGTATTAATGGTAACGCCAATGATTATAGCGGTAATAGTGTCTCACTCTCGGCAGATGGTAGCATTGAGGCTATTGGCGCAACCTCAAGTAATAATGGCTTTAGCGGCAAGGTCAGGGTATTTGGTCCGCTACATCTTTAGACTGGAAT
Source organism: Flavobacterium sp. ABG (assembly GCF_001027725.1). Classification (NCBI taxonomy): domain Bacteria; kingdom Pseudomonadati; phylum Bacteroidota; class Flavobacteriia; order Flavobacteriales; family Flavobacteriaceae; genus Flavobacterium; species Flavobacterium sp. ABG. The sequence goes on from NZ_LEKS01000010.1 coordinate 135,959, forward strand.
TGTTTTGCAGTTGTAAGTACTTTATGTAGGTTAATTTTTTAATCCAAAATTCCAACAACGTTAGGTTGGAATTTTGGATTTCGTTTTTTTCTTTTGATTCAAAGTATATTTCAAATAACAGAAGCCAAAAAGCCCGGAAACTACAGAGGCGATTAAAATGGCTATTTTAGAAAAAACAATGGTTTCGGGATCGTGAAAAGCTAAAATGGTAATGAAGATAGACATGGTAAAACCAATTCCTCCAAGCATTCCCGCACCTATGACATGAGCCCATTTGAGGTTTTTGGGAAGTGTACACATACCGGCACTTACTCCGATCAAAGAGAACAAAAAGATTCCAAGAGGTTTTCCAACTACTAGTCCTAAAATAATACCGTACGTGTTGGGATGGTTTAAACCTTCGTGCCAGTCCGATTCAATCGGGATACAGGTATTTGCCATAGCGAATAAAGGAAGAATAACAAAAGCAACAGGTTTGTGCAGGAAGTGTTCCAGTTTATGAGAAACAGAATTTTCGTCACCATTTCCAAAAGGAATTACAAAGGCTAGTATAACTCCCGTAATAGTAGCGTGAACACCGGAATTAAGCATAAAATACCACATCAGGACACCACCAATTAGATATGGAATAATATTGTAAACTTTCATTCGATTCAAGACAAATAAAAGAGCCCAAATTCCCAATGCAATGGCAAGATTTACAAATGCTATTGTTGTAGTGTAGAAAATGGCAATAACAATGATCGCTCCTAAATCGTCGATTACGGCCAATGCGGTTAAAAATACTTTTAAAGAGGCAGGAACGCGGCTTCCTAAAAGCGATAAAATTCCAATTGCAAAAGCAATATCCGTTGCCATTGGTATTCCGGCCCCGTTTTGCGTTGCGGTCCCAAAATTTAAAGCAAGGAAAATTGCTGCAGGAATAAGCATACCACCAAAAGCAGCCATAATTGGCAATGAGGCATTTCTGATGCTCGACAGCTCTCCATGATAAATTTCACGTTCTAATTCTAAACCAATCAATAAGAAGAAAATCGTCATCAAACCGTCGTTGATCCAGTGTGTGATTGAATGTCCTCCCAAATCATTATCCCAGAAGCTAATATAATCAGCTTGCATAGAAGAGTTAGCCAGATAAAGGGACAGTATAGTGACAAAAAGTAAAAGAAGCCCTCCTGATTTTTCGTTTGCAAAAAAGGCTTTAAAAGTTTTGGTTAATTTCATGTGGAATATATTCTAAAGATGCGGAAACAAGAGAAAGGCAAAAAAGCCTGAGATTTCTCGATTATTCAAAGTTAAAAAAAATAAAGCCAATAAAAAAGTCAGAACGTTTTGTTTGGGAGGAAACTATGTTTTTTGGAATTCAAAAATGAAGAATATGCTGTATTTTTGTTTTTCAATTCGTATAATTAAATTTATCTATGAGCACAAAAATTCTACATATCGACAGTAATAATCCTATTCTCTGGAAACAATTAGAGGAAGCTAATTTTGAAAATGAGGCCGATTTTAAATCTACTAAAGAAGAAATAGAAGCTAAAATTCACAATTATAACGGAATCGTAATCCGAAGCCGTTTTAAAATTGATAAAACCTTTTTAGACAAAGCCGTTAATCTGCAATTTATCGCGAGAGTGGGAGCGGGTCTAGAAAGTATTGATTGTGAGTATGCTGAAGCAAAAGGAATTCATCTGATTGCAGCACCTGAGGGAAATCGCAACGCTGTTGCAGAACATTCGTTAGGAGTAATTTTGTCTTTGTTTAATAATTTGAATCAGGCCGACACAGAAATAAAAAACGGACAATGGAACCGGGAAAGTAACCGTGGTCATGAACTTGACGGTAAAACAGTCGGTATTATTGGGTACGGAAATATGGGTAAAGCTTTTGCGAAGAAACTGCGCGGATTTGAGACAACGGTTCTTTGTTATGATATTTTGGATAATGTTGGTGATGAAAACGCTAAACAGGTTTCTTTGTCAGAGTTGCAAGAAAAAGCCGACGTGTTAAGTTTGCATCTTCCATGGACTCCGGAAACGGACAAAATGGTCAATGCCGATTTTATAAAAGCATTTGCAAAACCGTTTTGGATTATCAATACCTCTCGAGGTAAAAATATTGTAACGGCGGATTTAGTGGAAGCGATGAAAACGCAAAGGATTTTAGGAGCCGGTTTAGATGTTTTGGAATACGAAAAGTTATCTTTTGAGACGCTTTTTCAAGATAAAAATACACCCGAGGCTTTCCAATATTTACTGGAAGCAAAAAACGTTTTGCTGACACCTCATATTGCGGGATGGACATTTGAAAGTCATGAACGTCTGGCTCAGGTAATTGTCGATAAAATAAAAGCGCTTTATTCTGTTTCTTAACCTTTATTTTGGGTTTTAATAACGAGTCTTTTCCTGTAAATATTGTGACGATAATTAGTTTTATTTGTTAATTTTTAATAATATTGTTTTCGATTTTTTGAAGAATCAATCTAAATAGGATTTCTTTAGAATCTGAAGGAGTAACCGAAAATCCTAAAGAGTAGGAATTAACTAACAAACGATATTAATTATGATTGAATGGTACAAAAAAGTGGTTTTTGAAAACTATGCAAATTTTGATGGAAGAGCAAGAAGAAAAGAGTACTGGATGTTCTTTTTGGCAAACATTATTGTAAGCATTATATTTGGATTTATAGTAGGTTTTATTGCTGCATTAATCTCGCCTAGCATTACCCCTTTAGCAAACGTCTATAGCTTAGCCGTTTTTATTCCATCAATAGCTGTTGCAATCAGAAGAATGCATGATATCGGTAAAAGTGGTTGGTATATTCTAATTCCTATTTATAATATCATATTGTTGGCTACGGAGGGAGATAAAGGTACAAATGAGTATGGTGAAGATCCTAAAGGGTATAGTGATACAATTGATGAAATTGGAAAATCAGAGCTATAATAATCTATAAAAGAACTATAATATGGAAGAGACAAAAACAGAATCTTGGAATACTCCATTAGCTCCAAGACAAGAAAACAAAAAAGTTCTTGCCGGAGTTTTGGGAATAATCTTTGGGTATTTAGGAATTCATAAATTCGTTTTAGGATATACCAAAGAAGGGGTAATTCAACTCGTTTTAAGTATTGTAACCTGTGGTATTGCAGGGATTATTGGTTTTATAGAAGGAATCATTTATCTTACAAAATCAGATGAAGATTTTTATCAGACCTATCAGGTTGGTAAGAAAGGATGGTTCTAAAAACATACAAATCCCATTGTAATAAATGGGATTTGCGCTTTTGTAGCAGAAAGTGTTTTTTAATAAAATGATAGAATTAAATTAAGGATTGAAAGGAGTTATTAAAAATTCCGGAGAACAGAAATTAACTAATAAACGATATTAATTATGATTGAATGGTACAAAAAAGTGGTTTTTGAAAACTATGCAAATTTTACAGGACGTGCACGAAGAAGTGAGTATTGGTATTTTGCCCTTGCTAATGGGATAATCTCTATTTTATTAATTCTAGTAGGAGCTATAATTGGTGGTGTTTTTGGAGATGCATTAACGGGAGGTATTATAGGATATGTTCTTTTTGGAATTTATACCTTGCTGACACTTGTTCCTACTTTGGGAGTTGTGGTTAGAAGATTGCATGATGTTGGTAAAAGCGGTTGGTTTTATTTAATTGCTTTTATTCCATTTATCGGAGGAATCTGGATTCTTATTTTGTTCTGTACCGAAGGAAATCATGGACCAAACCAATACGGGTCAGACCCTAAAAACCCGACTGAGGAGATTAATGAAATTGGAAAAGTTGAATTGCAATAATTAAAAGAAAAAACAATATAAAGATGGAAACTACAAAACAAGAATCATGGAATGCTCCACAAGGAGTGAAACAAGAAAATAAAAAAGTGGTTGCAGGAGTTCTTGCAATTTTATTAGGTGGATTAGGAATCCATAAGTTTTATTTAGGTTATACAAAAGAAGGAGTTATTCAATTGATATTAGGTCTTTTGTGTGGAATTGGTGCCGTAATAGGACTTATAGAAGGAATTCTATATTTAATAAAAACAGACGACGAGTTTTATGAGACTTACCAAGTTGGTCAAAAAGGCTGGTTCTAAATAAGACAAGAACCATTTATTACGATGGTTTTTATACGAATACAATTCATCTCGAAAGAGATGGGTTGTATTTTTTTTATGCAATTTTTGAAGGAATGTCTTTCGTATTGTTATTGAGAAAGATAGCGGTATAATTTGGTTTTGGAACGAATTATTTCTGTTGAAAGTTAAATCCAAAGGAGGAACTGAAAATCCTTAAGAGTAAGAAAATTATTGAAAAAAAAGAATAATCATGATTGAGTGGTACAAGAAGGTAGTTTTTGAAAACTATGCAAATTTTAGTGGAAGAGCGAGAAGAAGCGAATATTGGTACTACTGTTTAGCTAGTGCGCTAATATCTATGATTTTAGGAGTGCTTGATTATTTTGCTAACTTAAGCCCTGGAGGTTTGGAATTGGGAGTTTTTAGAGGGTTATACGGTTTAGTAGTTTTTATTCCGGGTTTAGCAGTAATGGTGAGAAGATTACATGACGTTGGTAAAAGTGGGTGGTTTATATTTATTATTTTAATTCCCTTGATAGGTGTAATATGGTTCTTTATCTCCCTTTGTACGGAAGGAGATGATGGACAAAATGAGTATGGTGCCGATCCGAAAGATGAGTTTGATGAAATGGACGAGATTGGAAAAGAATTAGCCTAATCCGTTTTTAAGTAAAAAACAAAAAACCCGTTTCAGTTCGAAACGGGTTTTGTTTATTTAGTGTAAAGCGCTAATCTTCTTTTTCAGATAATTTACGCTCTAATTCTATTTGAAACTCTTCAATAACGGGTTTCATAGTGCTTTCCGGAATATCGGCGATTCTGATGTACATTAAGCCGTCTACAGCATTGTTAAACAACGGATCGACGTTAAAAGCTACTACGCGGGCGTTTTGCTTGATGTATTTCTTAATTAAAACAGGTAAACGTAAATTCCCCGGCTCTAGTTCATCAATGATTTTATCAAACTTGTTTAAGTCAGATTCGGCTTCATCAAAAATAAAATCTTTATCAGCATCTTTCAATTTAACCTTATAGGCTTTTTTCGGATGTATGTATTGCGCGATATAAGGATCGTAATAGTTTGATTTCATAAACTCAATCATCAGCGATTTAGAGAAATCAGAAAATTGGTTACTGATACTTACACCACCCAAAAGATATTTATGCTCAGGATAACGCAAAGTGGTATGAATAATTCCTTTCCACAACAAGAACAAAGGCATCGGTTTTTGTTGGTAATCTTTGATGATAAAAGCACGACCCATTTCGATCGATTTATGCATCATATCATGTAATTCCGGTTCAAATCGGAAAAGATCATTCAGATAAAAACCTTCAATACCGTATTTTGGATAAATTTCAGAACCTAATCCCATGCGGTAAGCGCCGGCGATTCTTTTGGTATCATCATCCCACAAAAACATATGGTGGTAGTATTTGTCGTACTGGTCTAAGTCAATAGACTCATTGGTTCCTTCTCCAACTTCACGGAAAGTAATTTCACGCAAACGACCAATTTCATGCAGCACATTCGGAATTGCTTTCGCTCTGGCAAAAAACACTTCGTAATTCTTGCTTTGTAATAAACGACAATCGCTGGATCGCAATGCGTTTACTTCAGCAATCATGGCGCTTTCACTAGCCGGTGTAACAATTTTTTTAGGTGCTTTCGGTATTTTTAAACTTGCAGTATCTATTAATTTGCTATCCTTTTCGAAAGGATTAGCAAGCATATAGGTTTTCTTTCTTAAAAATTCGGAATATTCTTCAAACGATTCAATTTCGTTTTGTTCGTTTACAGAAATCGGTTTTCCAATACGTACTTTGATAACGCGATCTTTTTGCGTTAACAGTTCAGACGGTAATTTTGCTGTGCGCAAAGTATCATCGATTTTGGAAAGCCAATAAAATAATTTGCTGTTTTTAGCGTGAAAATAAATGGGAACAACCGGAACTTTTGCTTTTCTAATCAGCTTCAAAGCACCTTCTTCCCAAGGTTTATCTACGACTAATTTTCCATCTTTGTAAGTAGAAACTTCTCCTGCAGGGAAGATTCCCAAAGGCTTTCCGTCGCTTAAATGACGTAAAGTTTCTTTAATTCCAACCACACTTGATTTGGCATCCTTATGATTTTCAAAAGGATTTACAGGCATGATGTATTTTTTAAGAGGAACGATTCTGTGTAACAGGAAATTGGCGATAATCTTAAAATTAGGCTCTCTTTCAAGCATTAATTTCAACAACAAAATACCATCAATTCCTCCAAGTGGGTGATTTGAAATGGTAATATAGGCGCCGTCTTTTGGTAAACGCTTTAGATCTTCTTCAGGAATTTCAAATTTAATTTGCAATTCATCAAGAACTCCGTTTAAAAACGGAACATCCTCTAAATGTTTATTGTGGTCGTAGATCTTATTGAGGGTTGATATTTTTAGAACCTTCATAAGCATCCAACCCGAAAAAGTACCCAACACTCCGTACTTGTCAACATTTATTGCCTTTGCAACTTCTTTCGCGGTAACTAAACCCATGTACTATTTTTAATTTATTAGAGCAGCGAACAAAGATAACAAAAAACTCTACTTTTTGCTGTTTCAAACGCAAACTTTCCACTTTTTTATTACATTTGAAATCCTAAAATAAAACTGTAATGAAAATCATTTCTTATAATGTAAACGGAATCAGAGCCGCAATTTCAAAAGGATTTATCGATTGGTTGCAACAGGCCAATCCGGATGTTATTTGTCTTCAGGAAATAAAGGCAACACAAGAACAAATTCCGGTAGACGACATAACAGCAGCGGGTTACCCGTATCAGTACTATTATCCTGCGACAAAAAAAGGGTACAGTGGCGTGGCTATATTGTCTAAGATAAAGCCAAATAATGTCATTTACGGAACCGGAATTCATCATATGGATTTTGAAGGACGTAACCTTCGTGCTGATTTTGACGACTGTTCGGTGATGAGTTTGTATCTTCCGTCGGGAACAAATATTGAAAGATTAGACCATAAATTTATGTTTATGGATGATTTTCAAACGTATATAAACGAGTTAAAACTTACAATACCAAATTTGGTTATTTGTGGGGACTATAATATTTGTCACGAAGCGATAGATATTCATGATCCGGTTCGTAACAAAACCGTATCGGGATTTTTGCCGGCCGAACGTGCCTGGTTGGATACTTTTATGAAATCGGGATTTGTGGACAGCTTCCGTCATTTCAATAAAGATCCGCATCATTATTCCTGGTGGAGTTATCGTGCAGGAGCCCGAGGCAATAATAAAGGCTGGCGTATCGATTATAATTTGGTAAGCGACTCCTTGCAACATAAATTAAAGCGTGCCGTTATCCTTCCGGATGCCGTGCACTCCGATCATTGCCCGGTTTTAGTAGAGATTGAGTAATCTTGGTATCGTTATTGTTATAAAAATTACGTTTTCAAGTGATGCCCCTGCTTTATGCTGTGGTTTTTCTTTGTTCGAAGGGACAAGTAAAAAGCACGGTTATCGTGGAGCTTCAGTAAACAAGATGTTTTAAATTAGTAAACGCCTCAAATAAAAATTAAATAAAAATGATTAAAAAAGCCTCAATCGGATTGCTAGTATTAGCCTTATCTACAACTTCTTGTGTCTCTAAGAAAATTTACAACGATCTGGAATCTAAATATTCGGATCTAAAAAAAGAAAATCGTTCTGTTAGTGATGAAAATGCAGATTTAAAGAAAGCAAAAAATCAGTTAGAATTAGACCGTGATAAATTAACTAAAGATCTAACAGGTACTAAAGCCGATCTTGAAAAACAAAAAGCGGATCTGGCTGCAGAACAAAAAAAATACAAAGTGCTACAAGATTCGTACAATGCACTTGAAAAAAACAGCAATGATGCTCTGGAAAGCAACATGAATAAAAACCGCGAATTGTTAGCACAATTAGAAGCGAAATCAAAAAAATTAGCCGAAGAACAAGCACGTTTAGACAAAACAGCAAGCCGTCTAAATGAACTTGAAGCTATGATTGCCGCCAAAGAAGCCGCAATGAAAAAACTAAAAGATACCTTGTCTAAAGCTTTAAACGGTTTTGAAGGAAAAGGTCTGACAGTAGAACAGAAAAACGGAAAAGTATATGTTTCTATGGAAAATAAATTACTTTTCAATTCAGGAAGCTGGGCAGTTGGAACAGAAGGTAGAAAAGCGGTTGTTGAATTAGGTAAAGTATTAGGTGATAATCCTGATCTTTCGGTGCTTATTGAGGGACATACTGACGATGATCCATATGTTGGTTCAGGACCAATTACAAACAACTGGGACCTATCGACAAAAAGAGCAACTGCAATTGTGGCTATTTTGACTGAAAATGAAAAAATCAATAAACAAAAATTAACGGCTGCCGGACGTAGTGAGTTTTCTCCTCTTGCCAGCAACGCAACTCCGGAAGGAAAAGCGAAGAACCGTAGAATTGAGATCATCTTAACGCCAAGACTAGATGAAATCGCAGAGATGCTGAATAGTATTAATTAAGTTGCTAAGGTTCTGAGTTGCTGAGACTCTAAGATTTATATACAAAAGGCTCAAGGATTTTCCTTGGGCCTTTTGTTATTTTAGTGAGAACTTAAAGCTCTGGTTTTTCGTAACTTTGATTTTTAAAAACCTAAAACTATGGGACTTCCTGAATTAAAAGATAAGATAAGACTTCAGTTGGATTTGGCAGATGAAAGAGTGCTGCAAATTGTATCTTCTGTTTTTGATAATTATTTAAATGAAGTAGTTTCGTATGATGCAAAAGGATACCCTGTATCATTATCTGAATACCATAATAAAGTTGAAGAGGGACTAGATGATGTCAAGTATAATCGAATAGTCTCAAAAGAAAATTTATCAAAAGAAATGGAAGATTGGGATATTGTGTTAAGTTGTTAAGGTTCTGATTTTCTGAGACTCTAAGATTTGTAGACAAAAGGCTCAAGGTGAAATCTTGAGCCTTTTATCGTTTCAAATAGAAAAACTCAGCACCTTAGCAACTCAGCACCTCAGTACCTTTAAAAAAAAGTGTAACTTTTTTTTAACTTTTGTCCTACTCCCCATTGCTAATTCCCTTTGTATATTTGAAGTCTTATAATTCAGAACAGGCAATCTCAGAGCCTTGGAAACTTAGTAACTTAGAACCTCAAGAAAAAAAATGAAATACACAACGTTACCGCACACCGATATAAAAGTTAGTAAAATCAATCTTGGTACAATGACTTTTGGTCAGCAAAACACAGAAGCCGAGGGACATGCTCAAATGGACTACGCACTCGAAAGAGGAGTGAATTTTTTTGATACTGCCGAAATGTATTCGGTTCCGGCGCGTCAGGAAACTTATGGAAGTACCGAAAAAGTCATTGGTTCCTGGTTTAAAAAATCAGGCAATCGTGATAAAGTAGTTTTGGCTAGCAAAATTGCAGGTCCAAATCCTGGTTTTACCTATATGAGAGATCAATTAGATTTCTCGCCTGCAAGTATTAAATATGCGGTAGAAAACAGCTTAAAACGTCTTCAAACAGACTATATCGATTTGTACCAAATGCATTGGCCGGAACGAAAAACCAATTATTTTGGACAACGTGCTTTTAACGGTCATGATGATGTTTGGGAAGATAACTTCAGAGAAATTCTGGAGACTTTTGATTTATTAATCAAAGAGGGAAAAATAAAACATATTGGAGTTTCTAATGAAAATGCGTGGGGAATGATGCGTTTGCTGGAAGAAAGTAAATACAACAATCTGCCAAGAATCAAAACCGTTCAAAATCCGTATTCTTTATTGAATCGTCTTTTTGAGGTGGGTTCTGCTGAAGTTTCAAAATACGAAAATATCGGTTTATTGGCCTATTCTCCTTTGGCGTTTGGCGTATTGACCGGTAAATTCTTAACCGGAGAAGAACATCCAAATGCAAGAATCAAACTTTTCCCGCAATACACGCGCTATAACAGTGAGCAATGTACACAGGCTACCCGTTTGTATCAGGAAATTGCACACAAACACGGTTTGACTCTGACTCAATTAGCCATGGGATTTGTGTTACAACAGCCCTTTTTGACCAGTGCCATTATTGGAGCTACAACTTTGGAACAATTAAAAGAAAACATCGATACAATTGATGTGGTGCTTTCCAAAGAAATCATTACGGAAATAAACGAAGTTCAGGCAATAATTCCCGATCCGGCACCGTAATAAAAAAACAAGCCCGACAGGTTTTTGAAATCTGTCGGGTTTAGTTTTATAATTTTTAAAGATCAAATTCGTCATCTACTGATAAAGAATCAACAGGAACCGCTGTTGAATCCGGCGCTTTAATTCGCAATAACGAACGGGCATTTCCGGATATGTAAACCGGTAATTGTCCAATAGTATCTTCAGGAATTAAAAGCCCCCTGCGAAACATCAAATTCCGTAAGAATTTCTGATTCTTTATGGCGTAGTCTTTCAAATTACCCTGGTCATTAAACTGGTACATGAATTTTCGTGGTTTAGGAATAATCGTCGCTAAATACAAACATTCATCAACATTTAAAGCCGACGGGCTTTTCTGGAAATAAAAATGACTTGCTTCTCCAATTCCGTATACGTTGGGTCCCCATTCGATAATGTTGAAATACACTTCGAGCATTCTTTCTTTGCTTGCGATGCGGTTATTTTCTAAGATATAAACCAATAAAATTTCTTCAAGTTTACGCGAAAGGGTCTTTTCACGCGTCAAAAACACATTTTTAATCAACTGCATGCTGATGGTGCTGGCGCCACGCGAGAATTTTTTGGTTCGGATGTTTTTTAGAATCGATTGTTTAAAAGCTTCATTAATAAAGCCACGATGCGAAAAGAACGAAGGGTCTTCCGTCGTTAAAACACATTTCCTTAAATAAGGCGAAATCTGGTCTAAAGGCGTGTAATTTGGATTTGCATTTCCAACTAAAACCGGACGCTGCATTACATTTTGAATAATAGCGCGATATACAAATTCACCATTTAATTTATTCAAATCAGCTTCCCCGTATTTTGTGATTCTTAAGTCTTCTTTGTTTAGTTTGCTGTCGAAAACCAAGGTGTTCGGTTTGTTTTTGTTGAATTTGAAATCTAGTTTGTAATCAAAATTCCCTGTTGCTTCCATTCCCTGAAAATGAGTAAACAATCCATCGGGAAGCGAGACAATAAAATCCTGCGCTTTCATTTTCGGAATAGCAACTTTTAAGGTGTAGATGGTATCTGATTCTGTATTATAAGAAACATAAGGACGTACTTTTATTTTGTTCAACTGCATGGTCGAAGTACTGTCGATCGAGATAAAATCATTGCCCAATAAGAAACGATAGTCAAAACGCGCATTTTTAATCACTACGTCCTTGCTGGCGATTTTCGGATGATTGATTTTTAGATTTGAAATCGAAGTGTAACCGTCAATGTGCAATTCGCTTCCGCTTTTCTCAATGTTTTCTACATTCAGACGTATAGAATCAAAACTCGCTTTTAGATTATAACGTTCATCTAAATACGGAACTTTTATAGCACCCGTGTCTAAATTGAAAAAACGAATGTCTGCTTTTTTGTTTCTGGGATCAGCAAATCCTTTTATGTTCCAACGCTGGTCAAAATCTTTGCTTTGTACATGAAGATTGGTTTCGAGTTGTTTGTTGTTTAAAACGAGTTTATTTATGGCAACAGACGTTTTTTTGCCATTGTCGTCAATTTTAAAAATCAGGTTTTCCAATTTCATATCCGTAGGAACCAAATTCAGCAATTTGGAGATAATACGATAAGCAAAAGTAGCATACTTGCGTTTTTCGTTTTTATCGGTGTCGGAAGGGTCTTTTTTAAGAAACGCATCAAAATTGCGGATTTTTCCTTTTTTGACCAATTGAATGTATCCGTTATCTATTTTTAAAGTACCAACCTGAACGTCACCAATTAATAAATTAGACAAGCTAACGCTGGTTTCTATTTTTTGAATATGAAAAAGAGTGTCTGCATTTTTTGGAGCCAGAATCACATCCGTTAATTTAATACCGGATAAACCTTCAAAAGAAGCGGATTTTACAGAAAAAGTACTGTTGTATTCCACATTCATTTTGCGGGTTACTTTTGCAATGGCTTGCTTTAAAAGCGAATCACGGAAAAAGTAAAATCCTAAAAAAAGCACTGCTAATACCAGGGCTAGTATTAAGAGTGCTTTTTTTATTTTTTGTTTTGGAAATTTCATAAAGTAGGTTTGTAGAAAATTAACCAAAAAGAATACTGGCTACATCTTCAATTTTAGCCACGAGTTCAATTTTGATTCCTGTGTTTTTTAAGGCAATTTTATTGTATTTGGAAACAAAGATAGTATTGAAACCTAATTTTTCGGCTTCCTGAATTCTTTGATCTACCCGATTTACCGGACGAATTTCTCCCGATAAGCCAACTTCACCTGCAAAACAAAATCCTTTTGTTACCGGAATATCTTCGTTTGAAGACAAGATGGCTGCAACGACCGCTAAGTCAATCGCGGGATCATCTACAGAAATTCCTCCCGTTACATTAAGGAAAACGTCTTTGGCGCCTAAACGAAATCCGGCTCTTTTTTCTAAAACGGCCAGAATCATGTTTAATCTTTTGGCGTTATAACCGGTTGTGCTTCGTTGTGGAGTTCCGTAAACTGCCGTACTTACAAGCGATTGTATTTCGATCATCAACGGGCGCATGCCTTCAAGAGTGCTGGCAATCGCAGTTCCTGATAATTCTTCGTCTTTATGTGAAATTAATATTTCGGACGGATTGCTTACTTCGCGTAAACCACTTCCTAACATTTCGTAAATTCCCAGTTCGGCTGTTGATCCGAAACGATTTTTTAACGAACGTAAAATTCGATACACATGATTTCGGTCGCCTTCAAATTGTAAAACGGTATCGACCATATGCTCCAGGATTTTTGGACCTGCAATGTTTCCGTCTTTCGTAATGTGTCCGATCAGAATAACCGGAATGTTGGTTTCTTTGGCAAACTTGATCAGTTCGGCTGTGGTTTCTCTAATCTGAGAGATACTTCCGGCAGTTGATTCGATATAATCCGTATGCAAAGTCTGAATCGAGTCAATAATGACAATTTCAGGTGCTATCGCTTCGATCTGTTTGAAGATGTTCTGCGTTTTAGTCTCGGTCAATATATAACAGTTGTCACTATCCGGCGTGATTCTTTCGGCACGCATTTTTATTTGTTTCTGGCTTTCTTCACCGGAAACGTATAGTGTTTTATAAGGTAATTTTAGGGAGATCTGAAGTAAAAGTGTACTCTTTCCAATCCCAGGCTCTCCTCCTAAAAGGGTTAAAGAACCAGGAACAAGACCACCACCAAGAACACGGTTAAGTTCTCCGTCAGTCGTGTTCATTCGAATCTCCTGAGCCGAATCAATTTCATTAATTTTTAACGGACGTGGCGCTTTACCTGTTGGAGTGGGTTCGCTCTTCCAGGCTACTTTTTCCTGTTTTTGAATGATTTCCTCGGCTATAGTATTCCATTCTTTGCAGGCATTACATTGCCCTTGCCATTTGGCATATTGAGTTCCGCAGTTCTGGCAAAAAAAAGAAGTTTTAACTTTTGACATTAGTTATGGTTTTTTTGAAAGCGTATTCATTTCGTCAATTTTCTCATACATCACATCCTTATTCAAATCTCCAATAGGCTCCATTTGGGAAGCATTTTGGTATTTTTTTGAGGCTCTTTTCGGGTCACCCATTTTTTCGTACATCAATCCTAACTCATATTCACCCAACATTGCTTTAGGATAATTGACATTTCCGATTTCTGCCATTTTGCCTAATTCGTCGTAAGCATTCTTTTTTAATATAATGTTCTCAATTACTTTAAAGTCGGTCATTCTAACCGGAATCTGGACTCCTAAAACTTTAGACATTTCATTGTACTTATTTTCCAGGTAATCCGCGTAACCAGTTTCGAGGATTGCAATTTTGTTGTTGTATTCGTCTGAGTTTATCGGTCTGTAAGCTTCAAAAATTTGATATAACGCACTTGGTATCGAATGCAGAACTTCGGTGTAATGAGTAGTGTTTTTAAAAAGATCGTATTTGTAATTTATCAACGGATTATTGGCAATTTTAATGTTGCCGTCTAATTTTTCTATTGGTTCTTTGATCTTTTTGATATCACCGTCGGCTACCGAAAGATAGTAAAAGAATGGTGTTTTTAGTTTTGCTAATTGTTCCGGAATTCGAACTTCCATTTTAGGAGCAAGTTCAGGACTTAAACAAATATAGGCATTAAAAAGAGGTTGTTCTTTGTACAAATAAAAATTGATAAAACTGGCTGTAGTATCATGTCCAGCAATAAGTCTGAAAGGAGAGGTGCGGTATTTTTTTTCAATATAAGGAACTAATTCAGCGCCAATAAATTCAAAAAAATCCGCTCCTTTTTCAAAAGGCAATCCGGTGTTTTGATCAATAGTAGTGTCGTCGTAGCGTTCGCCATCTTTGTTTTGATGAACACCAATAATAATCATTTCGGGTAAATCGTCCCAATAAACACCATAATTTACAGCTCCTGAGAACGGATCAAATAAATAATCGCCGTCTAGTAAGTATAAAACCGGGTATTTTTTTTCGGGATTAGCTTCGTAAGAGGCAGGAAGTCCGATAGTGATTCTTCTTTCCTCTCCCAGTTTCTCCGATTTGATGTTGTCAAATTTTTTCTGAGAGAAAACAGAAATTGAAATTAAAGTAAGTAGTAGGTAAACTTTTTTCATGATTTGGGGCATTTCAGTGAATTAAAAAGTATTGAAATAGTGTAGCAATATAACATTTTATTTGCTTTTTTAGTATTTCGGAATTCTAAAAACGGTAATGCCTTAATTATCACTTACTATTTACTTTAGATAGGGGTAAAAGAATTCCTCTCTGATAAAAAAATATCAAATGCTGAAGAAATACGCTGTAAAAGAAAAGCTTAGGTTAGCGAATTATCGTTTTCATTAGGGAAAATGATCCACGGTTTGAAGGTTTTAGCTTCTTCAAATTCCAGGGTTGCATAAGATATGATGATGATGATATCGTCTTTTTGAACTTTTCTGGCTGCAGGACCATTCAGGGTAATATCACCTGAATTTCGTTCTCCTTTAATAGCATAAGTTTCAAAGCGTTCGCCATTATTGATATTTACAATTGCTACTTTTTCGCCTTCAATAATGTTTGAAGCTTCCAGTAGTGTTTCGTCAATAGTAATACTGCCAATATAATTTAAATCGGCTCCCGTTACTTTCACACGGTGAATTTTGGATTTTATAACTTGAATTTGCATGGTGCAAAGGTAATTTAATTTAATGAAATGGTGTCAATCAGTCTTATAGAATTAACAAATACCGCTATAAACGCGCGGTAGTTTTTGTCTTTATTTCTGTTGTCGATAGGTAATAAGGTAGCTTCATCAGCAATAACAAAATATTCTAAGGTAAACCGCTCATTGTTTTGGAAAGATTCTTCAACAAAGGCAATAGTTTCTTCGGGAGTGCTGGTTTGAAAAAGTTCTTTAGCTGCTGTCAAAGTTTTGTAAATTAGGGCAGCTTCTTTTCTTTCTTCCGGTGTTAAACGCTCATTTCGGGAGCTCATCGCAAGTTGATTGTCTTCTCTGAAAATAGGACAGCCAACAACATTTACCGGCATATTGTTTTTTTCTGCCATTTTTTTGACGATTTGCAATTGCTGAAAATCTTTCTCTCCAAAATAAGCATTTGTCGGGGTTACAATTTCGAACAAGCGTTTTACAATTGTTCCGACTCCATCAAAATGTCCGGGTCTGAATTTTCCTTCCATTTGATTTTCTAATCCGTCGAAATCAAAATGCTGAGAAACCGTTTCACCTTCATAAATATCCTCTACAGACGGAGCATATAGAATTATTTTGTCGCTCAGAACACGCATTTTTTTGACGTCTTCTTCGAGAGTTCTAGGATATTTTGCCAAGTCTTCAGGATTGTTAAACTGAGTTGGATTTACGAAAATACTAACTACAGTATCGTCGTTTTCTTTAAGAGATCTCTGCATTAAAGCCAGATGCCCCTGGTGTAAAGCGCCCATTGTTGGTACAAATCCGATGGTCGAATTTGTGGTTTTGATAGTTTTTAAATAGGCTATCAAAGCTACTTTACCGTAGAAAATATGCATGTCGGTATTATTAAAATTTAGTGCAAACATAATATATTAGTTAATAACTGCATAAAATTTTGTAATTTTGCAACGTTTTTATTACCAAAAATTAAGTAAAATACTATTATGAAAGATAAGAGGATATTATATGTATCATCTGAAGTCGTGCCTTATTTGGCTGAAAATGAGGTTTCTTTAATGTCTTATGACGTGCCGAAAATGATTAATGATCAAGGCGGTCAGATAAGAATTTTCATGCCAAGATATGGAAACATCAACGAAAGAAGACATCAGTTACACGAAGTAATTAGACTTTCAGGAATGAATTTGGTAGTGAATGATTTGGATATGCCATTGATTATTAAAGTTGCCTCAATTCCTAAAGAAAGAATTCAGGTCTATTTTATAGATAATGATGAGTATTTTAAACGTAAAGCAACTTTTGCTGACGAAGAAGGGGTTTTGTATCCTGATAATGATGAGAGAGCGATCTTTTTTGCCAAAGGAGTTGTAGAAACCGTAAAAAAACTCAATTGGGTTCCTGATATTATTCATGTTCATGGTTGGTTAGCCGCTATGCTTCCAATTTATATGAAACATTATTACAAAAATGAAGCATTGTTTTCTGAAACTAAAATTGTGACTTCTGTTTACGGACAGTCATTTGATGAAAATTTAGATTTGGAAATGATTAACAAGGTGAAATTTGATGGTGTGCCACACGAATCAGTAGTTGATTTGGAAACACCAAATTATGAGAATATTTTAAAGGCCAGTATATTGCATTCTGATGCTGTCATTATTGCATCGCCAAACGTATCTTCAAGTTTAACAAAATTTATAGAATCTTCAGGAAAACCTTTTTTACCTTTCGCCACGAAAGATGCATTCGCTGATGCGTATACAAATTTCTACAAAAGTATGGGTCTTTAAATTTTAACATTATTATAAAACATGTATAATACTTCTTTTTTTAAGAAAACGCTATTAATTGCATCAGTTGTTCTTTTATATTCTTGTGACAAAGATTTTAACGCCATTGGCGACGATTTGATTGGAGATAATCATTTCGGATTAGAATCTGAAAAATACGATGTTGTGGCTTACGATCAGGAAATTAGCCCGATTCAGTCAAATGCATTCACAAATAGTGCTTTAGGTATTTATAACGATGGTGTTTTTGGAGAGCGAACAGCGAGTTATGCTACTCAGGTTGCACTTGAGAGTTACGCTCCGACTATTAGTAAGGATCCTAATCCGGAAGTTGAAACTGTAACACTATCTATCCCTTATTTTAGCCATGCGACAAGTACTAATAATGGTGTAACGACTTATGTGTTAGATTCTATTTATGGTAAACCCGGAGAAAAGTTTAAATTAAGTGTTTATGAATCAGGTGTTCAAATGCGTTCTTCTTATTTTGATAACGGATCTCAGTTTGCACAGTTGTACTATACAGATCAAAATGCTGATTTTAATACGTTTAAAGATCAGGTGAATAGCGGTAAACTTTTGAATGATAGTGGCGATAAGTCACAAAATGCGGAGTTCTTTTTTGATTCATCTGAGCGTTCTGATGATGTAAGAGACCCGACGACGGGTGTGATAACTACAACTAAAGCTATTCCGCAAATGCGTCTGAATTTGAATAAGGAATTTTTTAAAACTAAAATTTTAAAAGCGACTGCTGCAAATCTTTCTTCGCAAGATGTGTTTCAACAGTATTTTAAAGGCTTGTATTTTAAAGTTGAAAAAGCAGGCGGTAGTCCTGGAAATATGGCTTTGTTGAATTTTGCGCAAGGGAAAATTACGATAAAATACAAAGTGAAAACGGATAGCACTACGGATCCGGAAGCTACAACAGAGGATAAATCTATGGTTATTAACCTAAGTGGTGCAACAGCAAGTTTGTTGAATGATGTTAAGGTCCCAACGTATCAAAATGCTATTTCTGCTCAAAATAAGGTTACAGGTGATGAATCACTTTATTTAAAAGGGGGTCAAGGGTCTCTTGCTGTTATTGAGTTGAATGCTTTTGGTTCAAAACTGGAAGACATCAGAGCAAAAAAATGGA
Source organism: Flavobacterium sp. ABG (assembly GCF_001027725.1). Classification (NCBI taxonomy): domain Bacteria; kingdom Pseudomonadati; phylum Bacteroidota; class Flavobacteriia; order Flavobacteriales; family Flavobacteriaceae; genus Flavobacterium; species Flavobacterium sp. ABG. Next base: position 154,306 of record NZ_LEKS01000010.1, read on the forward strand.
TGGTTAATGAAGCTAATTTAGTTTTTCATATTGACTCAGAGAAGATGCTTGGAATACCGGATGCAACAGTTGGCACTCGTGAACCTAAAAGAATTTATTTGTATGATTTAACAAATAATACCCCTATTTTAGACTATTTAACAGATGCTACCGGTAGTGGAGCAGCGATGGGAAAAGTAGTGTATAGTGGTATAATTAATGTTGATCCTACCAGTAAAAAGGGAACTACTTATAAAATCAGGCTAACAAATCATATTCGAAATATTATAAGAAACACTACGGCAGTTAATGTTAAATTGGGCTTAGTGGTTACCGGAGATATAAGTACGGCCGGTTCGAATAAATTGAAATTGAAAAATGATGTTATTACAGATGCGCCAAAAGCATCCGTTATAAGTCCGTTAGGAACAGTATTGTTTGGAGGAACATCCACGGTTCCTGAGGCTAAAAGGTTGAGGCTTGAAGTTTACTACACGAAACCAAATTAATAAATATATATGTGTGGAATTGTTGGATATATAGGTCATAGAGAGGCGTATCCTATTATTATTAAGGGATTAAAACGACTCGAATACAGAGGATATGATAGTGCCGGGGTTATGTTGTATGATGGCCAGGAAAGCATAAAACTTTGTAAAACAAAAGGTAAGGTTTCAGATCTTGAAGCTAAGACTAAAGAAGGATTTACTACAAACGGAACTATAGGAATCGGACATACCCGTTGGGCAACTCATGGGGTGCCAAATGATGTGAATTCACACCCACATCTTTCTAATTCCGGAGAATTGGTAATTATTCATAATGGAATTATTGAGAATTATGCACCTCTTAAAGAAGAATTAATAAAAAGAGGCTATACTTTTAAATCAGATACGGATACAGAAGTGTTGGTAAATCTGATTGAAGAAGTGCAGAAAAATGAAGGTATCAAGCTTGGTAAAGCAGTTCAGATTGCTTTAAATCAGGTTGTGGGTGCTTACGCAATTGCGGTTTTTGATAAAAAGAATCCAAATGAAATTGTGGCGGCAAGACTAGGTAGCCCTTTGGCTATTGGTGTTGGAGAAGGTGAATTTTTTATTGCTTCTGATGCATCTCCTTTTATTGAGTATACGTCAAATGCAATTTATCTTGAGGATGGTGAAATGGCAAACATCAGATTGCATAAACCACTTAAAGTTAGAAAAATAAAGGATGATTCTTTGGTTGACCCTTACATTCAGCAGCTTCAGATGAATTTGGAGCAGATTGAAAAAGGAGGCTATGATCACTTTATGTTAAAAGAGATTTACGAGCAACCAAGTGTAATTAAGGATACATACAGAGGAAGACTTCATGCAAATGAAGGAATTGTTCAAATGGCTGGTGTTGAGGATAATATTGAGAAATTCTTAAATGCAAAGCGTATTTTAATCGTGGCTTGCGGAACTTCTTGGCATGCCGGTTTAGTGGCTGAGTATATCTTTGAAGAATTCACTCGTATTCCGGTTGAAGTAGAATATGCTTCTGAATTCAGATACCGTAATCCGATCATCAATAAAGATGATGTGGTAATCGCTATTTCTCAATCAGGAGAAACGGCTGATACTATGGCGGCTATTAAATTAGCAAAAGAAAACGGTGCTTTTGTATTCGGAGTTTGTAATGTGGTAGGTTCTTCTATTTCAAGAGAAAGCCATGCAGGTGCTTATACACACGCAGGTCCGGAAATTGGAGTAGCTTCAACTAAAGCATTTACAACTCAGATTACGGTTTTAACAATGATTGCTTTGCGATTAGGTAAAGCTAAAGGAACTTTGTCAAATAGTGATTTTCATGCCTACTTACAGGAATTAGAGATAATCCCAGAGAAAGTAGCCGAAGCATTAGAAACAAACGATCGTGCAAAGGAGATTGCAGCAGCTTTTAAAGATGCTCCAAACTGTTTGTATTTAGGTCGTGGATATAATTTCCCTGTAGCGCTTGAAGGTGCTTTAAAACTTAAAGAGATCTCTTATATTCATGCAGAAGGATATCCGGCGGCAGAAATGAAGCACGGTCCAATTGCCTTGATTGATGAGCATATGCCGGTAATTGTAATTGCGCCTAAACAAGGTCATTATGATAAGATCGTTAGTAACATCCAGGAAATTAAATCACGTAGTGGTAAAATTATCGCTGTTGTGACCAAAGGGGATACTCAGGTTCGCGAATTAGCGGATTATGTGATCGAAATTCCGGAAACTTCGGATGCTTTATCTCCGCTAATTACTACTATACCATTGCAGTTACTTTCGTACTATATTGCGGTAATGAGAGGATGTAATGTAGATCAGCCACGTAATTTGGCAAAATCAGTTACAGTAGAATAGATACTAAAAACATATAGATTTTAGAAAAGCGAGATTTAGGTCTCGCTTTTTTTGTGGCAAACTTTTGTCGCATTTTTTTGTTTTCTTTTTGATTAATAAAATGTCTCGGAGTATTTAGCTTTTTAATTATTATCTGGTCATCATGCTGTATAATAAGAGAGGTTGAAATAATTAAAATAAGAACTGGTGATGCCTTAGGTGAGTTCGGAAATGTTTAAAAAAGTGTATGTTTTGTAAGGAATTAAGTCGGGAAGTTTATTAGTTTAGAAAAGTACATGTCAAAAGATAGTTATATAAATGCAAAGAATGCTATAAGTAAGGTAATTGATATTGCGATTTATTGTTTTAGAAATTATACACCTAATGAGTGGGACACTAAAACATCAGATGTCTTTGTAGAAGCTTATTTAGAATGTAGAGAAAGAGCTTTAAACCCGGAACCACGATATGAGACTTTGAAGAGTTTGAAATATGTGATTAATGATGTGTTTATATACTTTCAAGAAGGTGGTGGTAATTGTGTTGAGGAATTTTGGAAAGAAATAAAAAAGCAAAACTTGCCTTATAAACGAGAGAATAAGATGTTGAAAATCCTAAAGCGAAAAAAGATTAATAACATTCGTGAATATGATTTTGTAATAGATGTGATAGTACCCTACCAGCAAGAAGGATTGATTAATAGTGAGGAAGTTGTACTATTAAATGAGTTAATAGGTAAATTTGAAAGGTTAGGAAAAAAATAGAAAGCTCAAATATATAGAATAATGTGAGTCAACCACGTAGCTAATAAAATCAGTTACGATAGAATAAAAGATTAAAATATATTAAATGTTAAAAAAGCGAGATTTAGGTCTCGCTTTTTTTTATTATCAGATTTTTTTTCTGAACGGTGTATTTTTAGTAAATCCGTAATTTTTCCTTCAAAAATAATATGTATGCATAGTAATTGTTTTGCATAGGGTTTATTATTTGATTTTAATTTAATAAAAGGCATTGCTAAATCGTCATAATTATCAATTAAAACATGTCGAATATCAGTTTATTTTAACATTTTTTTATACATATGGAAATTATTTGTATTTTGGTAGTATAAACTAACAAAAACTAACCAAATGAGAGTCTATTTATTAATTATGTTGTTTTTCAGCGGAATATCTTTTGCGCAGAATTCAATTACCGGTTCTGTTACCGATGCGAACAGGCAAGCAATCCCAGGTGCTAATATTGTCGTGGTTGGAAGTTCTACCGGAGCTTCTACCGATTTTGATGGTACATTTAAATTGAATGTCTCTACTAAACCGCCTTTTACAATTAAAGTGACGGCTGTAGGTTTTGAGGCTAAAACAATCAATGTAACCTCCTTGAATCAAAAAATAGAGGTAATGTTAAAAGAAGAAGAAACTAAATTGAATGAGATCGTAGTTTCTGCTTCCAGAACTCCTGAGAGAGTGCTTGAATCTCCGGTAACTATTGAAAGAATGGGAATTCAGGATATTAAAAAAACAGCTTCTCCTTCTTTCTATGATGGTTTGGAAAACCTCAAAGAAGTACAGATGAATACCAGTAGTATGTCTTTTAAATCAATCAATACAAGAGGTTTTGCGACTGTAGCCAATACCCGTTTTATGCAATTGGTAGATGGTATGGATAATTCATCACCTCTTTTGAATTTCGTTTTAGGGAATTTAATAGGTGTTTCCGAAATAGATGTTCAAAGTGTTGAGTTGTTGCCGGGTGCATCATCTGCTTTGTATGGAGCAAATGCTTTTAACGGAATTTTATTTATGAATAGTAAGAGTCCATTCAATTATCAAGGGGTATCTGCTTATTTTAAATACGGAATGACCTCACAAGATGCCGCAGGAGTAAATAATTACTACGATTTTGGAGTGCGTTTTTCACATGCGTTTAATAAATATTTTGCCGCCAAAGCCAACTTTACTTATATGGAAGCTACAGATTGGTATGCAACAAATTATAATGATAAAACAATTGCGGGAATTGACAGAAGCAATATTAACTATGATGGAATAAATGTATACGGAGACGAAGTTTCTACAAATATAAAAGGCGTAGGACAGTCTTTAGCTGCTTTAGGTCTATTGCCGGCAGCTGCTGTGAATTTGTTGCCAAATACAAATGTTAGTAGAACGGGTTATAACGAAATTGATCTTACCAACAACAAAGCTGGAAATACTAAAATTGATTTTTCATTACACGGAAGACCTTTTGGAGATGACAGATTAGAAATTATCTGGCAAAGTAAATTTGGTACCGGAAATGCGGTTTATCAAGGAGCGAATAGATATTACTTGAATGACTTTTTTATGCAACAACATAAAATCGAATTTAAAGGAAGAAACTTCTTCTTAAGAGGATACACAACTTCAGAAGATGGTGGGCATTCTTATGATATGGTATTTACAGGGATTAATGTAAATAGAAAATGGAAAGATGATAAAACCTGGTTTGGTCAGTATGCGGGAGCTTATGCGCAAGCAACTTTAGGAGGAATGACACCTGAAAATGCTCATAGAGCTGCAAGAGCTACTGCAGATACTGGGCGTTTTTTACCGGGAACATCAGCGTTTAAGAATGCTTTTAATCAGGTAATTGCTGATGAGAGTGTGCTTACAGGTTCAAAACTGGTTGATAATTCAAGAATATACCATTCTGATTTAAATTATAATTTTAAGGATTTGATAAAAGTTGTTGAAATTCAAGTCGGAGGATCTTATAGATTGTATGAGTTAAATTCTCACGGCAGGATTTACACAGATGCAGATGGGCCTATTAATTATAGTGAATATGGTGCCTATACACAGGTGATGAAAAAGTTTTTAGATGAAAGATTGAAATTTACGGGTTCTATTCGTTATGATAAATCAAAAAATTTCGATGGTAATCTTTCTCCTAGAGTGTCTTTGGTTTATTCCGGAGGAGAGAAAAAGAATCATAATTTCAGAGGATCATTCCAAACCGGTTTCAGAAATCCATCTACACAAGATCAGTATATTGGATTTAATGTTGGAAATGCGGTGTTGTTAGGTTCTGCACCGGATAATTTATTGCGTTTTACTGAGACTTTAAATGTTGCAACGGCACAAGGTCAGATGTTTGCCGGCGGGCCTACAGTTATAATGAATGGTCAAAATGCTTATGGTAATTCTTATACGGCAAGTTCTGTGGGAGCCTTTAGTGCATTAGCGGGAAGTAATCCTATTGCTGCATCAGCACTTTTGAGAAAAACAAATGTAGATTATGTTAAACCGGAAGAGGTTAAGGCTTTTGAACTTGGGTATCGTTCTTTTATTAATGATGTTTCTATAGATCTTAATGCTTATTACAATATCTATAATCACTTTATTGGGAATTTAAATGTGGTAGCGCCTTATTATGGTACAGCACAAGATTCGCCGAATCCTTTGTTAGGGCCTGCAAATCCAGGAGTCCAAACGCTTCATGCACTTCAGAACGGGAATTACAGAGCGTATCAGTTGTATACCAATACAGATGTTGAGATTAAATCGTTTGGGTTTGGTGTTGGTCTTTCTAAAAAAATAATTGCTGATTACGAATTAGGTGTGAATTACAACTATGCTCAATTTGACTTTGATCAGGCAAAAGATCCAAGTTTTGAAGCTGGGTTCAATACGCCGAAACACAGAGTGAAAGTATCTGTTGGGAATGAGAAATTATTCGAAAACTTCGGATTTAATGTTAGCGGAAGATGGAACAGCGAATACAAATGGGAATCTACATTTGCTGATGGTATAATCAAATCGGCTACTGTAATTGATGCACAGATTAACTATGCACTTCCAAAACTAAAATCAGTTGTAAAATTAGGAGCTGCAAATATTGGAGGAAAAGAATATGCTCAGGTACTTGGTGCCGGATTAATCGGTCAACAGTATTTTGCTTCTTGGACAATCAACCCATAATTTGAATTAACGGACGTAACAAACATTTTATTCGCTTTTTGGAATCTCGAATTCGGAAAAGGATAATTATAAAACATACTAAATCATGATAAAAAATTTCAAATGGCTTTTATTGGTTTCGATTACCTTTATGGCCTGTAATAGCGATGATGATACTGCGGCTGTGGTAAACTCATCTGATGGACAGCCCTTGACCTCGGGGACAGCGAATTTTTCGAAATACGTAGCTTTAGGAGATTCTTTTGCGGCTGGTTTTTCAGATAATGCTTTGTTTAAAGCAGGTCAGACAAATGCCTATCCAAATATACTGGCACAGCAATTTGCATTAGTAGGAGGGGGTGTTTTTTCAACTCCTTTTATGGCGGACAATCTTGGAGGGTTTTCTTCGGGAGGTGCTCAGGTACCGTCGCTTGGTGTTAGATTGTATTTGGATGTAGCAACAAGTACACCTCTTCCGGTAAGTGGTATTTCGGGTACAGATATTAGTACACATTTGACCGGAGCTTTTAGCAATATGGGTATCCCGGGTGCAAAAGCAACACATTTGGCGTTTGCCGGATATGCGACTGCCAATCCTTATTTCGGTAGAATAGCGTCTTCGCCTACGGCAACTGTTTTGGCAGATGCTTTGGCTCAAAATCCTACTTTCTTCTCTTTGTGGATTGGTGGTAATGATGTTTTAGGGTATGCTACAACTGGTGGAGACGGATCAAACCCGATTACTGCTCCTGCTACTTTTGATGCTGTTTACAAAAATCTGGCAACAGAATTATCTAAAAACGGGAAAAAAGGAGTTGTGGCAAACTTGCCATATATCAATACACTGCCGCATTTTACAACAGTTCCTTATAATCCATTAACGATTTCGGTTTTGGGTAATGGGAATGCTGCTGTTGGAACGGCTACTATTAATGCGCTTAATGCACAATTGTACGGACCGTTAAAAGGGGCGTTAAATTATCTAGGTGTAACCAATAGAATTGAATTATTGTCTCTTACTGCTGCAAATCCATTGTTGATAAAAGACGAGTCTTTGCCAAATTTAGCCGCACAGCTTACAGCAGTTCTTACGCCTTCAGTAGGAGCGCAGACCGCTGCTTTTTATGGATTGGTTTTTGGTCAGGCACGTCAGGCTACAGCAACAGATTTAGTGCTTTTAACCACAAGATCGGCTATCGGGACAGCTCCGACTGCTGCTAATTCAGGAATTGGAATGGCGCCACCGGCTCCATTAGACAAGTTTGGAATTACTTATCCGTTACAGGACAAGTTTGTTCTGATCCCAGCCGAAATAGCCGAAATCAGAACGGCTACAGATGCTTATAATGTGAGTATTAAAGCAGCTCAGGAAGCAAACGGCTTAGCTTTTGTTGATGCGAAAAAGGTGATGGAAGATTTGTCTACTGCCGGAATTGTGGTAGATGGTTACACAATGACATCGACGTTTGTAACCGGAGGAACCTTTTCTTTAGATGGTGTGCATCCGTCACCAAGAGGGTATGCATTGATTGCAAATAAATTTATAGAGGCGATCAATCTTAAGTACGGATCAAACTTAAAAGGAGTTAATTTAGGAAAGTATCAGATACTATATCCTAAAGTAATACAATAAAGCCAATTTTTTTTAGTAAAAGAGCCACTTGGTTTTAGACCATGCTGGCTTTTTTTTATTTTGTTAAAAAATACTTTTTTGGCGATTTTGGGCCTGACTTTTAGGAATCAAACAAAATCGTAGTATTTTTTATAAAAAAAATATTGATTTTATATTTTAAAAATTTATCTTTGCGCTCTGAAAAAAGAGGTATTTTCGATAAACCTAAATAGCTATTTAATAAATACATAAGTAATGTCAAAAGTAATAGGAAAAGTTGCTCAAATCATTGGACCAGTAGTTGACGTAGTTTTCAACGGAAAGGATGTTGAACTTCCAAAAATTTATGATTCATTAGAAATCACAAAAAAAGACGGAACATTATTAGTTCTAGAAGTACAATCTCATATTGGAGAAAACACTGTTCGTACCATTTCTATGGACTCAACTGACGGTTTGAGTAGAGGATATGAAGTAGTTGGAACAGGAAATCCAATCCAAATGCCAATCGGTCCAGACGTATATGGTAGATTATTCAATGTAATTGGAGATGCAATTGATGGTTTAGGAAACTTGCCAAAAACAGGAGAAAACGGTTTGTCTATTCACAGACAAGCTCCAAAATTTGAAGATTTATCAACTTCATCAGAAGTTTTATTCACAGGTATTAAAGTAATCGATTTGATCGAGCCTTATGCAAAAGGAGGTAAAATTGGATTGTTTGGTGGTGCAGGTGTTGGTAAAACGGTATTGATCCAGGAGTTGATTAACAATATCGCAAAAGGTCACGGTGGACTTTCTGTATTCGCAGGAGTAGGAGAAAGAACACGTGAAGGAAATGACTTACTTCGTGAGATGTTAGAGTCAGGTATTATTAAATACGGTGATGATTTCATGCACTCTATGGAAAATGGAGGATGGGATTTATCTAAAGTAGATATGCCAGGAATGAGAGAGTCTAAAGCTACTTTCGTTTTCGGACAAATGAATGAGCCACCTGGAGCTCGTGCTCGTGTAGCACTTTCAGGATTATCTATTGCGGAGTATTTCCGTGATGGAGCTGGAACTGATCAAGGTAAAGACGTATTGTTTTTCGTTGATAACATCTTCCGTTTTACACAAGCAGGTTCTGAGGTATCAGCACTTTTAGGACGTATGCCTTCTGCAGTAGGATACCAACCAACTTTGGCAACAGAGATGGGAGCTATGCAAGAGCGTATTACTTCTACAAACAAAGGATCTATTACATCTGTACAGGCGGTTTACGTTCCTGCGGATGATTTAACTGACCCGGCACCGGCTACAACTTTTGCTCACTTAGATGCTACAACAGTATTGTCTCGTAAAATTGCTGAGTTAGGTATTTATCCTGCGGTTGACCCGTTAGATTCTACTTCAAGAATTTTGACTCCTCAAATTTTAGGAAATGAGCACTACGATTGTGCACAAAGAGTAAAAGAGATCCTTCAAAAATACAAGCAATTGCAAGATATTATCGCGATTCTAGGTATGGAAGAGTTATCTGAAGAAGATAAATTATCTGTATCAAGAGCACGTCGTGTACAACGTTTCTTATCTCAACCTTTCCACGTAGCGGAGCAATTTACAGGTATTCCTGGAGTTTTGGTTGATATTAAAGATACTATCAAAGGATTCAACATGATCATCGACGGTGAATTAGATCACCTTCCTGAAGCAGCTTTCAACTTGAAAGGTTCTATCCAGGATGCAATCGAAGCTGGAGAGAAAATGTTGGCTGAAGCATAATCAAGCCAAGCTTGATAAACTTAAAAAAATAAAAATTCCAAATTCCAATTTTGGATTTTGGAATTTTATAATTTGGAATTTTAAAAAATAGTTATGACTTTAGAAATAGTATCACCAGAAGCAAAATTATTTTCAGGAGAAGTAACTTCGGTTACAGTACCTGGAGTTGATGGAAGCTTTCAAATATTGAATCATCACGCTCCTATTGTTTCTATTTTAGAAAAAGGAACTGTTAAAATTGTAGCTTCAAGCTTCAGTTTTTCTAAAGAAGTAGCGGGTAAATTCACGAAAGTAAATGATCAAACCTATACTTTGGAAATTGAATCAGGTACTATCGAAATGAAAGACAATAAGATTATTGTTTTAGCAGACTAAGACGATTTTAGAATAAGTAAAAAAGCCAGACATTGTCTGGCTTTTTTGTTTTTTGTTTATTTTAGATTGACGACTTTGTGTTATTGTAGTATTCCCCAAAAACCACTCGAAATATAAGTATGTACAGTAAGTCCTGATATAATTGACCAGGATATGATCCCCAAAGCACTTACTGCAAAGGTTTTTGCAAGTTGAAGTTTGGTGTCTTTATTTAAAAACTTATAATAAAAGAGTGTAAAATAAAAGAGCTGAAACAGTAGAAAAAACAAAGCTTGATAATTAGTCGATAAGTGGAATAATAAAGATATGGGTAAAATTAAAAGCGTATTGACGAGTATACAAAAGCCCAGCATGTACATACCTGCCACAAGATGTTCTGTATAGTTGTAGTTTTCTTTTTTGTAAAACAGCCAGAAAAAAAAGGCAAGTAGCGGTAGCGCCATCATCGCCATTAGATTAGAATATTTTTTTATGAAATGAAACATTTTTTCTTTTCGTTCATAAAGATGTATGATTTTCTCTTTTTGAACAGGATCTGAAATAGCGCTAAGTTCCTGATTTTCTTTTGGGATATCAATTGGAGGTGTTTCTTTTGGGATATTGGAAATGAAAACAAAGATAGCGGCAACCAATAAGAAAAAATTAAGTGGGGGAAAGTACTTCTTTCTTTTGCCATTGATATATTCCTTAGCTACAGTTCCGCTTTTTAATGTCAAAGACATAATAAGTTGAAAAATCCCTTTGTCTGCATGTAAAAAATAATGAATTGCTTCATGAAAAATCTCGTGCGGACTTATACGATGCAAATTTACTCTTTGACTGCACTCAGGGCAATAATTAAAATCCGGATAATTTTCTGTTTCACAGTTTTTGCAAATAATCTTCATTCTTCTCTTTTTTAATGCAATATACAAATTACTCATAATCAGTTTGTGAATTGAAAATTAGAAATATTAATATTTTAATTAACAATACTATTTATGTTAATCGCTAATGATACGTTGCGTTTTTTGCAGAGCCGAATGATTTTTATAAATAGTCTCATTCGCTTAAACAAACAGGATTTCGCGCAAGCTTTTTTGAAAAGATAGAATTCGAAAAGTTGGAATTTGGAATTTCATAATTTGGAATTTCATAACTTTGCTTTTATGAAATTACCCGAAAATCTTACCCAAAAGCTTGAAAACAGAAAGCAAAATAATTCGCTGAGACAATTACCAAGTTTTAATAATCTTGTTGATTTTTCTTCTAACGACTATATTGGGTTTTCTAAATCGGAATCTGTTTTTAAACTTGCACATCATTATTTAATCGAAAACGAACTCATTCAGAATGGAGCGACGGGATCACGATTAATTTCAGGGAACCATTCGTTGTATCAAATCACTGAATCTTTTATAGCGCAGTTTCATGATGCTGAATCAGCTTTAATCTTTAATTCGGGTTACGATGCCAATGTTGGTTTTTTTGGCGCTGTACCGCAAAGAAATGATGTTATTCTGTATGATGAATTGAGTCACGCTTCGATTCGTGATGGGATTATCATGTCTAATGCCAAATCCTATCGATTTAACCATAATGACTTTGAAGATTTAGAACGACTTATTCTTAAATTTCCGGATACGACTATTTACATTGTTACCGAAACTGTTTTTTCTATGGATGGAGATAGTCCAAATTTAGAAGAACTGGTCGTACTCTCTGAAAAATACAATTGCTTTCTGGTGGTTGATGAAGCACATACTTTGGGTGTCTTTGGGGAAAAAGGAGAAGGATTAATGCAGTATTTGCAGTTGCACAATCGTATTTTCGCCCGCATCATGACTTTCGGAAAAGGGTTGGGTTGCCATGGAGCAGCTGTCTTAGGGAGTGTTGAACTTAAAGAATATCTAATCAACTTTGCCAGAAGTTTTATTTATACTACGGGATTGTCTCCACATTCGGTATCTACAATTCTGACTGCTTACCAACATTTGGAAACTGAAAAGTTGGTTATCGAGAAGTTACGAATGAATATTATCTTTTTTAATCAGCAAAAAAACTTGTTGGGTTTGAAGCCCATGTTTGTTCGAAGTAAATCGGCTATTCAGTCAGCGATCGTTCCGGGCAATGAAAATGTAAAAAAACTAGCGCAACAACTACAAGATAAAGGGTTTGATGTAAAACCAATACTTTCTCCAACCGTTCCGGAAGGGCAGGAAAGACTTCGTTTCTGTATTCATAGTTATAATTCGGAAGAGGAAATCAGTCAGATTTTAATATTATTAGGAAATTTCGTATTTTAGCTCACCGATTAAACTGATTAAGCGGGTTTACACTGAAAATAATGAGTGATTTATTACATGGAGAAGTTTCTAAGCCCATTCTAAGTGTGTTTTACGATGTTTATAACGAGCTTGGCTATGGTTTTCTTGAGAAAGTGTATCAAAATGCGATGTATCTTGAGTTAAAATCTCAGGGTTATGAAGTAGAGGCGCAGAAACAAATTAAGGTATATTATAAAAATCAGATTGTTGGTGAATATTATGCTGATTTGATAATTGAAGGGTCAATAATTGTTGAACTTAAGGCGTGCGAATGTTTACTTAGTTCGCACATTTCTCAATTATTGAATTATTTGAGGTGCACGCGTATTGAAGTTGGTTTAGTTCTGAATTTTGGTGAAACACCGGATTTCAAACGTTTAATCTATACAAACAACAGAAAAACCAACATTAATAACCCGCGTTAATCCGTATAATCCGTTAGATCAGTGACCAGCCATAAAGGGTATGGATTAAAAGGTTTGCTACTCTAGAAACTGCTGTGTTTTCTCGCTTTCTGAAAAAAAAATAATTTTTTTTGTAACGTTTTTATGCTTTGATTACTTACGAGTCGTAATCAAATAAATCAAAACCATTATGAAAACAATATCACTTTTATCAAAATCAAAAAGCTTCCATTTTATTTCTATCTTTTTTACTTCGGCTGTATTTGGATTTGCGGTGGTGAATCAATTTTTGTTAAACCATCCGAACAAACACTTTCTTATTAGTGCTGTGTCCTGTTTTTTATTGGCTGTAGTTTTTTGGCAAAAAAGTAAGATCAGTGAATAAATAGAAGAATTTTTAAATAATTAAACCAAATAATTTTAATCAATCAACAAAATGAAAAATTTTATAAAATCAACAATTGCTATAGTACTATTTATTTTTAATGGAACAACCAACGCTCAGACCAATACTCCTAAATTAGAAAATTCTCTTCTATGGGAAGTGTCAGGAAAAGGATTAACTAAACCATCTTATTTGTATGGAACCGTTCATATGATTTGCGCAGGAGATTATTTTCTTTCTGAAAAAACAAATAAGGCATTCGAGAAATCAGATAAATTGGTACTGGAAATTAATTTTGCCGACCCTAAAGAGATGGTGGAGTTGCAGGGAGTGGCAATGGGGAAAGAGCCGTTAAGCAAAAAGTTAACTGCAGAGCAATTGTCAAAACTGAATCTAATTCTGCAAAAAAATGCCGGAATGACGATACAACAGGTGGATAGTTTTAGTTTGTTGACCGTAATGAGTCTGATCTCAATGAAAAGCTTTGGTTGTACTGACCTGAAATTTTATGAATTGAATTTTATCGAAATGGCAAAAAAACGTCAAATTGAGGTTGGAGGGCTTGAAACCGTAAAATCGCAATGCGAGAGTTTTGAAAATGCCTATTCTGATGTTGAAATGATTGCTATGCTCGAAGAAACAAGTGCTGATGAAACGACTAAATTAGTAGCCAACTATAAAAATGAAGATATGGAGTCTTTGTATAAATTGACGACAGATGAAAAAATAATGAATCTTAAAGCTAAGAAATACATGCTTGACGATAGAAATGCTAATTGGATCAAGATTATGCCGGAGCAGATGAAAAAGGAAAGTGTCTTTTTTGCAGTTGGAGCGGCTCACTTGGGTGGTGATACAGGAATAATTAATTTGTTGAGAAAAGCGGGATACACAGTAAAACCAGTGATGAATTAGAGCTATTTTGAAAGAGAAAGAAAAAGAATTTTTAAATCGAATAGAAAGTCATAAAGGAATCTTGTACAAAGTGTCGAAAATGTACATGGATACGGCCGATGATCAACAGGATTTGTTTCAGGAAATTGTTTGTCAGCTCTGGAAATCGTATGAGTCCTTTAGAAATGAAAGCCAATTTTCGACCTGGATGTACCGGGTGGCTATTAATACGGCAATTGTTTTCCTAAAGAAAGAAAAACGGAAGGTTGATAAATACGAGATTGCTTCAGAGAATATTAAAGATGAGGAGGATGATTCGCACATAAAAGAAAGTCAGATTGACCATTTTTATAAAGCAGTTCAAAAATTAGAAAAAATAGACAAAGCAATTATTTTTTACCAATTAGAAGGATTTTCACATAGAGAAATTGGAGATAATTTAGGGATCTCGGAGGGAAATGCCAGAGTAAAATTAAACAGAGCAAAAGAAAAACTAAAAGAAATAATAAAAAATCAGGGATATGGATTTTAACGACATACAAAACGCATGGAACAATGAAAAATCGGATTCGATCATTCTTCCGGATAATTTAGAGAAAATCAGGTCTGCCAATACACCTTTGGACAGGATCAGAAAAAATCTGAAATACGAGCTAATTTTACAGGTTGTCTTAGTTTTTTTAATCGGATTTGTGCCTTATATCTGTTCGTTTGAACAAAAATTTATTGTGCCTTTCTATTTGTTATACAGTATGGCTGTCGCTGTTACGATATATTATTTGGCGAAGCTGTATTTATTTTATAAGCGATTGAACACCGTTGCATTAAGTACAAAGGACAGTTTATACGAGACTTATTTTGATATCAGATTAAATATGGAATTGTATAAAACGTTCGGGTTTGCATTGACGCCATTTATGATCTTGTATTTAGTTGTTTTTGTTTATTTTAAGTCTTCAAAAGAGGCTGATTTTGTGATGTTTGAATTTAGCAATGCAGAAATTATAAGTGTTTTTTCGGTGGTTGTTTTTGCGATTCTTTCGATGGGATTGGGCTTAGAGTGGTGGGTTCATTTTTTTTATGGCAAGTACGCCAAAGAAATAAAGAAGGTTATAGATCAATTAAAAGAAGAGTAGTTAAACAACAAACCCATCGTAATGATGGGTTTGTTGTTTTTATTGGTATTTTTGCATACTATTAAAAGAGAGCAATGAAAATATTTATTACAGGAATTTCTACAGATGTAGGTAAAACGGTGACTTCTGCAATTGTGGTTGAAGCTTTAGAAGCCGACTATTGGAAGCCTGTTCAGGCCGGAGATCTGGATAACTCGGACAGTGATAAAATCAAGTCAAAAATTTCAAATTCTAAATCCCGTATTTTAGAAAACAGTTATCGGTTGAATACACCTGCAAGTCCGCACTTGGCAGCAGAAATTGATGGAGTAAGAATTGAATTGAGCGAAATCAAAGAGCCAAAAACCGATAATCATTTGGTAATAGAAGGAGCCGGTGGAATTTTTGTTCCGCTGAATGAAACCGATTTAATTGTCGATTTAATTCAATCCGATTACAAAGTGATTGTAGTCTCAAGGCATTACTTGGGAAGCATCAATCATACTCTATTGACTATTGAAGCAATAAAAAACAGAGGTTTTGAGGTGGCCGGAATTATCTTTAGCGGAAACGAAAACAAAGCTACCGAAGATTTGATTTTGAATAAAACAGCGGTAAAATGCATCGGAAGAATAGAGGAAGAACCTTATTTTGATCAAAATGTAATCCGGGAGTACGCAGATTTGTTCCGCGAGAATTTGTTAGCAATCTAAAATCAATATTCTAAAATCTAAAGTTAGATGACCTTAACAGAAAAAGACAGCCAATATTTATGGCATCCTTATACACAGCATAAAACCGCGCAAACTCCAATAGCCATTTCGAGAGGAGAAGGCGCTTTGTTGTGGGATGAGAATAATAAAGAATATATTGATGCGATTGCATCGTGGTGGGTAAATCCGTTCGGGCACAGTAATAAATTTATTGCCGATGCGATTTACAAGCAATTAACGACTTTAGAGCATGTTTTGTTCGGCGGTTTTACGCATGAACCTGCGATAAAAGTGGCGGAGAAGCTTATTGAAATTTTACCAAAGAATCAGCAGAAAATATTTTTTTCAGATAATGGTTCAACAGCGGTTGAAGTGGCTATAAAAGTAGCACTGCAATATTTTTTCAATAAAAATGAAAAAAGAACCACTATAATTGCTTTTGAAAATGCTTTTCACGGAGATACTTTTGCGGCTATGGCGGCAAGCGGAATCTCTTTTTATACACAAGCTTTTCAAGGAATGTTTATTGATGTAGTACGAATTCCGGTTCCTGTGAAAGGATCGGAACAGTTAAGTTTTGATGCATTGAAAGCCGTGATTAAAAACCATACTTGTGCCGGATTTATTTTTGAACCTTTAGTTCAGGGTGCAGCAGGAATGGTTATGTACGAACCAGAAGCTTTGGCTACCTTACTTCAAATTTGTAAAGAGAATAAAGTTTTAACCATTGCCGATGAAGTAATGACGGGCTTTGGTAAAACCGGAAAAACCTTTGCAATGGATTATGTTACCGAAGAACCCGATATGATTTGTTTGTCGAAAGCATTGACGGGAGGTACTATTCCAATGGCTATTACGACTTTTACACAGGAGGTTTTTGATGCGTTTTATGATGATGATATTAATAAAGCCTTGTTCCACGGTCATACTTTTACGGCAAATCCAACCGGATGTGCAGCGGCTTTGGCTAGTATTGATTTGTTGCAAACGGATGAAATGCAGGACAACATTCAAAGAATAAATAAAAGTCATCTAAATTTTCAGAAGAAAATCGAGAACCATCCAAAAGTAATTACTGCCCGAGCTTTAGGGGTTATTTTTGCAGTTGAAATAAAATCAGATTCAGAAGAAAGTTATTACGGTTCGATGCGAACCAAACTTTACAATTTCTTTATTGAAAAAGGAGTTATTTTAAGACCGGTTGGTAATATTGTTTACATTTTACCTCCATATATTATGACTGATGCGCAGCTTCAAAAAGTCTATTCGACTATCGAAGAGGCAATTGATATGGTCTAATTGATTTAAGCCATATGAGTTATATAAGTTCATTAAACAAAGTTTAGTTGACTTTAGTAGCTTAAATATTTAAAAACGTTGCAAACTTTGCAGGAACATTGCGAACTTTGCGGTTAAATAAAAAACATTGAATAAAAAAATCTCCATAACAGCTTTCTCTTCTATTTCTCCATTGGGTAATAATGCGGAAGAAATCTGGGAAAAATATCTGGATAATCAACATTGTTTTTCGAAGCAATTTTTAGATCAGCAGCAAACTTCTGTTGCGGCTTTGGATGTTGAATCAAAACAAATTGTAGCCGAGGTTCGTGAATCGGATATTAAATACAAATTTTTAGACGACTCTGTTCTGTTTGCTTTGACTGCTTCGCGAAAAGCGGTCGAAAAAGCAGGTTGGAATAAAGAGGACGTTTTCGGAATAAATATAGGTTCTTCCCGTGGTGCGACCGATTTATTCGAAAAGCATTATAAGGAATATATCGATACCGGTAAAGCACAGACTTTAGCTTCCCCAACCACAACTTTGGGTAATATCTCGTCATGGATTGCGCACGATCTACAAAGTATTGGTCCGGAAATTTCGCATTCGATTACTTGTTCAACAGCGCTTCATGCTCTTTTAAATGGTGTGGCGTGGTTGAGATCAGGAATGGCGGATAAATTTTTGGTAGGAGGGAGTGAAGCGCCTTTGACCGATTTTACGATCGCTCAGATGAGAGCCCTAAAAATATATTCCCGTGTTGATCAGGAGGAAGAGTCGTGGCCTAATCTTGCTTTTGACTTTGAGAAAACGCAAAACACCATGATCTTGGGCGAAGGAGCTGCGGTGTGTTGTCTCGAAGCCGGAGAGAAGGAAAATGCTATAGCCTATATTACAGGTGTTGGTTACGCAACGGAAATTTTAGAACATAATATTTCGATTTCTGCAGAAGCGGATTGTTTTCAAAAGTCCATGAAAATGGCCTTAAATGATACTAATTCGGAAGAAATTGATGCGATAGTCATGCACGCTCCCGGAACCATAAAAGGAGATCTTACGGAGTTGCGCGCCATCGAAAAAGTCTTTGGGGCTAAAATACCTTTATTAACGACTAATAAATGGAAGATCGGACATACTTTTGGAGCTTCCGGAATATTGAGTCTGGAACTTGCTCTTTTGATGTTGCAGCACAATACATTTGTTAATGTTCCTTTTGCCGAAGTACAAAAACAGAGTAAGCCATTAAAGAAAATATTGATTAATGCCGTTGGCTTTGGTGGTAATGCGGTCAGTATTCTAATTGAAAAGGCTTAATTGAAAACATTAAAATAAAGCATAAAAAAAATCCATTTGTCTGAACAAATGGATTTTTTTTATGCTTAAATCGGTGTTTATATCTTATTGAAATATAACTTTTTTGGTGGTTGTATGATTGTTGTCTAAGATGACCTTAATCAATAAAACCTGATTAGCGGATTGTAAATTTGCTATTTGCAATTCCGTTTCACCAATTTTCTTTTTGTTATAAAGTAGTTTTCCTGAAACGTCATAAATCGTAACTTCTTTAATCGTTTCTTTTGCAGAGATTACTTTTATTACTTTGTTTTTAGCCGTAACAAAAACATTGTTTTCGGTGTTTTCGAAATCTCCCGTTCCTAATGTTTTATCTGTATAACGCAGTACGAAACGATCTGCAAAAGTTCCTTTTGCGGTGCTAAAGGTATATTTCGCTGTTTTTAAATTATGGATTTTTCCTGTCGTTTTGTCTTCAATGAAAATGTTCTGATTGATCAGATCGCCTTCTATTTTTCCTATTGAGATGGTATAATCACCAGCAGCGGCGCTACGATATCCTAAAGGAACAATATCAGTGTCTGTAAAAGGCAGAGCACGTCCTTGAATAACAAGATTACGATCGTTGTTTATACTGTAAAAGTCAAGAGCAGGATTACCGTCAAAAGATTCACCGTCATATCTGTTTTCGTAACTATTTGTTGCACCGTTGACATAACCAAGAAGCGTTTGTTTGAAAATTCCTTCTTTGTTGATAATGTTAATCCAGATGCGATTTCTGGTTGATTTTTCTTTTGATGGTCTTGCCGGTTTAAAGAACTGACCGTTATTTGCGCCACCTTCTCGCATGTAGTTTTTAAAAGAAACTGTTCCTGGGCTAGCCGCACTTGCAAAGAAAGATTGTCCTGCAGCGATATAACCGGATGGCTCAGAATCGTTATTTCCGGGTGCATCATCGCCGGTAGGTGCTTTGGTATTTACTCCCCCTGTTAGATTAAAAGCAGCGTAATCATCAGCAAGATATTTCAGACCATTTGAACCGCCTATAGGGGTATTGTGTGTCCAGAAATAAAGCGTTCCGTTCATGAAAGGATTGTCATCTAAAAAACTATTAGCGTTCAGAGCAGATGCGTAAGGGTTACCGATGAGGTAAAACTTATCAGCCTCTACGGTCTCACCGTTTAGAGCACCATTGTTTGGAGTACCTTTAAATTCAGCAGTGAAATCCGCTCTATCTACATTAGAAAAGGTTTGCGGAGCACGAATAATGTAACCTTTACCAATTGTCATTTCGGTATTTGAATTGGTGATGACCCAGCCTGTTCCATTAAAGCCCATGTATTTATCAGACAAAGTTAAAGGAGATACATCTACTAATTTTTTAGGATTTACAGGCGTAGACCAGTATCCGTAATCAGTAAGACGAAGTGATGTTTTGCGTTTGTAGGTGATGATCCCTGAATTGATAGTAGGGTCATCGTTGGTTTGCACTAAACTTGAATTGTTCTCAAAAGTCAGGCTCGCTGTGTTTGCAACTGTCAGACCATTGGTAATTTTTAAAGTATTTCCAATGCTAATTACAACTTTAGCTGTTAAGCCTATTGTACAGCTACAAGCATTTACATCCGTTGTTGACGTGTAGTCTCCTTCAAAAAGAACGGGTTGATTAATTGTTGGAGGCCCATTGGTCCATCCTGCATTCCAGGTTGCCAATTGAGGTATTGGGTTTATAACAACGTTGACTGAAGATACAGACGGACATGCACCGCTACTAACAGTATAAGTATAGGTAGTATTAGCAGCAAGACCTGTTATTGAAGTTGTTGTTCCTGATCCTGTTGTTTGAACAGCACCCGGTGTTCTTGTTAAGGTCCAGGTTCCTGTAGTAGGTAAGCCACTTAATTGTACACTTCCTGTTGCTATTATACAGGTTGGGTGTGTTATTGTGCCTACTATCGGGGCTGTTGGTCCTGCGTTTACTGTTGTTGCTGTAGAAGATGTAGCAGATGTTGCTATGCAGCTATTAGTATCTGTATAGTTAATCGTTACTGTTTTACTTCCAGTAGTTAAATATCTTAAAGTTACGGTATTGTTTGTGTTTGCGCCTCCTGAAACAATAGTGTAATCTGTTCCGGCAATTCCGGGGAATACCCAAACGTAATTAGACATACCAGCTTCAGTGGTGTAAGTAACATTTGTCCCCACACAAGCGCTTGATCCCGGCTGAGCAGTAAACGTTACGATAGGTAGCGCATTAACCGTTGTTGCAGTTGATGAAGTTGCCGTAGTTGCAGTACAACTATTGGTGTTGGTGTAATTAACGGTTACCGTTTTACTTCCGGTAGTTAAATATCTTAAAGTTACGGTATTGTTTGTGCTTGTACCTCCTGAAACAATAGTGTAATCTGTTCCGGCAGTTCCAGGGAATACCCAAACGTAACTAGACATAGTAGCTTCAGTAGTATAGGTAACATTTGTCCCAACGCAGGTACTTACTCCCGGTTGAGCTGTAAAGGTTACAATAGGTCGAGCATTAACTGTAGTTGCAGTTGATGAAGTTGCCATAGTTGCTGTACAACTATTGGTGTTGGTATAATTAACGGTTACCGTTTTGCTTCCGGTAGTTAAATATCTTAAAGTTACGGT